>CAZZVO010000127.1:0-11354 GCA_964657505.1 uncultured Mucilaginibacter sp.
CTTTTATCTTCATGAATTCGGCCGGAACTCTCCGTGATTTAACCACGATGGTGCACGAAGGTGGCCACGCGATCCACACTTTCTTAACTGCTAATTTGGAGTTGAACGATTTTAAACATTGCCCAAGTGAAGTTGCAGAATTGGCTTCCATGTCAATGGAATTAATTTCGATGGACAATTGGGATGTGTATTTCGAGAACGAAGAAGATTTAAAACGCGCCAAACGCGATCAGCTTTTTGATGTTTTGAAAACGCTTCCGTGGGTTGCCGTAGTCGATCAATTTCAACATTGGATTTATACCAATCCAGATCATACTTCGAAACAAAGAACGGAAGCTTGGACACAAATTTTTGAGCAGTTCGGTGCCAATTTTGTAGATTGGAACGAGCATCGCGAAGCCGAACAAAACCTGTGGCAGAAGCAGTTGCACATTTTTGAAGTGCCTTTTTATTATATCGAATACGGCATGGCACAACTTGGCGCGATTGCGGTTTGGAAAAACTACAAAGAAAACCCCGAAAAAGGTTTGCAGCAATATTTGGATGCTTTAAAACTCGGTTACACCAAAACCATCACCGAAATTTACGAAACCGCCGGTATCAAATTTGATTTTAGTGCAGAATATGTAAAAGAACTGGCTGCTTTTGTAAAGGCAGAAATGGAGAAAATTTAGGCTTGAATTTTTATGCCATAAAAACAGTAAGTTGTATCTCGCTTCATACTGTTTTTGAGGCATCTTTTTCGTAGTAAAGCACGAAATGAATAGTACACCAACTTAACCTATCAAGAATGTATATTAGCTATAACAAATACCAAGTGTATTCGAAATCAATTCTATTAGCAATAGTTCTTTCGATAATTATTTTATTTGTGTGCCGTGCTCCATTATCAAAGCTATCGTTTCAGTTTTCATGGAAAGTGGCATTTCTAATATTCTTATGTTTATTCCTTTTTAGAATGATGGTAGTTATCTCTCTACAATTACTTTTTTTACAAAAAGGAGTTAACATTAACGTAGATGACAAATTACTTGAAATAACTTATTTCCTCAAAAAAAAGGATATTGTTCGGATGACGGATATAAAAGAGTTTACGACTACAAAACTGATGACAAAATCAACGACATACGAAGGAATAATGGTTTATTCTAATACTGGAAAGAAATATTTATTCGACGATATTAGTATAAGCGATTATAAGCCAGTTAATAAATTTTTAGAAGATTGTAATATTTCTTTTGCCGGACATGAAAAATTTAATAACCTAAACTATTTTATTTCCTTCTTTAAATACAAATAATCAGCCTAACACCAACTTAGCAAAAAACCGGCTGTAAGTTAAACATCAGCTTTTGTTTTATTATTTAGCTTCAGTTTTGGATTACGGAACAAAATTTAGCTGTTAAAAGAAGTATCAATGTTTGACCATTAATTTAACTTTGTTTTCAAATTAACGGATCTTAAAATCCACTTTTTGCCTTCTCCGCTGTACGCTTTCAACAACGAATATGACTACTTACACTGCGCTCATCATCCTCAGCGGATTGGTTATTTTTTCTTACCTGTTTGATCTGATCGCCAAAAAAACCCGCATTCCTGCAGTTTTGCTGTTGCTTGCTTTAGGCATCGGCTTACATTTTCTGGTGAGTTATATCGGTTTCAAAACCTTTAACTTTCTAAAAATTTTGCCAGCTCTAGGCACAATCGGTTTAATATTGATTGTTTTTGAAGGTGCACTGGAACTGAAATACGACAAAGAGAAAAACGGGTTGATCTTGCGTTCGTTTTTTTCGGCACTAACTATTTTGTTGGTCACAAGTGTGGTCTTGGCGTTTATTTTACAACACCTTTCGGGTAGCACTTTCGCGTCTTGTTTTCTAAATGCCATTCCTTTCAGTATTGTTAGTTCGGCGATTGCTATTTCTTCTGCCGGGGCGTTGGATGGCCGTAAAAGGGAATACATTATTTACGAAACTTCTTTCTCTGATATTTTGGGGATTGTGCTGTTCAATTTCGTACTCAATAACCCGAATGTTAAACCTGGTTCTTTTCTCAACCTCGGACTCGAAACATTTTCGATACTTCTTTTATCGGTAGTTTCTTGTCTTTTTATGCTCTATTTGCTCAGCAGGTTGCAGCATCACGTCAAGTTTTTCCTCATCATTTCTATTTTAGTGCTGGTTTATGCTTTTGGCGAACAGTTCCATTTATCAGCCTTGATCCTCGTTTTAGCTTTGGGTTTATTTTTGAACAATGCCAATCAGATCAAATTAAAATGGTTTAGAAAGTACTTTTTGTACCCAAAACTTTCCCGCGATTTACGGCAGCTTTTTCAATTATCCGCAGAAAGTGCTTTTATTATCCGTACTTTTTTTTTCGTGATTTTCGGTTTCACCATGAACTTGCACGAACTGGAAAATATAGAAGTGGTGGAATACGGCGTGGTAATTTTGGTAGCCATTTATGCCATCCGTTTGATCAGTTTAAAATATATTGGCAAAACCGGTTTACTGCCCGAAGTATTTATTTCGCCGCGCGGTTTGATCACAATTTTGCTTTACTATAATTTGCCCGAAAATTTAAAGTTGAAAGGAATTGAAACCGGCTTGTTATTTTTGATTATCCTTGGCACCAGTATTATCATGAGTTTGGGTTTTTTGTTTTCGGGAGAAAAAGAAGCACCAGAACCGATGATCAGTTAGCTATTTTTATATTTAAAACATTGTTAATTTAAGAAATTATGGAATTGTCAGAATTAAGATCGATCCAAAACCAAAACGGGGAAGTTGTTTTTGCCGGAACAGATATTGCCATTACCATATTGTTTAACTTTCTAAAGGCAGCCAAAACAACAGAAGCTTTTCTGGAAGATTACCCGAACGTTACCTTAGAACAAGTTTTAGATGTTTTGGAACTGGCCGACGAACAATTAAAAACCATTCTTCCAGCTTAATCAATTTCTAAGTTTTGTTTTTTGCTGCCGAAAATACCTCGGTTCCAACCTTTAGTTTGAAGAAAAGGCTGCCGGTCGATAAAGTACAACCAAACGAGCGTAACGAAAACGCCGAGAGCAGAACCGGCGGTTACATCAATCAAAAAATGTTCGCTCAAATACAAGCGCGAGTATGCCACTAAAACAGCAATCAGCAATAAAATAACGCCCCAATATTTATTTTTAGTTGTATAAGTCAACACCACGGCAGCCGTAAAAGCAGAAACCGAATGGCCAGACGGAAAGCTGTTGGCATCTAACATCACTATTCCTTTTACCAAGTAAATTCCACTTAGTTTTTTGATAAAAAACAAGTGCGGCCGCGGTGCTTTAACTAAATGTTTGATGGTTTGCGAAATGACAAAATTGAGCAAATAACTGCTCGACAGTAAAAAACCTTTACGGAAATTGATTAGCGTAACGACGATCGAGATCCAAATACAACCTTCACTTGCACCTAATTGCGTAACATTTGCAAAAAAAACATCGGTAAAAACAGTATGCCGATGGTTAACAGCAAAATAAATTTCCTCTTTCGTAAAAATAAGCATCAGCAGAATACTCATCATTAATAAAAGAAGATATGGGTACAAAAACGGACTCATTTTCTTCAAAAAATCCTTCAACTTAGATTCATTCATTCAATTTTTAAGATCAGTCTGATTTTTATCGTAATTTTTAATAAGTTTGGTCAAAGTGTAAACGCAATAATACTGTAAATGAACAAAAGTTTATTCCGAAAAAAATCAGTTTCTAAATTATTGGAAGACCTTGCCTCTGGTTACGGCGATGGCGAAAACCAGCACGGTGCAAGCTTAAACAAAGTCCTCCGCACCAAAGATTTAACTTTTATGGGCATTGCGGCCGTAATTGGTGCCGGTATTTTTTCTACTATCGGCGTGGCCTCTTTTAACGGCGGCCCGGGTGTTACCATTCTTTTCGTAATCACTGCAGTTACTTGTGGTTTTTCGGCTTTGTGTTATGCAGAATTTGCTTCGCGGATACCAGTTTCAGGCAGTGCCTACACGTATGCTTATGCTTCTTTTGGGGAATTAATTGCATGGATCATCGGCTGGGATTTGTTGATGGAATACGCCATTGGCAACATTGCGGTTGCCATTTCTTGGAGTAAATATTTTACTAATTTGCTGGAAGGTTTTCATATTCATATCCCTGGTTTTTTGACAATGGATTATCTTTCTGCTTACCGTGGCTTCGGGCAGTTAGAAAAACTAAAAGTGTCTGGTGCGGCGATTGATGAAAACGTGCGTCTTGCTGCTGCAGCCTGGAGCAGCGCGCCGCAAATCGGCAGCTTAAAATTGATTGCAGATGTGCCCGCTTTATTCATCGTTTTCATGATTACCTGGCTCGTTTACGTCGGCATCCGCGAAACTAAAAAAGCCACCAATGCCATGGTGATCTTAAAAATTGCGGTTGTTTTGGGCGTAATTATTTTAGGCGCTTTTTATATTCAGCCAACTAATTGGCACCCATTTTTGCCCAATGGTTTTTCTGGAGTGATGAAAGGTGTTTCGGGCGTATTTTTTGCTTATATTGGTTTTGATGCCATTTCTACAACGGCAGAAGAATGCGAAAACCCGCAGCGCGATTTGCCCCGCGGAATGATTTATTCGCTCATTATCTGTACGGTTTTGTATATTTTGATCGCTTTGGTTTTGACAGGAATGGTGAATTACAAAGAGTTACGGGTAGAAGATCCGCTGGCTTTTGTTTTTGCGCGCATCGGTTTAAAGAATATCAGTTATGTAATATCCATCAGCGCAGTTGTTGCTACTGCAAGCGTATTGCTGATTTTCCAAATGGGACAGCCGCGTATTTGGATGAGCATGAGCCGCGATGGTTTGCTGCCGAAAGCTTTCTCGCGCATCCACCCAAAATATCAAACGCCATCTTTTGCAACTATTGTTACTGGTTTTGTGGTTGCTATTCCGGCGTTATTTTTGAACCTGACGGAAGTAACGGATTTAACCAGCATCGGTACTTTATTTGCTTTTGTACTGGTTTGCGGTGGCGTTTTGTTGTTGCCAAAAGATGATGAAGTGCAGGCAGACATAACTTTAGCTGAAAACAAGCAATTTAAAACCGATAGTTCTAACAATTCCGTTGAATATGAAAGCCTTCCATCTGATCCAGATACTTACATACCGGCTGATATAGGCGATGGTAATTTAGAATCCAAAGCTATAAGTAAACAACAAGCTAAACTGAATCAACAGAGCCACAAAAAGTTCAAAATCCCGTACGTCAACTCTAAATATATTGTACCGGTTTTATTTTTGATTGGAGTTGTTGCTTTTTGGAAACCGTTTACCGCACTTTTTCATTATACCGGCGATCAGGATAAACTGCCTTACTTTTTATTCTTCGGACTTTCGGCAGTTCTGGCGGTGTTGTCGTTCCTCAAAAACCTGTCGCTTATCCCGGTTTTAGGTTTGCTGAGTTGTTTTTATTTGATGACCGAATTGGGCTATACCAACTGGCTGCGGTTTTTAATCTGGCTGGTTATCGGATTGGTTATCTATTTCACATACAGCTACAAACACAGTAAATTAAACTCTGCGGAATAGCACGATGCTTCTTTTAGCACCCTAATTTTAGTGTGCTAAAAGAAGCATTTCAATTTATTGAGTTCGGATACGGGTAACATTTACAGATTCTTGTTCGGCCAGTAAAAGCGGAACTTGCTCAACCGTTACGAAACTTAAATCAAGCCCAAAACCGCGTTCTTCGGAAAGGCCAAGGTTTTTCAGGATGACGTAATACTCCATCACAAAATGTTCGATAAAAGAAAGATTGTGCGAGCGCGACAATATTTTCTCCAAAACAATAAACCTAAAATCACCCACAATTTTGTATTTATTGAGCGAAGTGTATTTGCTGGTAATATCAGCTTCTCCATTTTTTACCAATTCCTCCACTACTTTTCTAAATAAAACATTGATGCGCTGTTCTACACGGAAGCCCAATTTAAAATCAATCCTGATCAGTTTTCCTGGCACTAAAAAATCTACTTTATACTCGGAAATATAAGGCTCGTCCATCACGTCTACATGCACCAGCCAATACACATCTGCCCTTTTAGGTTGTTTTTGGAGGATGGAATAAATGATTTTGGATTCGATTTCCGAAGCAAAATTGGCACTGGTGAGATATACCAATTGAGAAGAAAATTTAGGGACAGACTCATCATCGCTCAACTGCTTGATAATCTCGTAATAATCGCTCAACTCAATAAATTTGATGTACCGGTTCCTGATTTTTCGGGCAACATGCCAGGTCCACATCACCGAAAATAAAATACAACCAATCATGACAGTAAACCAGCCACCGTGTACAAACTTGACTAAATTACTGGCCAGAAAACTGCCTTCTATCAATACATAAACCGTTAAAAAAGTATAGACAATATAGTTTGGATATTTTTTTCGCTTTAAATAAACAGAAACCAAAATGGTAGTCATGAGCATGGCAATCGTAATACTTAGACCGTAAGCAGATTCCATTCTTTCCGATCTTTGGAAAATTGCTACAACAGTCAAACATCCAGCCCAAAGCAGCCAATTGATGCTGGGCACATACAACTGTCCTTTTTGGTTACTTGGATAATTGATTTTTATTTTAGGCCACAAGTTTAACCTTACGGCTTCTGATATCAAAGTAAAAGAACCTGAAATTAAAGCCTGGCTGGCAATAATTGCAGCTACCGTTGCGATGCAAATCCCAAATATGAGAAACCACGGAGGCATGATTTCATAGAAAGGGTTCCGCACGCCTAACTTCAAATTTTCGTGATGCAGCAACCAAACAGATTGCCCTAAGTAATTTAGAATGAGGCAGGTTTTTACGTAAACCCAGCTTACGCGAATGTTATCCCGGCCGCAATGACCTAAATCAGAATATAAAGCTTCGGCACCTGTGGTACATAAAAACACAGCACCTAAAACAATAAAAGCATTTGGGTCGTGCGCCAATAACTGGTAAGCATAATAAGGATTTAGTGCCTTAAAAATAGCAGGCATTTGGATGATGTACGAGATGCCGAGCACACCCATCATGGTAAACCAGATCAGCATGATCGGCCCAAAAGCCCTGCCAACCAGCGAAGTACCAAACTGCTGGATCAGAAATAAACCGGTGATAATGGCTACCACAATATAAATAGTTGGCAAACCTTTATAAAGAATATCCAAACCCTGAATGGCCGAAGAAATAGTGATGGGCGGCGTAATAATTCCATCGGCAAGCAGGGCGCAACCGCCAACTACGGCCGGAACAATTAGCCATTTGGCTTTTTTACGGACTAACGAAAACAGGGAAAAAATGCCGCCTTCGCCTTTATTATCCGCCTGGAGTGTGATCACTACATATTTTAAAGTAGTTTGAAGGGTGAGCGTCCAAAAAATGCAGGACATGCCGCCTAAAATCAAAATATTAGAAATAGGCTGACTGTTAACTATCGCTGTAAAAACATACAGCGGAGAAGTACCGATATCACCATAAATTATCCCTAAACTTATTAAAAACCCGGCAGCAGAAAATTTGTGTAAATCCTTATGGTTCACGTTTTTTATTAACTATTTTTATTGCTTAACGTATGTATGTTGTAGCAAACGTAAAACACTGGGTTGTTTGTAAAGCTGGCACGAAATTAGACATTTTCCAGTTGTTAAATATTGTTAAATCAAATACTGTTTTTATCGATGTTATTTTTAGTACATAAGTAAATATCTACTTTTGATAAGGATTAAATACATGAAACACAACTACCCGATTTTAAGCCCGATATTAGTTTTGTTTACAGCATTCCTATCATTGAGTTTTGTATTGAAAAAAAGTGATGAGGTTAATGTTAGTTTTGACAGTATCCCATCCAGGTTTACAACCAAATCAGAACGTGGTTCCTATTTAAAAAACGGCCTGAAAGTACCGGCACAAGTGCAATCAATTAAACCTTCTCAAAACCCGGTTGGTATTACTAAGCAAAGTACCGTCAAAATTGAGAACGAAAAACTGCTTACCGATGTAAGTATCTATCCAAACCCAATTACTGATAAACTTTATCTCACCTATAACGTTAAGAAAAATACGAACGTTTCCATCAAAATTATGGATGTTTTAGGGAATGACGTAATGACCTTGATGGCTCAACATGTAGAAGCTGGCGAGCAAAAAAATACTTTCCAGTTAAGCAACCGGTTAAGCAGCGGATTTTACTTTGTGCGTATGATTGTAGGCACAGAATCTGTTATTAAACGCATTTCTGTACTGTAACAGCTATTTTATGGTGAAAGCGCTATCGTTTTATAACGGCAGCGCTTTTTTATTTTATAGTTTTGATTCAAATTGAATATCGATGAAGATAATTGCCATCGGCCGAAACTACGCCGAACACGCTAAAGAATTAAACAACCCAATACCGGCAGCACCAGTTATTTTTATTAAACCTGATACCGCGGTTTTAAAAGATAACAAGCCTTTTTATCATCCCGATTTTTCTGAAGATATCCACCACGAAATAGAAATTATACTTAAAGTAAGCAAGGAAGGCAAAAACATCAGCGAAAAATTTGCAGCAACTTATTACGATGAACTTGCTTTAGGTATTGATTTCACTGCCCGAGATATTCAGCAACGCCACAAAGAAAAAGGCTTGCCCTGGGAACTGGCTAAAAGTTTTGACAACTCTGCGCCTGTTAGCAATTTTGTACCGAAAAGCCAATTTGTGGATATCTACCAGATCAACTTTCATTTGGATGTAAACCAGGAAACACGGCAAACCGGAAATACTAAAGATTTACTTTTTTCTTTTGAACAGATCATCGTTTTTGTCTCTCAGTACATCACGTTAAAAAAAGGTGATTTGATTTTTACCGGAACACCAGCAGGTGTTGCTAAAGTAAAAGCAGGCGACCATTTAGAAGGTTATCTGGAAAACGAGAAGCTGCTTGATTTTTTTGTGCGATAGGATGTTGAGAAAGCTTTTATTCGGTTTTTGCTCGCTATTTGTTTTCCATACTGATTTATCCGCACAAATATTTTCGCAAAACAGTAATTTGCCGCAAAGCATTTACCGTTACCCGCAGGATTATTTTCGTTACCCGTTAGATTTGCCGCCCAGTACGGCAGGTTCTTTTGCCGAATTAAGGCCAAACCATTTCCATTCCGGGCTGGATTTTAAAACCAACCAGCGCACCGGTTTTCCTGTTCATGCCGTTGCCGAAGGTTTTGTTTCCCGCATAAAGGTGCAGTATGGTGGTTTTGGTTTGGCGGTTTACATCACTCATCCCAACGGCTATACTTCTGTTTACGGGCATTTAGAACGTGTTTCTTTAGAATTGGCAAAAATTATTAAAGATTATCAGTACAAAAACCAGGTTTACGAAGCGGATATTCCGTTAGAAATTTCGCAGGTAATCCTCCAAAAAGGAGAAGTTTTTGCCTGGTCGGGCAATGCAGGTGCTTCTGCCGGACCGCATTTGCACTTCGAGATCAGGGAAACTTCGACAGAAAAAACTGTCAACGCACAGTTATTTGGCTTAACCATTCCGGATCGCGTGCCACCAACTATTGTTTCGATATGTACTTATCACCTCAACGGAAAACCTTTCAGCGAAGGCACAACCAAACAGTTTATTTCTGTTGTTGGTGCTGCAGGAAATTATAGGCTAAAAGAAGCATCGCCGATTCGTTTAAGCGGACAATCGGCTTTTGGAATCGTTACGAACGATATGAACAGCACTTCCTTCAACCGAAATGGTATTTATTCTATCCAACTCAATGCTGATAGGAAAACGCTGTATGTTTTTACGGCAGACCGTTTTGCTTTTGATGAAACCCATGCCATTAATTCGCATATAGATTATCCGGCTTTTTTAAGTTATGGCAGATGGATCCAAAAAAGTTTTGTTGATCCAGGCAATCAAATTGGCTTGTACAACGGCACGCAAAACCGCGGCGTAATTGATTTTAACGATGATGCTTTGCACGAGATGGAATATGTAGTAACAGACCTGGCTGGCAATAAATCCGTTCTTAAATTCCAGGTCAAATCAACTCCGCCTCCGCAGGAAAACGCAATTGTGGATACGAAAGGAACGTTTTTTAAGTATAACCAGCAAAATGCTTATTTAACAAATCAAGTTAAAGTAATTATCCCTGAAGGAGATTTGTACGATAACCTCGATTTCACCTACAGCACTTTGCCGAGAAAAATTGGTGGTTATTCTGTTATCCACCGCATACACAATCGTTATACACCCTTGCACGATACCATTCAAATTTGGATAAAACCTGATGTTCCTCTTGGAAATAATGCGGATAAAGCGGTAATTGTAAATACAGCACGCGGATCGGAAGGCGGAGTTTCTAAAGATGGTTTTGTAAAAGCAAACGCGCGTAGTTTTGGCGATTTTTATATTGCTTTGGATACGGTTGCGCCGGTAATTGCGCCAAAAAACATCTCCGAAGGAAAAAATATGGCAGCCGCACGAGATATGGTTTTTCGCATTGGCGATAATTTATCTGGAATTAAAACTTATAACGCTTATATTGACGGCCAATGGGTGATGTTGGAACACGATTATAAATCTAAATTGTTCCGTTATTTTTTTGACGAACATTGTCCGAAAGGAAAACACAAATTGGAATTAGCAGTTACAGATCAAAAAGATAATGTTAAAAAACTGACGTTAAATTTTTACCGATAAAAGAAGCATCTAAAGAACCGATATGAACCAGATTTTAAAAGAAGGCGACAAAGCACCAGCATTTACAGCAAAAGACCAAAACGGAAAAACAGTTTCGCTAACTGATTTTTTAGATAAAAAACTGATCTTGTATTTCTATCCAAAAGATGATACGCCGGGTTGTACGGCCGAAGCTTGCAGTTTCCGCGACAATTATGAATTATTGTTGCAGCAGGGATATAACGTAATCGGCGTTAGTACGGATGATGAGAGATCGCACAAAAAATTTGAAGCAAAACATGCGCTGCCCTTTCCGTTAATTGCGGATACCGACAAAACAATTGTAGAAAGTTACGGCGTTTGGGTGGAGAAAAACATGTATGGCAAAAAATATCTCGGCACTGCACGAACCACTTTTATTATCGATCAAAGCGGAATTATCCAAAAAATGATCGAAAAAGTGGATACCAAAAATTCTACGCAGCAGGTTTTGGATTTGCTGGCTTCAACCTAAAATCCGAACCTTTAAAGGTTAATTTAAATTGGATACTGTTTTTATCGGTATAAAGATTTGCTGCTTTAATAATCTGTCCCCAAAACCGCGAAAATCTGCCAAAAAGTTTAAGTTTGTACAAATAATAAATCATACACTATAA
>CAZZVO010000128.1:0-11279 GCA_964657505.1 uncultured Mucilaginibacter sp.
TCAAATGAAATTTATCCAAGTTCAAATCGACAGTTTAAGTAAAAAACCAGCGCCCGTAAACCAAAACGTTGGGCAAATAAAAGAGGGAATAACCTCGCTCACCAAGTGGCTTGGCGAACAAAACGAAATCAGCGGGACAAAAACATACTGGTTGTGGTTGCTTGTCGCAGGTGCTTGTGTGGTCGCCCTGGCTGTTGCCGTATTCGGTTGGTGGGGGATGACAGCGATTATTATCCTGATCGTCCTAGCACTACTGGGGCAAGGTAAAAAGGCGACCGGGAAAACGAATATTCGTCGCGAAGATTTCAGGAAAACGGGGCTAAAGGAGCCGGCTACCTGGCAACCAGAGAATGTCCAGACCGTATTTGAAGAATTATCCCTTCAATTACAGGCGGCAGAACTTTATGCGCTGGAAAAACAAGAGGTGAACCGACTGGCAGCAGAATTAGAATCCCTGCAGCCTAAGTTGCAGGAATCCGAAGATCAGCGCGACCAATGGATCGGCTTATTGGGGCATGCGCCTGTGTTGCCATCAGGTGACCTTAAAAATTATAGCGCTTTTTTTTGGTATATCAGCCAGTTGAGTAAGTATGCTGGATTTGCTGCAGAACTGCAAGGTAAACGCGGCAAGAAAGAAGCTATGACGAAACAGCGGGACGCTGAACTGGAAAAGATTAACGGCTTGCTTCATGACCTCAGCCCTGCCGTAGAAGACGGTATGGCGGCAAAGGCAGCTGTTAAATATTTATCAGAAAAAGAAAACGTCCGCAAAAATAAGGTAACGGCCGTAGATGGCCTTGTTGAATTAGGTGATGAAAAGGAAAAACACCTAAAAGAAGCTGGTCTGAAACTGGACGGGATCTATAAACGACTGGACCTAAAAACACCAGATAAGCACCATGTCTACCAACTGGTAGATCAACTTGACGATTACAAAAAAACAGAAGCCAGTTGCAAGGAAAAAAATATTTTGTTTGCCGAGACCGAGCGCTTGCAGCAAAATCATGAGGCCTATGCGTCCAACAAGGACAAGTTGCTGGACATGGACTTGGCGACAGCGCAGCGCTTCGTTAGCGATTTTGCTGTTACGGCCGCAGAATTCGATAGTTTTAACGATAAAATTATCAGTACGAATGCGTTGATACAACGCGAAAAAAGCGGGCATGACCTGGAAGACGCATTGGCTAAAAAAGAAACCGCGCTTGATAACCTGCAGCAAGTCTACGATGATAATTTATCCGCTTTAACAGGCAGCCTGTTGATCAGCCATTTGGAGAAGGAAGGCGGGGAGGGTAATTCATCAAATGTGTTAAAACGCGGGAACCAGTTGTTTAACAAGATCACGAACGGGCGGTATGAACTTAGGATCAACGATATAGCGCAGCTGGATTTTTTGGCTTATGATCATACGCTTCATGAGGGGCAAACCCTAGACCAGTTATCCACCGGGACACGTATCCAATTATTACTATGTATCCGTTTGGCCTATATCGAAAGCCAGGAGAAAGAATTTCAAATCCCCATCTTTGCCGATGAGCTATTAGCGAACAGTGATGACCAGCGAGCCAGTCAGATCATTGAAGTGCTGGCGGAGATAGCCCAGGAAGGTCGGCAGGTCTTTTATTTTACAGCGCAAAAGGAAGAAATTGCCAAATGGAAATCATACGCTGATGAACATGCCGGGTTTGAAATTAGGATATATGTCCTGGAAAGTAATGCAAGCGAAAAAAGTGATTACCTGGGAGCCGACGAAGAGCCTTTTTCACTGAACCTGTTTGAAAAGATTCCCGGCGTTGCCGGGCAGACTCATGACAGCTATCGAAAATTGATTGCTGTCCCCGGATTTCAATTGATGGCCCAGAACCCGGTTCAGCTTCACATGTGGTATTTGCTGGATGATCTGTCGGATCTGGCGACCTGCCTGGAAAACCGGATAACTACTTATGGGCAATTGACTAGCTACATTAAAAACGGCGGAGTTGTAGCTGGTTTTGAGCAGGGCCGACTTCAACAGTTGGAAAAGAAAATCGGGCTGCTTGAGGCATTCCAAGAACTTTATCAAAAGGGAAGACCAAAAGCCATTGATTTGAATGTATTGAAAGGTTCAAATGCGGTGACGGAACGCTATCTCCCGGAAGTTTATGAGGTGTTAAAAGCGGCTGTTTATAACCCCGAAGAACTTATCCGTAAACTTGGTCAAAACGCCGTCTCTGGCTTCAGATCGGGTAACAGGGAAAAGCTGGAAACTTACCTGTTGGATGAGGGTTATATCAGCGAAGAGCAAATGTTAACCGGGGACGAACTTGCTCAACTCATTCAAATTAAAGTTAGAAAATTAGGTCTGGATCCGGCTGACGGGCAAAGATTTTTGGAATTGGTCACTAATAATTGAAATAGACAACAAACGTCTGATCAAACCATGGAAGAATTACTATCCTATTCTTTCCACCGGTTATGACTTTTAGCTATAACACAGTCTTTAAAGTAAAAATCTGCTGTTTTTCGACATCGTTAATCAATTCGTTCAAAAACGCCAATAATCTACTTGCGTCTTTTTACACGCGTTTTTAATTTGGAAAGACGCCTTGAAAGAGCTTAATTATAAATCACATCTTTCAGCATTAATTAACCCTTAATTCATTAAAAAAATGCTGGAAAAAAGCTTCGGATTGTTTTACTTCTTGAAACAACCAAAAACCACAAAAAGACCCAATCACTATGTATATTTACGAATCACTGTGGATGGCGTTTGTCGTGATATCTCTATAAAAAGACAGTGGTCAACCAGTAGGTGGGATCAGTCCACAGGGCGCGCCACCGGTACAAAGTTGGATGCTAAAAGTATCAATACCTACATAGAAACCCTCTCTGCTAAGGTTTATCAAGCAAAGCTATCATTAATAGAAAATGATAAAATCATTACTGCAGATTCCTTAAAGAATAAGATTACTGGCCGGGGAGATGAAACAAAAATGCTGCTTCAACTTATAGTAAAACATAATAAAAAAATGGAGGCGTTAATAGGTAATGGCTATTCCCTGGCTACTCTAAAACGATACCAGACTATTCATCAGCATACCAAAAATTTCATCATGTGGAAGTATGGTGTAAATGATTTTAGCATTAACGAACTAAATTATGAGTTTGGAGCTGAATACGTGTTCTGGTTAAAAGCCTTTAAAAACTGTGCTAATAATTCAGTGATCAAGTATGTTAGCAACCTGAAGAAAATAGTAATGGAGTGTGTAAGAAAGGGCTGGTTAAAAAATGATCCATTTATTGAGTTGAGATTTATTAAAGATGATGTAATAAGAGTTGCACTGACAAAAGACGAACTAACCACAATTACCAACAAAACCTTTATAACAGACCGGCTGAATAATGTTAAGGATATCTTCTTATTTAGCTGTTACACTGGGCTTGCTTATGTTGATATTTTTAACTTGCGGAGATCGCAAATCGTGAGGGGCATTGACGATTTCCTCTGGATAAATATTCAAAGACAAAAAACCGGAACGCTTTCCCGATTGCCTCTATTACCTGTTGCTTTTGGAAATTGGTCAGCTTATAACGAGGATGTTTTAGGATCAATGTTTGAGGGATTACTCGAAAAGGCCGCAACTGAAAGTAAAAAAGGCGCAGGGCAATATTTTACTCCTAGGCCCTTAATTGACGCTATAGTTGAAGTCATGAAACCTGATCCTTTTGAAAGCAATGTATTTAGAGTTTCTGATGTGGCTTGTGGAACTGCCGGTTTTTTGATTTCAAGCTATGAATGGTGGAAAAACAATAATTCATCTCAAAGCCTAACTACAAAAAAAAGGAATAAGCTTTTCCAAAAAACATATTACGGCCAAGAACTAGTTATTAGACCTAGACGGATGGCTCAAATGAATTTATATTTACATGGAATCGAGCCGCATATAATTTTAGGAGATACAATATATGAACCATTAAGTAAAGATCGATTTTCATGTATTCTAACGAATCCGCCCTTTGGAACCAAAGGAGCTAACCAAATTCCTGATAGAAACGATTTCCAAATTAAAACAAGTAACAAACAATTGAATTTTGTTCAACATGTTTTTAGTTGCTTAATTGATGGGGGCCGAGCTGCAATCGTATTGCCTGATAATGTTTTATTTGACGACAAAGCAACAGAACTTTGGAAATACCTAATGGACCATTGTAACCTTCACACAATTCTCAAATTACCAAAAGGAACGTTTATTCCATATGCAAATGTAGAAGCAAATGTAGTTTTTCTTCAAAAAGGAGTGCCGACCTCTAATGTTTGGATTTATGACGCCAGAAGTAACATTAAGATCATAACTAAGAGGGGCCGTCCTCTAACGCCAAAATATTTTGAGGATTTTTTAAAATGCTATGGTAATGACCCAAATGGCCAAGCAAAACGGGAGGATCAAGGAGAAAATGGAAGATTTAAAAAATTCTCCTTAATGGACATACAAAAGCGAGATTATAAGTTAGACGTTACCTGGCTCAAGGACAATGACATAGACGACCTAAGTGAGCGGTCAGTTGACACAAGTGCCTTAGCCCAAGAAGCAATATCCGAATTAGAGATTGCTATTGAGGAATTAAAAGAAATAATAAACTTATTAGATCAATCTAACGAAGATGAATAATTTACCTCGAGGCTGGATAATAATGAAATTGGAAGATATTTCTTTAAACATCATTGGCGGTGATTGGGGCTTCGTTGCAAATTCTTTGATGGAAGATACAACATTAGCCAAAGTAATTAGAGGTACAGATTTTAAAAAATGGGGGAAAGAAAGGGCACAAAATGCAGCGATGCGGCTTATTAAAAATCAAAGTCTTGAAAAAAGAAATTTGCATATTGGCGATATTGTAATAGAAGTATCGGGCGGTGGCCCCGACCAACCCGTGGGAAGAACCGTTATAATGGACGATGAAGCATTTTCCCTGGAAACCTTACCTTTTGTTTGCTCGAATTTCTTCAGGAAACTTTCTATTTCAAAATTAATAAATCCTTTTTACGTACAATATTTTTTAGACAATGCTTATTTGCTTGGAATGTTAAATGATATGCAATCGCATACAACAAATCTTAGAAACCTCAAGGTCACAGAATTTCTGAAAATTAATATTCCATTACCACCTTATCAGGAACAATGCCTAATTGCAGAGAAGATTAAAGCTACCTTAAAAAAAATTGAAAACGTAGAAATTAGGCTTGAAAGAATTCCTGTTGTATTGAATAGCATTATTCAATTAATCTTTACCGCTGCGGTAAATGGAGACCTTACGGAAGACTGGCGAAGAGATAACAGCAACTCTGAAGACGCAGCAAGCCTTTTACGTAGAATTACTTTAAATAGAAGTAAAAAATATGATGAAAATTTAAAACAGTCTGAAAACAATGATATAGCAAAGCCAAGGATTTTGAAATCAAACTTTGATATTATGGATGACATTGACGAATTTCATGAAATTCCTAAAACTTGGATATGGACACGATTACTCAACATCGCCGAAATTAGAGCAGGAGTAACTAAAGGTAGGAAACTAGGAGCTAAACAGACTATTGAATTACCTTACCTACGGGTGGCCAATGTGCAAGATGGGTATCTAAATTTAAAGGAGATAAAAACAATTGAAGTGCTTCCCTCTGATTTAGATAAATATAAATTGATAGATGGAGACATTCTATTTACAGAAGGTGGTGATAGGGATAAACTTGGCAGAGGAACTATATGGAATAACGAAATTCCGAATTGCATTCATCAAAATCACATCATAAGAGCCCGAGTAGACGTAAAGTCGTTAAATCCTGCGTACATCTCATATTTTACTAAAACAAAAGTTGCCTTAGACTATTTTTATAATAATGCTAATCAAACCATAAATCTCGCATCTATAAGTCTAACTACACTATCAAATGTTCCCATAGCGCTTCCTCCATTTGAGGAACAAAATGAAATTGCGCGTAGAATTCAAGCCATTTTTAAACTTGTAGGTGCTGTCGAGTCTAGATACAAAAGAGCAACAGAGTATCTGAATGGAACGAAGAAAACGGTTTATCAAAAGGCTTTCTCTGGACAATTTATTGAGCCAAAAGAGAAAATAGGATCAAATTTTAGAGAACTAGTTGCCAAAGAGAAAGCTGAGGTCTTAACATCAAGCAAAGAGTCAAGTTTAAAAACTAAAGGTTTGAGAAAATTGAAAAAAGAAAATGTTATGGAAATAATTGAAGCACTAATAAATAATGGGGGCGCTATGAAATCGGTTGATTTGTGGAAAGCTACTAGATACGCAGATAGCATTGAAGAATTCTATAGCGCACTGAAAGTCGAGATGGAGGAGAAAAAATCTATAAAAGAAAACATTGACAAATCTATCCTTCAATTAAGTAATTATGAGAATTGACAAAGTTTTTATTAAGAAGTTTAAAAATCTCATTGACTTTGAGATTGACTTAGATCAATCTCAAATGCAGACCGTATTGTTAGGTAAAAATGGTTCAGGTAAATCAAATTTTCTAGAAGCGCTCGTAATTATTTTCCGCGATCTTGATTTAGATAATCCACCTCAAGTTGAGTTTGCTATAAAATATCAATGTAAGGAAAATGTTGTTGAAATCGTGTGCATTCCTGAAAAGACAAGTAAATTATTATTTACTGTTAATGGGGGAAATATTTCTAAAAAAGCTTTTTACGAAAATAAGGAAGAGTATCTGCCCAAATATGTCTTTGCCTATTATTCAGGTGTGAGCAATCGATTAATTGAACACTTTGATCAACATCAGAGGAAATTTTATTATGATTTATTAAATGGCGTTAATGAGCCATTAAGAACTTTATTTTATGCTCAACTTATTCATAGCCATTTCGTTCTGATGGCTTTCTATTCCTTTGAGGAAGATGATTCAAAAGCATTTCTAAAGGATTATTTCAGCATAATTGGTTTGGAGTCAGTACTGTTTGTTTTAAAAGAACCACACTGGTATACTAAAGGCAGAAAGGTAAAAGATGGTGATCCAAGATTTTGGAACGCTAGAGGTACAGTCAGAGATTTTTTGAGAGAAGTTTATAAAGTTTCTATTGCCCCCATTAAAGCCGAAGGCAAGGTTCGTAAGGATTTTATAAACAACAATGCTCCTTTGGAACAATTATATCTATATGTATCAAATGAAGACAAACTAAAGCAATTAGCTTCTCTATACAGTGATAATGTTACTTTTTTTAAAATGCTCGAAAGTACTTACATGAATGACTTGATTCATGAAGTAAGAATTAGAGTTAAAAAGGTGAACGCAAACGGAACAATTACATTTAAGGAATTAAGTGAGGGTGAACAACAATTACTAACTGTATTAGGCTTATTAAGATTTACTAAAGCAGATGAGTCATTGATTTTATTAGATGAGCCGGATACTCATTTAAATCCTCTCTGGAAATGGCAATACATGAATCTGCTTGAAAAAATTGTTAATAGACCCAAATCTAGTCAAGTTTTGATGACTACGCATGATCCTTTGGTTATTGGAGGTCTTACAAAAGAACAAATCAGAATTTTCAACTCGATAAATAAGGATGGAAAAATTGATATAACTGTTCCTGAAATTGACCCCAAAGGATTAGGCGTATCAGGTATATTAATGAGCGAATTGTTTGGACTTTCAACGGTACTTGATGAAGACACACAAGAGAAATTAGAAGAAAAGAGGAAGTTGCAAATTTTATTCAAGGAAGGCAAACTAGATAAAATTGCACAAAAAAGACTGGTCACAATAGAGAATGAACTTGAAAAATATGGTTTTTCAAAGTATCAAAGAGACCCCTTGTATCAAAAGTTTATAGAAGCAACCCTACAGTCTCCTGAACTTAAACGGGCACCATCTACTGACGAAGAGAAAGAAAAGCAGGATAAGGTAATGGTAGATATTTTTGATGAAATTCTTAAAAAAGAAAAACAAGATGATAAAGGATGAGATATATCAATTTACATGATCTTGTCATACCTGAAGACTGGTTAACTAAAGCAAACGCCCTTTCAAACCAGCTTGCAATTGCTGCTTCAGATGAAGAGCGCTCCACAATATTGGAAAAAAATCCAATTTGGCAAGAGCTCTTTGTCCCACTTAGTAATCTTACTAAGGGAAAGTGCTGGTACTCTGAGGCAAAAGATATTATGTCTGATAAGGATGTTGATCACTTTAGGCCTAAAAATGAAGCGCGGAATCATATAAATGGGGAATTAAGGAATGGATATTGGTGGTTAGCGTATGACTGGGAAAACTACAGATTTTCGTCCATATATTCTAATAGGCGTCGTAAGGATAAATTTGATCCTGGCAGAAATGCAGGTGGGAAGTGGTCTTATTTTCCTTTGTTTGATGGCAGTCCTATTGCCACAACAAAAACGCGAATTAAGGATGAGGATATCATTCTGTTAGACCAACTGATGAAGATGACCCGTGTCTATTAACTTTTGATGAAAATGGCGATGCTATTCCAAATACTAGTAAACCAAAGGAAATAGTACGAGTTAATGCATCTATTGCTTTGTATCACTTGGACCATACTCCATTAAAAGAAGAAAGGCAAAAAGTATGGGACAGATGCCAAAGATTAATAAATGAAATAGAAAGCATTAATTCCCAGAAAGATATAGGTATTTCAGATAAGGCAAGAGTAAAGTCTCTAAAAGAGGAAATACGGAGAATGATAGAAAAGTATGAAGAACTCTCAGCCGTTGCAATTGCTTGTATTGAACAGAATAGAATGTCAAGAATGTTGAGAGCCTAATAAGTATATTTATTGATAATATTATGACATTACACGAGGCTATACAAACAGTATTAAAGGAAAATAATCGACCACTAACTGGTAAGGTTATCACTTCTATAATTAATTCACAAGGTTATTATTATCGATCAGACAGAGAACCGATTGAGGGCAGACAAATACTAAGTCGTGTAAAAAATTATCCCTCTATTTTCCAAAATATTAATGGTCAAATTATACTTATTGAAGATAGCAATTGGAAAAATCTCTTAACTAGTTATTGGTATCTTGTTAATACTTTAAAAGGAATTTACATAGTCGCGGATGTACAGTTCATCGTAGCAGTTCTTCTTTTTTATAAAAGAATAGTTGACATTAATCATCGGCCAGGTCGCCGATACCCTTTAGATTTTAACAAAGATCTCAAATCATCATTCGATAAAATTATAGATGGTGGGAATACATGGGTGCAAGGGCTGAAAACTTTAGAGAATTATTATATCGCTCCACAAGGGGTCTTTGAAGAATGTTCTCGGCTATTATTAAAGTTGGACAATAATAAAAAAATTGAAATTTAGTCAGTAATTGAACAAATTCATACCGACGAATTAGAAGATAAAGCCTTTGGTAATGTATTTGAATACTTTTTAACCCTGGATTCGTTGGATGGTTACAAATCCTCAGCAAACCATACGCCATACAGTTTACAAGAGTTAATGGTCAACATTCTTAACCCACTGCCAGGAAAATCAATCTACGATCCCGTGGCGGGAATTGGTGGGTTACTTATCGAAGCAATTCATCACAGTCAAGACGACGTTTCTAAGGCGGAGGGTACCGAAATAAACAAACGAATAGCCCAGTTAGGGAATATGAACCTAATCATGCATGGGGTGAAAAATGCGACAATTGATGCAAAAGATTGTTTTGAAGAAATAAACAGCGACAAACAGTATGATTTTATAATTGCGGATTTACCGGCAAATGGAATAATTAATTCTGTCGAGCATGCTATGCTATATAATCATTATCATCTTGAGCCACCAAAATCCGGCAGAAGCTTTGGTTCTCTTGTGTTATTAGTATTATCCAAAATGAAACCAGACGGCAAGGCTGTTATTACCGTATTGGATGGATTTCTGGTTAGAAAAGGAAAAGAAAAAGAGATTAGAGAATTGCTTATTATGCAAGATATAATCGAAGGCGTAATCAGTCTTCCCTACGGTACCTTAAGGCCCTATACTGATGCAAAAGCATCTTTGCTTGTTTTGAATCGGAAGAAAGCATATAATTTAATCGAATTCGATTTATAACAGCAAAAGCATCTGATCAAGACGCAAAATCGCTAAACCTTAATAACGATGAAATACTTAGTTCCTATAAAAACGATGCAATTTTTTCGAAAGACTCTCAAATCATAGAAATAGCTGATTTACGACCTGATAGCAATTTATCGGCTGACGCATACGACGCTCAGTATATGCTGGCAAACCTTATGCTTAAAGAAGGATCAGGAAGAATATTATCCGATTTAGTGGAAATCAGATCTGGCATACAACCAGAAAAGATAGATATAGATTCCGGCGGCGAAATTCCATTTATAAGAATAGAAAATTTAGCCCGAGATATTCTAGACACCGAATTGGGGAAAGATTTTTTTAACAAAGTGCATAATATAGAACGTTATCAAAGATCAATAATACAAGAAAAATGTATACTTATAGCGAGAATTGGTGACAATCTTAAAGCGACTATATTTAACCCTAAGGATGGATTTGAAAAGATACTAATCCATACGGGAGTTTATGCTTTAATACCATCTCAGGTAAACACCGAAATTGATGTAGAGTACTTGTACTATCAGCTCTATACTTCATTCGTAGTAGAACAAGTTCAAAAGAAAAAACTTGGAGCAGTAATGCCCTATATTAGCATTGCCGGTTTAAAACAGATAGTCGTACCTTATGTGGATAAACCTTCGCAAAGAAGTTTTATTGAATCTCAAAAGGCAAACCTGATTACAGAGGAAAGAAATCGAGTTGAGGAAAAAATTAGGGCACTTGGTTACAAAGAAGATGTTAAACAATCTGAATCAGATATAATAAAAACATTGACTCATCAACTAAGGCCTACCTTTTTAGGCATCAATAACTTAACAAATAGGATAGAAAGAATTATCAACAAAGAACATTTAAATGAGATAAAGGAATATAATAATGTAGAGTTAGAAAAACTAATTGACCCAGAGATTGCTGAATTCACGAAAATCCCAGATAATTATTCTTTACATGAACTGTTAGAAAAATTATCAAATGATTCTAAGCATTTAAGTGATATTCTAAGTAATGTTGATAAAGTAATGAATTTTAAATTATCTTCCGCCGACTTAAGAGAAGTAGATATTCTTGAGTTTATCAACAGCTATAGCAGCAAAAAGAAATTGAAATTGGTAAAAATTATACTATAAGTATTAAAGGTGATTCAGCAATAGTGTTAGTAAATGAA
>CAZZVO010000129.1:0-11264 GCA_964657505.1 uncultured Mucilaginibacter sp.
CATTCGAAGCTTTGAACAATCGTTTTGGCAACCAAAATATTGGTGCTGTAATTTTAGCTTCCGATGGTTTGTACAACCGCGGCAGTTCTCCGCTTAACATTGCTTCTTCCTTAAAAACCAATATTTACACGGTTGCTTTGGGTGATACTATTCCGAAACGTGACGTTTTGATTGACCATGTTGATTACAATAAAACTGCTTTTTTGGGCAACGATTTTATTGCCGAAGTTTACGTTGAAGCAAGGCAGGTAAAAGGAAAAAATCTGCAATTAAAGGTGATTGAAGAAGGAAAACAGATTTTTAACCAGCAGATCGATATTTCGAACAATGATTTTAAGAAGACGATTCCGGTAAAATTAAATGCTGATAAAAAAGGTATCCGTAAATATCAAATCAGTTTAGTTCCGGTTGCTGATGAAATTTCGACCGTAAATAACAATGAAACTATTTATGTTGAAGTGGTTGATAACCGGAAAAAGATATTGATCCTTTACGATGCGCCACATCCGGATGTTGCAGCGATCAGGCAATCATTAGAAAGCAATCAAAATTACGAGGTAAAAGCAAGTTTATGGACTGATTTTGTGCCGAGTAAACTAAATGATTATAGTTTGCTGATTTTAGAACAACTTCCAAATAGTAGAATAAACCCATTAGCTTTATTGGCGCAAACGCAGCGTTTAAAAATGCCAGTTTGGTATTTGTTAGGTGCTGAAACTAATATTTCTCAGTTTAACTTTTTGCAAAAAACCGTTAGTATCAGTAGCAGCAACCAAACCATGCAGGAAGTTTTTGCTGCGCCAAATGCTTCTTTTACCACCTTTATTTTGTCGGATTCGGCCAAAACAAAAATCGGTAATTTTCCGCCTTTGCTGGCAGCCTTTGGCAATTACAGCTTTGGATCATCAACATCAATTTTGCTAAAGCAGAAGATCGGCACCGTTTCTACTTCTTATCCGTTGCTTGCTTTTGCGGAAGATAATGGCCAGCGGACAGCCGTTTTAACAGGCGAAGGTTTGTGGAAATGGCGCTTAAACGAGTATCAGCAGTTTGGAAACCATCATGCAGTTGATGAATTGTTGTCGCAAGCAGTTCAGTATTTATCTATCAAAAATAATAACAAGCGTTTTAACGTTACTGCCGCAAAACCTGTTTTTGATGAAGATGAAAATATCACAATCGAAGCCGAACTTTACAATAAAGCATACGAATTGGTCAACCAGCCCGATGTTGCAATAACCATCAAAAGTAAACAGGGAAAAACTTACAGTTACCAGTTTTCAAGAAAAAATCCTTCATATCAGTTAGATGCTGGTAGTTTACCTTCTGGAGAATATGCTTACGAAGCAAAAACGGTTTTAGGAAATGAAAATTTTAAGGCGAACGGTAACTTCAGCGTTAAAGCTTTAGTTGCAGAAGCTGCCCAAAGTGCGGCAAACCACCAGCTTTTGTATCAATTAGCGAAGCAAAACGGAGGCGAAATGATTTTCCCGGAACAATTAAACCAATTGCCTGGATTGATCAGAAAAAACGAAAACATTAAAACGATTGTTTATCAGGATAACAATTACCGGGATTTGATTGATGTGAAATGGGTTTTTGCGCTGATCCTTTTGCTGTTAAGTGCTGAGTGGTTTTTTAGAAGGAGGAATGGTGAAGTTTGACAAATGCTTCTTTTACCGGCTAAAAATCGACTTTTTTTCTTCCTTTTTTTCCTGCACAATTACAAAAATATCTTCATTAGATTTTTTCATCAAATATTTTTCGCGGGCGAATTTTTCTAATTTTTCTTTGTTTGTGGTCAGCTCGTTCAGTTCTTTTTGAACTTCGGCGGTTTCTTTGGTATAAAAAGCGTGTTCTTCTTTCAACTTATTTAATTGCTGGCGGTATTCGTATTGAGAAAGCAGATCGTTCCGGTCAAAAAATATCAACCAAACCAAAAAAATAACGCTGATTAGAAAATACTTGTTCCTGAAAAGATTGAGCAAACGTTGCATGTAAACAAACGGTTTAAATTTCATTTAAAGATAAGTATGTAGTTTGATTATTTGCAAACTTTGCATTACGAAAAAATCCGGTTTTTGTTGTTTGAATTCTTTCAGACAACAAAAACCGGATTAATTATAAAGTCACTAAAAATAGACTGCCAAAAGAAGCATTAGTTCGAAGTGCGCTGCCGACTTGAACTGTTGTGGTTTCTTCCCCTCAAATTTTCTCCGGAACCGTTTCTTTTTCCGCGGTTACCGTTGCTACTGTTACCTTTAGGTTGGTTTTTTTGCGGCATGAAAGCTTGTTTAGGTGGATAAGGATGATCAGAAACCGGAATAATCCTGTTAATCAGCTTGTGGATATCTTTCAAAAAATCCTGTTCTTCTTCGTCGCAAAATGAAAGTGCAGTTCCGTTTAAACCTGCGCGGCCGGTGCGGCCAATCCGGTGGACGTAAGTTTCGGGAATATTTGGTAGCTCGTAATTGATTACGTGCGTTAATTCATCTACGTCAATTCCTCGTGCAGCAATATCTGTTGCAACCAAAATCCTTGTTGTTCTTGCTTTAAAATTGCTCAACGCCCGTTGCCTTGCATTTTGTGATTTATTTCCATGGATCGCTTCGGCTGTAATGTTTGCCCTTTGCAAATCTTTTACAACTTTATCGGCACCGTGTTTGGTACGGGTAAAAACCAACGCAGTTTCAATCGATTTATCTTTTAATACATGCAGCAGTAAGTTCCTTTTATCACTTTTTTCTACCATAAAAACAGCTTGTTCAATGGTTTCTGCTGTGGACGAAACGGGTGTAACTTCAACTCTTTCCGGATGATGCAAAATGGTATCAGCCAAACTTTTGATTTCGGTAGGCATGGTTGCCGAGAAAAACAGCGTTTGCCGGTTTTGAGGTAATTTGGCAATTACTTTTTTTACATCGTTTACAAAACCCATGTCGAGCATGCGGTCGGCTTCATCTAAAACCAAAATCTGGACATGTTGTAAGTTAACGAAACGCTGATTCATCAAGTCCAATAAACGGCCTGGCGTTGCAACCAGAATATCAACACCTCTTCTTAAAGCTTCGGTTTGTGGGTTTTGAGAAACGCCGCCAAAAATCACTAAATGTTTTAAACCGGTATTTCTGCCGTAAGCATTAAAACTTTCTTCAATTTGGATAGCCAATTCGCGAGTTGGCGTTAAAATTAACGACTTGATGGTTTTTTGCTCTTTGTGCTGCTGTTTTTGCTGATACAAAAGTTGTAAGATCGGAATAGCGAAAGCCGCAGTTTTGCCAGTTCCGGTTTGTGCGCAACCTAATAAATCTTTTCCTTGTAAAATAAGTGGGATTGATTGTTCCTGGATAGGAGTGGGCTGGGTATAACCCTCTTGTTTTAAAGCCTTGAGGATAGGCTCAATTAATTTTAAATCTTCGAATAACATTGATAACGGATAAAATGTGCTAACACGACTGTATTAGCGGTCAGGTGATGTGCTTAAGATCAAAGCCGGTAATAGAGAGCGGGTACTATTGGTGCGAAGATACGGTTAATTCTCGGATGTTATATGTTGAAGAAATTTCACAAAAAAGCCAGCTTTTTCGGCTGGCTTTTGAGATACTTCTTTTATCGACTAAAATCTTACTTCTTCAAAAACTTAAAATCTTTACCAATAAATTTTGCGCTTGCACCTAATTCCTCTTCGATGCGTAGCAGTTGGTTGTATTTTGCAATCCGATCAGAACGGGAAGCAGAACCGGTTTTAATCTGACCGCAGTTTAAAGCAACGGCCAAATCTGCAATAGTAGAATCTTCGGTTTCGCCGGAACGGTGACTCATTACAGAAGTATAACCATTGGTTTGAGCTAAAGAAACGGCGTTGATCGTTTCTGTTAAAGAACCGATTTGGTTAACTTTAACCAGGATAGAATTACCTACGTGCATATCAATTCCTCGTTGCAAACGGGTTACGTTGGTTACAAATAAATCATCTCCAACCAACTGTATTTTATCACCTAATCTTTCAGTCAACATTTTCCAGCCGTCCCAATCATCCTCGTGCATTCCATCTTCGATAGATATAACCGGATATTTTTCGGCTAGTTGCGCTAAATATTCTACTTGCTCGGCACTGGTGCGTATTGCTCCTTTTTCGCCTTCAAATTTAGTATAATCGTATTTTCCGTCAACATAAAACTCAGAAGCGGCACAGTCAAACGCCAAATAAATTTCTTCTCCGGGTTTGTAACCTGCTTTTTCTATCGCCTTTAAAATGGTTTCTACACCATCTTCTGTGCTATCAAATGTTGGTGCAAAACCACCTTCGTCGCCAACTGCGGTAGAAAGTCCGCGATCGTGCAATATTTTTTTCAGGTTATGAAATACTTCACTTCCCCATCTCAAAGCTTCAGAAAAAGAAGGCGCACCAACCGGCATAATCATAAATTCTTGGAATGCAATTGGTGCATCTGAATGAGAACCGCCGTTCACAATGTTCATCATCGGGATTGGCAAAATATTAGCATTTACACCACCGATGTAACGGTATAAAGGCTGACGACTTTCCTGCGCTGCAGCTTTTGCCACAGCTAAAGAAACACCCAGAATAGCATTAGCACCTAAATTACCTTTGTTTTCCGTACCATCCAAATCGATCATGAGTTGATCAATTGCATTTTGCTCGAAAACATCCATGCCGTTTAATTCTTTCGCCAGTTTATCATTTACATTGGCAACAGCTTGTAAAACGCCTTTGCCCATGTATTTGGATTTGTCGTTATCACGCAATTCAACTGCTTCGTGGGCACCTGTGGAAGCGCCGGAAGGCACGGCAGCCCGGCCCATTGCACCATTTTCGGTTAAAACATCTACTTCGATAGTAGGATTTCCCCGTGAATCCAGGATCTGGCGGGCGTGTACATCAATAATTAAACTCATATTCAAAAAATTTCATTTGAAAAATTAAAGCTAAGTGTAAGTTTTACACCAGTAATTTATGGAGCCAAATATACAACTTGCAAAGATTTATATGGTAAAAGAAGCATGTTTAACAGTAAGTTAATGGGAAATGGTTTATGGTTGATAGTTCATGGAGATAATAGTTCATGGTTGATAGTTCGTTATTCGTAGCCATCATCTCCGCTCATCGCGCTTCCATCTCCGCTCTCACCTCAAACCTTTCCTCTCATTCCCACTTAAAAGTTTTTACAGCGACGGCATAAACTATGATTCCCCAAATGGCCAGAATTAAAAGTTGGTGGCCAACATCTGTTAACCCTGCACCTTCGAAAGCGATTTTGCGCATGGCATCGTTTAAATACGTTAAGGGCAAAGCTTTGCTGATGGGTTGCAGCCAACTTGGAAAAGCACTAATCGAGAAAAAAGTACCCGAAAGCAGGAATTGCGGTAACGTTACAATATTGGCAATGGGCGGCACTGAACTTTCGTTTTTGGCGACACCAGAGATGATAAATCCAAAACCCATAAACACAATTACACCGATAGCCGCCATAACCAGCATGTTGAGTACCGTAACAAAACCGTGGATCAAAGTAAAACCAAAAGCAAAATGGCCGATCAGAATGATGATCAATGCGCCAAGCAACGCAAAAGTTATCCTCGCCAAAGCTTCACCTAATACAATACTAAAACGCTGGACGGGTGTGGCAAAAAAACGTTTGATAACCAAAGTGATCCGCAAACTTAAAAACACGAATGCTGTACCAAAAACACCCGAACTTAACAATGAAAAGCCTAATTGTCCGGGTAAAATAAAATCTATGGTTTTGTATTCACGGCCTTCAACTGTTACTTCTTTTAGTTCGGCAACAGGTGGCGGCGCATTAGGAGCGTGCATATTAATCTGGTAAAAAACATTATTGAGAAGCGATTTCAAAATGTTCCCTTTTTCGAGTGAAGCTTTAGTATATTCAACATTAACGGTGTAAGCAGGAAGCTTGCCGGGATTGTTGTGCACGTCTATAATTCCATCCAAACGGCCTTTTTCCAGTTCAGATTTCATTTCGGCAGTTGTTTCTGTTTCCACCAAATTTAAAGCCTTGATTTTTTTTAAAGCCTGATAAATTGGGTTCTGCTGATTGTTGTCTTTTGCAACACCAACATCAACCGTAATTCCGCCTCCACCAATAAAACCAAAAACTAAAATAAATATCAACGGAAAAGCTAACGTAAAAACTACGGAAGACGGACTACGCAATATAGAACGAAAACTGCCTTTCGCTATCGCCAGCGTTGCTTTAAAATTACTGTAAGGTAAGGGTGGGTTCATTAAAATAGGTTTGAGGTATTAGGTTTGAGGCTTTTCTTTATGATGAATATTATAATTTGATAAAGCTATTTATGTTGAGGCAGATAACTCATACCTGATAGCTGTTACCTGTATTTCACATCTCCCGCAAGTCTTTCCCCGTTAGTTGTATAAACACATCTTCCAGGTTTGCGCTTTTTACCTGCTTTTCACGTTCGAAACCAGAAGCAACCAACTGGTCTATAAAATGGTCTGGCGTATCAATACCAATCACTTTTCCTGCATCTACAAAAGCTACACGGTCACACAAAACTTCAGCTTCATCCATATAGTGTGTGGTGATCACGACTGTAGTTCCGGCATTGCGAATGTTACGGATCAAATCCCATAAATTACGGCGTGCTTGTGGGTCTAAACCTGTGGTCGGTTCATCTAAAAAAACAATCCGCGGATTATTGATGAGGGTTGTGGCTATGGAAAAACGCTGTTTTTGTCCGCCGGAAAGTTCTTTGTATTTGGCTTTTGCTTTATCTACCAAAGAGACTTTGCCAAGCATTTCGAGCGGACTAACTTTTACGCCGTATAGACCAGAAAAAAGTTCGATCAGTTCTGTTAAGTTTAAGTTTGGATAATAACCGGCCGCCTGCAATTGCACGCCAATCCGTTTTTTGATGCTTCCAGGATCTTTATCTACATCAAAACCATCTACAAACACTTCCCCCGAGGTTTTATCACGTAAAGTTTCCAAAATTTCCAAAGTAGTGGTTTTGCCTGCACCGTTGGGGCCAAGCAAACCAAATATTTCCCCTTCAAAAACTTCAAAGCTAATTTGGTCAACAGCGGTAAAGTTGCCGTACTTTTTTACTAAGTTTTTAACAGAAATAATAGGTTTTAAATCCATTGGATAAAGTCTGGTTTAGTAGATTGAAAAGTAAACATATTTTTACTTGTTTTACATCTAAAAAACAGTAAAATATTTATGTAGAAAAATACACCTCCGATGCTTCTTTTATCAACCCAAATTTGATAGAAACTTAATTTATGCTTCCACATATTTTCTGCATCTTCGTTCAACAAATAAACTAATTATGAAAAAATTATTGCTGAGCCTGTTAACAGGTGCTTTATTTACCACTTTTTCGGCTTCGGCCCAAATGAACCAAGGCCCGCGGCCAAGTTTGCCAGATACTGTTAAAACTACCACCAGCACAGGTTTGAACATTGAAATTGATTACAGCCGTCCGTTAGTAAAAGGCCGCACGATAGGCAAAGACCTGGAGCCGATGGATGGCAAAGTTTGGCGCGCCGGTGCTAACGAAGCCACTACTTTTGTATTTGATAAAGATGTTAAAATAGAAGGAAAAAGCCTGCCAGCAGGAAAATACTCTTTTTTTACGCTTAAAAAAGGCAATGAATGGACTTTAATTTTTAATTCAACCTGGAAAATTTGGGGTACTAAATATGAAGACATTAAAAGCAAAGATGTTTTACAGGTAAAAGTAAAAGGGAGCAAAGCACCGTCTTTTACAGAAAAAGTTACTTATACTATTGCTAAAGATGGGAAAGTTGCGCTTACTTGGGGAGATTATTTAGTGAACTTCACTGTTAAATAAAATAGTGAATTCTAATTTTAATGTGTACCTTAGCAGAATTATAAATAACAATTACAATGCAAAAAGAAGGTACAGTTAAATTTTTTAACGAAACAAAAGGCTTCGGATTTATTATTCCGGAAAACACAGGTGAAGAAGATGTATTCGTTCACTCTTCCGGGTTAATTGACCAAATCCGTGAAAACGACAAAGTGAAATACGATGTTGAGCGTGGCAAAAAAGGCATGAACGCGGTAAATGTACAAGTTATCTAATCCAAGATATAAAATTCATTAATCGTTACCAAAAAAGCTGCTTCTGATAAGGAAGCGGCTTTTTTTTGTGGGTTAATATTTGCTTTCAGCCTTTAACAATCAGCTTTTAGCACTTGGAAATTAACTATTAACCATCAACTATTAACTATTCAATCTTCCACAATCTCAATTACCCTTCCAACCTGCCCGTCGTCCAATCTCACTTTAATTCCTCTTGAATGAAAAGAAGAACTCGTCAATAAATCTTTCACAATTCCTCTTGTGCGTTTTCCGCTGCGCTGGTCTTTTTTCAGGATGATATCCACTTCCAATCCCGGATAAATATCGCTTCGGTTTTGTCCGTTCATTTAGTTTAATAATTTTTGAATTGCTTCCTCAACTTTTTCAAAATGGAAACCCTTCAATACATCCTGCAAACACTCAGTTATTTCTTCGTTGCATAAATTTCCAATGCTGCCTTCGTGCGTATGGTTTACTGTTTTTACCGGGTTAAAAGAAGCATTTTCTATTTCGGCACCAATTTGTTTATATGCTTCGCGGAAAGGTATTCCGCTTAAAACCAAGCGGTTAGTTTCTTCTACGCTGAATAGGTATTTGTAGCGTTCATCTTCCAGAATATTTTCTTTTACGGTGATGTTTTCGAGCATAAAAGTTGCCATGTGGAGGCAATCTTTTAAATCGGTAAAAGCCGGGAATAAGGTTTCTTTGAGCAATTGCAGATCGCGGTGATAACCAGACGGCAAGTTGGTCGTCATCAAAGCCAAATCATTGGGCAAAGCCTGGATGCGGTTACATTTTCCACGCATAATTTCCCAAACATCCGGGTTTTTTTTATGCGGCATGATGCTGGAACCAGTTGTCAGTTGATCAGGATAACTCACAAAAGCAAAATTCTGACTCAGATACAAACATTGGTCCATCGCCATTTTGGCTAAAGTTGCCGCAACGGAAGATAAAGCTTGCGCAATAGTCCGTTCCGTTTTTCCTCTTCCCATCAAAGCATAAACCACATTATAATTCAGGCTTTCAAAACCTAATAACTTTGTGGTTAAAGAACGGTTTAGCGGAAAAGAAGAACCGTAGCCGGCAGCAGCACCAAGTGGATTTTTATTGGTGATTTTATACGCAGCCAAAATCATCTCCAAATCGTCTACCAAACTTTCAGCATAAGCACCAAACCACAAACCGAAAGATGAAGGCATAGCAATTTGCAAGTGCGTGTAACCGGGCAGCAAAACATTTTTATGTTGATTGCTTAGTTTGATAAGCAAATTAAAAAGTGTTTGAATTTGGGTTACGATTTCCTGCAATTCGTGCCGGAAAAACAGCTTCAAATCCACCAAAACCTGGTCGTTGCGCGAACGCCCGCTATGGATTTTTTTGCCAGCTTCGCCAATGCGTTGCGTTAAAAGCCATTCAATTTGCGAATGCACATCTTCCACTTCCGGTTGTATGCTGAAGTTTCCGGCTTCAATTTCGCGGTAAATGCTTTTTAATTCCTGCTGAACCAGTTCCAATTCTTCCGAACTCATCAAACCAATACTTTCCAGCATTTGCGTGTGTGCCAATGATCCTAAAACATCAAAAGCGGCGAGTTGCAAATCGAATTCCCGGTCGCGGCCAACGGTGAAGTTTTCTACCAGTTGGTTAACAGAAATATTTTTTTGCCAGATTTTCATAGGAATTTGTGTTTTGATAAAGATAGTGTTGATACTGTTTTTATCGGTTGTTTTTTAAGACACTGAACTATGAACTATAAACCATCCGCCAAGAACCTCTCATCTACCAACTGATCTAACAATTGCACATACAATTCAATCCCTTCCTTAATTTCGTCAATATAAACAAATTCATCGGCCATGTGCGAACGGCCAGAATCTCCCGGGCCTAATTTAACCGAAGGAATATCCAGTAAAGATTGATCGGATGTGGTAGGAGAGCCGTAAGTTGTTCGCCCCATTTTAATTCCGGCTTGTACAATTGGATGATCTTTTGAAATGGAAGAAGGTTTTAAGCGGATAGAACGCGGTTTGACTTCACAGTCAACTTGCGCTCGGATGAGTTCTAAAACTTCTTCGTTGCGGTAAGCATCGGTAACGCGGACATCAACCGTAAACGTACAAGTTGCCGGAACAACATTATGCTGAGAACCTGCATTAATAATAGTAACCGACATTTTTACCGGCCCAAAAAGCTCCGATTCTTTTGGAAAACGGTAGCTGCGGAACCATTCTATATCTTTTAAAGCTTTGTAAATGGCATTATCGCCTTCTTCCCGCGCGGCGTGCCCGGCGCGGCCAAAAGCGGTACAATCTAAAACCATTAAACCACGCTCGGCAATGGCCAATTGCATTTGTGTTGGTTCGCCTACAATCCCGAAATCTAAGTTTCCCAATTCGGGCACAATTAATTCCAGGCCATTATTGCCCGAAATTTCTTCTTCCGCAGTAGTTGCCAAACAGAAATTATACTTCAAATTTGGCTGATCATAATAGTAAAGAAATGTGGCAATCAACGAAACCAAACATCCGCCAGCATCGTTGCTGCCCAGGCCAAATAATTTTCCTTCTTCAATCAAAGCATCAAAAGGATCTCGCAAATAACCCGAATTTGGTTTAACGGTATCATGATGAGAATTAAGCAGGATAGTTGGTTTTGCCGGATCAAAATGCTGGTTCCAAGCCCAAATATTGTTTAACTTTCGATGCGTTTTAATGCCGTGGCCTACCAAAAAACTGTTGATAATTTCCGCAGTATGAGTTTCTTCTTTGCTGAAAGAAGGCGTGGCAATTAGTTGCTGCAATAATTGTACGGACTGCTGAAATAAAATATCGGTAGTGAGCATAAAATCAAATCCCTGAAATAACGCAGGCTGGCAAAAATACTGTTTTGTTTACTTAGCCAAAGGATTTGTTTTGATGTTGAAGCAGGAGGATTTGCTAAAAAAGTATCGGTAAAAGAAGCATCTTGCTTGTTAGCGGGATGCTTCTTTTATCGGGCTAAATCTTTTGTGGTGAAGATATTCGATCTTCTGTTGAATTATTGATTTATAAATATTGGATTAAAAATCCATAGCTCGAAGGTCGGGATTGCAAATTACGAGTGTTCGAAAGAAAAAGAGCCACAATTACAAGATGAAGATTTGTA
>CAZZVO010000130.1:0-11235 GCA_964657505.1 uncultured Mucilaginibacter sp.
GTAAAAAGGTTGATCAAAATAAGGTTCGATGTTAAAGGTTTCGGAGTACCAATTTTTTGCGGATTGCAAATCATTTACGTGGTAAACTATGCTTCTAAGTTTTGTTAACATATCAATGCAAAATTTTAAAAATCAGTTCTTTCATTAAGCCGCCGTTATCGGTTACAGAATCTACGCCTTTGCTTTTTAAATCGTATTCGCGCAGCAAACTAATTACTTGCATGGTTTTGCCAAAGTTAAAAGTGCGGCTGGCAAACTCAAAATCTGTTACACGGTACGGACTGATACCCAGTTCTTTCGCCACGTTTTGCGGCGATTTGTCTGCCACATATTGGTAACGCAAAACTTTGGTAAAGTAGTTGTTGAGGTTGCCTAAAATCAACACAAAGGGGTTTGCTTTTTGGTTTGCTTCAAAATAATTAATGATCCGGTTTGCTCTCAAAACATCTCTCCTGCTCAACGCAGTTTGCAATTCAAAAACATTATATTCTTTGCTGATGCCGATGTTATCCTGAATATGCTGCGTGGTAATTTCTTGTCCGGCGGCAACATTCAACATCAGTTTTTCCAGTTCATTTGCAATTTTGGAAAGATCGTTCCCTAAATATTCCGACAACAACGCCGAAGCTTGCGGCTGTATTTTGTAGTTTTTTGCTGCCACCAATTGCTCTATAAAAGCCGGGATTTTATTATCGTAAACTGGTGCCGATTCAAATATCAACCCATTTTTTTCTATGGCTTTATACGCTTTTTTACGCTTATCAAACTTCCCGTACTTATAACAGAAAACCAAAACGGTGCTTTTTAACGGGTTTTCCAAGTAAGCCAAAAACGGGTTGATGTGTTTTTTACTTTCATCTTCGCTTCCCCAGCGCATATCCTGTGCTTCTTTTACCAGTACAATTTGGTAATCCGCCATCATCGGGTAGCGTTTTGCAGCGTTGATTACGGCCATCGGGTCGGTATCTTTTCCGTAAAAAACCGTTTGGTTAAAACCTCGTTCTGCTTCGGTCAAAAGTTCCCGTTCTATGTAATTACCAACTTCGTCGATGTAATACGGCTCCTCGCCATGCAGCAGGTACAGCGGTTTCAGTTTCCGGTTTTTCAGGTCTTTCAGTAACTCGTTCGCAGTCATTTCAGCCGCCAAATTACAAAAACAGTTTAGGTTTGATGCAGGATATTGCTGATTTTCGCCTCCGATGGAACTCCTTTGTCCGCTCAACCTGCCGCCCTATCCTTTCCGCATTACCGAGCGCAATGGGCAGTTTTTTGTGTTTGATGAGATCCGCAAGAAAACGTTATTGATCACGCCCGAAGAATGGGTGCGTCAACATTTTGTACAATTTTTAGTGGTGCAAAAGAAGTATCCAAAAAGTTTGATCCAATTGGAAGGCGGATTGAAGCTACATGGCCAATCCAAACGCTCGGATATTTTAGTTTTTAATCCCTCCGCAGAAAAAATTTTACTGGTAGAATGCAAAGCGCCGTCGGTAAAAATAACGCAAACAGTTTTCGATCAAATTGCAAGATATAATATTGTCCACCGCGTTCCCCTGCTTGCTGTAACCAATGGTTTAGAGCATTTTTACTGCAAGATCGATTTTGAGAAGGAGAAATATTTTTTCGTGGATAAACTTCCTGATTATGAAGATTTAAGCTAAAAATTTTGCAACCTTGTGCCGCAGGTTTCCGTAAAAGAGAAAAAAATTTAAGTTGTATGACCAATCAACTCAACCTAAACTACCGAAATGCCAATGCAAACTTAAACAGGCTCTGGTTTTACAGCATCTTATTTTTAGCTTTTTTAGTTGCAATTACTTTCGTAGCTTCCTTTGCAGAAATACCTTCCACCATTTATGCTTTTAACATGGCACTTTGCCTGTTGTTTATTATGGCGATATTAATTGTCAATTTCAAAAAAAAGCACGCCCCTTTTGTTAAAATTGAAAATAACCAATTACAATATTTATGCCCCGTAAAAAGAGAATTGGTTGTAATACCAATAGATGAAATTACAAAAGTTTCTACACAGTTCTGCGAGTTACAAGTCCACACCAGTAACCGCACACATTGCATCAACCTCAATAAAATTAAACAAGAAAAACAGCGCTGGGAAATTAAAGAAATGATCCGCAAACTGGCCGTGCAGAATGATAACCGTGCTTGTAATTTTTAGATAAGCAAAAATGAACTTATGTATTAATTACACTTCTTTAAAATGGCACGATGAAATCGTTAATCAGCCCCGTTACATCGCTAAGCAATGTCCACAATTTAGACCTCTTTTTTAAATTATCTGCAGACCTTTTGTGCATAGCCGGTTACGATGGCTATTTTAAAAGAATCAACCCAACAGTTTCCAAAGTATTGGGTTATACCGACGAGGAGTTATTTGCAAAGCCAATTAACGAATTCATCCATACTGACGATCAAATTAAAACAACACGAAAAAGGGGCGATTTAAAAAACAACATTCCGCTTTTAAATTTCGAAAACAGGTATATCACCAAAACTGGGGAAATTGTTTGGTTATCATGGACTTCAATACCCGTAGCCAGCGAAAGCGTGGTTTTTGCCATTGCAAAAAACATAACACATAAAAGAAAAGTTGAAGATGACCGCAATTCGATGCTTGCAAATTCTACAAAAGTTAACAGCGATTTAAAACGTTTAAATTATACAACCTCGCACAATTTAAGGGCACCTGTAAATAACTTACTTTCTATTTTCAGCCTTTTGGATATTACCAAAATTCAGGATACGGAAACACTTGAATTTATTGGTTTGTTAAAAAAAGCTACCGAAAATTTAAAAAACACTTTAAATGATTATGTAGATTTTTTAAAGCATGATGATTGTTCAAATTCGGATATTGAAGAATTGGATTTTAATGATTGTTTAAATACTGTATTACAATCATTAAAATCCCTGTTTCAAGATTCAAGAACAACAATCAACATAGATTTTTCGGAAGTAAAAAAAGTTAAATTTACCAGAGCATGTTTGGAAAGTGTGTTTCTTAACCTTATTACAAATTCTATTAAATATGTTAAGCCTAATGGCTTTCCGGTCATCCATATTTATTCTAAACTTGTAAAAGGTGTTAGTCAGTTAATTTTTGCAGATGAAGGTTTAGGTTTTGATATGGAAAAAGTAAAAGATAAGATTTTTGGGTTTAACCAAACTTTTCATCACCACCCGGATAGTAAAGGAATTGGTTTGTACTTAGTTTACAACCATGTTGTAAGCTTGGGCGGAAGCATAACGGTTGAAAGTAAGGTAAATGAAGGCGCAAAGTTTATTATATCTTTTATGCGATAAAAAGCAATTACAATTGCTGAACTTGTAACAACACAATAGTTATTGTTAAGAAAGTAATTTATTCTGCCTGAAACTCCATTTTAATTGTAATCGAACCTGTTTTTTTCCTGCTGGAAGTATTAAAAGCACCACCATAACTGTAATCTTCATTGCTATTTTTTCCGGTGATTTGAAAAACGCCCATCGTTGCCTTTTTCAATTTTCCTAAATCACTTCCGGCGTTTTTGGCAATTGTTTCTGCGCGTGCTTTGGCATCTGCACTGGCTTTGCCCAACAGTTCCATTTTGACTTCGTTTAGTTTAGTGTTGTAAAACAAAGGTGCAGAAGAATTGAACTCTATGCCATTTTCTATCAATTCTGTTGCCTCACGAGAAATTTTATCCACCAAATCTACATGTGCAGATTCAACTTTTACCGTTTGGATTAGATTATAACCAGAAAATTGTTGTCCGATATTTCTTCCGGCAGCATCCAATTTGGGGCTAAATTCTTTGTTGATCGTTACCGAAGAAAAAACCATTTCATTGTTGCCAATGCCTTTTTTACCAAGGTAATTTCGAATGGCGTTTTCATCTTCTTTTAAAGTTGCATAAGCACTTTTTAAATCCAAAGATTTGCGGGAATACGAACCGTTCCATACAATTAGATCGCTGTTAAAATCTTTTTCGGCCAAACCAGTAACCACAATTGTTTCCATCGTTGTAGAACGATACTTGTAAGCGCGGCCGATAATAGCAAAAGCAATAATGGCAGCTATACCGATAATAGCTGCTGTGATGATGGATTTCATGGCTAAGGATTTTTAGGTTAAAGATAGGGAAAGCGGGAAAAAAGATTGGCTATCCATAAGAAATTTACCGGTAAAAGAAGTGTCGATATTCAAGTTTTGTCCTTTTGACTAGATTGAGAATCTTCTTTCAACGAAAGTAGCCGTTTTAAAGTAAGCCCTCATATGCCTGAATAGCAAGAAATGCTAACTTTTGAAATACAATCCAATAACCATTAAGGCTAATGTTATAAACAAACCTACAAACCATTTGATCATATCTATTTTGGTATTAGCTAAATCTTCCTTTGAGGCTAAATGGCTGGTTTTGTCCACAACTGTTTTATCTACTTTAGCTTCAATATAGGAGGTTAAACTCTCGGCAGTATCTTTATCAAGTTTTTCACTCAACAAGGAATATAATTGGGTTATGCTGATATTCATTTTTTGTACAGAGTTTAATAATTTAAAGCCTAAACATCAAACTTACAACTTAAATTGTAATTTAACTATTTTTTACAATCCTGCCAAACCTTCTTCCAGCATTTTAATCTTCGCTTCCGCATCCGCTTTTTTCTGTTGCTCGATTGCTACGATTTCGGCTTTGGCATTTTGTACAAAACGTTCGTTGGATAATTTGGCCGTTACAGATTTTAGGAAACCTTGTAAATAAGTTAACTCTTTTTGGATGCGTTCGCGTTCGGCTTCCACATCAATATTGTTCGTTAATTCAATAAAAAACTCATCAGTTCCAGAAATAAAATTAGCTGCGCCTGAAAGCTTATCTTGGACGAAAGTAACCTCAATAAGATTTCCAAGTTTAGCTAAAATTGGATTGTAAGTTTCATAATCAATTTCTGAATTGGACTTTATCGCTAGCGGTAAAGCTTCTTTTGGAGAAATTTGTTTTACATTCCGCGTATTCCTAATTTCGGAAACTACTTCTTTTATCGTACTAATTTCGTTAAGCAATTTTAAATTAATTTCTCCAACTTTTGGTTGCTGTGCCACAATACAACAATCCAATTCAGAACGTTCCACAAACAAGTTATCATGCCATAATTCTTCCGTTAAAAAAGGCATAAATGGATGAACAATCTTCAAAATATTTTCAAAGAACTGAATTGTGGATGCGTAAGTTACCGCATCAATTGGGTGCTGATAAACTGGTTTTACCATTTCTAAATACCAGGCGCAGAAATCGTCCCAAACCAGTTTATAAGTCGCCATCAAAGCTTCCGATAAACGGTATTGTTTAAAGTTGTCTTCGATTTCGGCCAAAGCCTGGTTAAATCTATTTTCAAACCAGTTGATTGCTGTTTGATTTGGATTGGAAAGATTTTGATCAACTTCCCAGCCTTTTACCAAACGGAACGCGTTCCAAATTTTGTTGGCAAAGTTCCTTCCCTGCTCACAATGGCTTTCATCGAACATCAAATCGTTTCCTGCTGGAGAAGAAAAAAGCATCCCAACACGTACGCCATCTGCTCCATATTTCTCAATCAAATCCAGCGGATCGGGAGAATTGCCAAGCGATTTGGACATTTTTCTTCCCAGCTTATCACGTACAATTCCCGTGAGGTAAACATTTTTGAAAGGTGCTTCGCCTTTAAATTCGTGTCCGGCCATCATCATCCGCGCCACCCAAAAAAACAGGATTTCCGGTGCCGTAACCAAATCATTTGTCGGATAATAATATTGCAAGTCGGCATTGCCCATGCTGTTTTTACCACTAAAAAAATTGGGATCGAAAACAGAAATTGGCCATAACCAACTTGAAAACCAGGTATCTACCACATCTTCTTCCTGAGTTAAGTTTTCAGTTATAAGTTGTAAGTTACCGGTTATACTTTGCGCTTCAATCAGTGCTTCTTCCCGTGTTTTGGCTACTACAAATTGTCCGCTTGGCAAGTACCAGGCCGGGATTTGTTGTCCCCACCAAAGCTGCCTGCTGATGCACCAATCTTTCACGTTTTCCATCCAATATCTATATGTATTGATGTACTTGTCTGGAATCAGTTTTACTTCTCCATTCAACACATAATCCAACGCTGGTTTAGCCATTTCTTCCATTTTGCAAAACCACTGCATTGAAAGTTTTGGTTCGATCACGGCATCTGTTCGTTCAGAAAAACCAACTTGCGATTTATATTCTTCAACTTTTTCCAGGTTTCCGGCTTCTTCCAGCAGTTTGGCAATTTCTTTTCGCGCAGCAAAACGGTCTTTGCCGACTAAAATTTCCGCTTTTTCGTTCAGTGTTCCATCATCATTCAAAATATCAACAACCGGCAAATTATGTTTTAGGCCAAGGTTGTAATCGTTCAAATCGTGTGCTGGCGTAACTTTCAAACAACCTGTACCAAAATCCATTTCTACATACTCGTCAGTAATAATTGGTATATCTCTCTTAATCAATGGAATTGTTACTATTTTACCATGAAGATGTTTGTAACGCTCATCATTTGGATTAACACAAATTGCAGCATCAGCCATGATAGTTTCAGGTCGAGTTGTTGCTACAACTAAGTATTCATCTTTTGCAAAAGTTTCTTGAGAATCTGTAGGCATTGCTAATACGTTATACCTAATATAATACAACTTCTGGTTAACTTCTTTCCGAATCACTTCTTCATCAGAAACAGCGGTTTTTCCTTGCGGGTCCCAATTTACCATGCGCACGCCGCGGTAAATCCAGCCTTTTTTGTACAAATGGATAAAGGTGTCGATTACACCTTCGCTCATGTCGGCATCCATCGTAAATTTGGTTCTGTCCCAATCACAACTTGCACCTAATTTCTTTAATTGATCAAGGATGATTCCGCCGTATTTTTCTTTCCATTCCCAGGCGTAACTTAAAAATTCTTCGCGCGAAAGGTCTTTTTTAGCGATACCGCGTTCTTTCAACATCGCTACAACTTTCGCTTCGGTAGCAATCGAAGCATGGTCTGTTCCCGGAACCCAGCATGCGTTTTTGCCTTGCATGCGCGCCCGCCGTATCAAAACATCTTGGATGGTATTGTTGAGCATGTGACCCATGTGCAAAACGCCGGTTACGTTTGGCGGTGGGATCACGATGGTGTACGGTTCGCGCTCATCCGGAACGGACTTAAAAAAGCCGTGTTCCATCCAATACTGGTACCATTTATTTTCGGTTTCTCTTGGGTTATAAGTTTTTGGGATTTCCACGTGCATCAAAATCAAAGGTAAAAGATGCGCAAAAGTAGGCTTTAGTGCTGATTTTCGACCAAATCCACATCAATAAAAAAGGTTGGTAAAAGAAGTATGGATTGGTGGAATACAATTGTTAGGGTTTTTCGAAACCTCAATTTTACCAATAACAACAATTTTACAATTTAAAACAGAAACAAATTTTGTGGTCAGTTTTGCCGACCCATTTCAATAATTAAACCAAAAGAAGCTAACAACTAAGCACTTAACAAATAGTTATAAGATTTATAGCGGTAAAAAAAGCACTGGTATTTGCCCGATGCTTCTTTTATCCACTCTTTTATAAGTTGTATATTTAACAGTTAATTAAAACAGATATTAAATTTTTAAAGATGAATTTGAAGTACTCAGGATTGGCAATTACCAGCGCCGTTTTGTTTTCGGTTGGGGTGATGGCCGGAAACCGCGGGCCGGGAAAAGGCGAAAAACCAGTTCCGCCAGCAAAATTTATTGACCGAGCAAACATGGATCTTTCGGTAAAACCGGGAGATGATTTTTTTGAATATGCCAATGGCGCATGGCTTAAAAATAATACTATCCCGGCAAAAGAAACCAGTTGGGGCAGTTTTATGCAACTGCGCGATTTTAACATCAACGCGGTAAAAACTTTGCTCCTTAAAGCAGAAGCAGATAAAAATGCAAAACCAGGTTCCATTGAAAAACGGGTTGGCGATTTTTACGCCGCCGGTATGGACAGCCTTACCATCGAAAAATTAGGTTATACGCCGATCAAGGCCGATTTGGAACAGATCAACCAGATCAAAGATTTGAAAGGCATTTTAGACCAGGTTGCTTACATGCGCACTGCCGGCATGGGTTCGCCTATGTTTGGTTTTTATATTGGCCAGGATAGTAAAAACGTAAATAAAATGGTGGTTAATTTGAGCCAGGGCGGAACTTCTTTGCCCGATCGCGATTATTACCTGAAGAGTGATGCCCGTATCCAAAAAATCCAAACTGCTTATAAAAATTATATTGTTACTTTATTTAAGCTGACAGGTACGGACGAAGCATCTGCACAAAAAAATGCAGAAACGATTTTTAATATCGAAAAGCAATTGGCACAATCGCAAATGAGTCGGGTCGAAATGCGTGATCCGCAGAAAACCTACCACAAATTTGCTGTTGCTGATTTCAACAAAACTACTTCGGGTTTAAATTGGATTGATTTAATGTCGAAGATGAAGGTAAAAGGCCAGGATTCTATCCTGGTTGCCCAACCTAAATTTTTTACAGATTTAAATAGTTTGCTAACGGCTACGCCTGTTGCCGATTGGAAAATCTACCTGCAATGGAATATTTTAAAAAGTTCTGCTTCGTTTTTAAGCTCTCCTTTTGTTAAAGCAAGCTTTGCCTACAGCCAGGTTTTAAGCGGACAAAAAGTACAAACACCACGCTGGCAGCGCATGTCGTCCATGACGGATGGCACCGTTGGCGAACTGTTGGGTCAATTGTATGTACACGAATATTTTACCGAAGCTGCTAAAGCACGGATGGAAGAATTGGTTAATAACCTGCGCAAAGCTTATGAGATCCGCATCAGTAAAATTGATTGGATGAGTGATGCAACCAAACAAAAAGCGATTGCAAAGTTGCATGCGTTTACACCTAAAATCGGATATCCAAACCACTGGGAAAGTTATGCTAACTTGGAAATCAACCGTGCTACTTTCTTTCAAAACGTCCGCAATGCCAGCAAATGGAATTACAACAAAATGATTGCACGTTTAGGCAAACCGGTTGACCGCACACTTTGGGGAATGACGCCGCCAACAGTAAACGCTTACTATAACCCAGTTATGAATGAAATCGTTTTCCCGGCTGGTATTTTGCAGTTCCCTTTCTTCGACCCTAAAGCTGACGATGCTGTTAATTATGGTGGGATTGGTGCGGTTATCGGCCATGAAATGTCGCATGGTTTTGATGACCAAGGCAGTCAGTACGATAAAGACGGAACCTTGCGCAACTGGTGGACAGCAGAAGACCGCCAGAAATTTGATGCCAAAACAGGTGCTTTGGCCAAGCAATACAGCGATTATACTATTTTAGATTCAACGCACGTAAACGGCAAATTAACTTTGGGCGAGAACATTGGCGATTTAGGCGGATTAAACGTCGCTTACACGGCTTTTAAATTAACAAAGCAAGGCCAGGGCAACGAAAAGATTGATGGTTTTACACCAGATCAACGCTTTTTCCTTTCCTGGGCACAAGTTTGGCGTGGCAAAATGCTGCCAGAATCTGCTGCACAGCAAGTGGTGACTGATCCGCATTCTCCAACACAGTACCGCGCCATTGGTGCACCTGTAAATATGGATGCCTGGTATGCTGCTTTTGATGTAAAACCAGGAGATAAATTATACAAAAAACCAGAAGACCGGATTCGGATTTGGTAGGTTGTTGAAGTTTTTATAGTGGTAAAAGAAGCTTGTAATCTTTGGATTGCGAGCTTTTTTGCTTTACCTAGTTCTTTAGGTTAAAGATTATGTTTATAAATCAAAAAGAAACTATTGGTTTAAAAGCTTGAAATTTAGTATTGCCATCAAATCATGATTTAAAAGTTATTTCTTAATTTTGAGTTATGAGCGCAACAATTGTAGAAGGATATACTGGGCTTCTTGAAAACTTGAGCCCAAATGATAAGCTCGATCTAATCACTATATTAACAGCTTCGGTAAAAACTGATTTGGCAGAAAGAAAATCATCTTTTAAAGAAGCTTTTGGTGCGTTTGAGTCAGAAAAAACGGCAGAAGAAATAATTGAAGAACTTAGGAGCAGCAAAGTTTTCAATAGAAGTATTGAACCGTTTTGAAGAAGTATTTAATTGATACCAACATTGCTATTTTTTACATGAAAGGCAAGTTTGATTTGGAGAAAAAGTTTGATGGGCTAACTGTAAATAATTCTTTTATCTCTGAAATTACTTTAGCTGAATTAAAATTTGGTGTTGCAAATAGTGAAAAACCAGAAAAAAACAAATTTGTATTAGATAAATTTTTAACTGGGGTACAAGTACTTCCTATTTATCATTCTCTTGATTTGTATGCAAAAGAAAAATCAAGACTTAGAAAAGTCGGAACAACGATTGACGATTTTGACTTGCTAATTGGAGTAACATCTGTTATGCACCAATTGATCATGGTAATTAATAATACCAATCATTTCAACCGAATAGACAAAATCATTTTAGAAGATTGGACTAAAGCATAATCCTCAACTATTGCCCATATCTCTAATTTAACTAATTGCCTTTTCTATCCAAGCAATCTTTTTTCTAACAATTCCTCAACCTAATTTTTCTGTTACATATTCTTTATTGATCTGATAATTACTTAGATTGCTACACCAAACCTTATAGAGATGATTCAGCCGAAAAAAATTGTATTTGCTTTATTGATTACTGCCGTTGCTGCAATGGGTGCCACTGCAGATTTACAGGAAACTGCGCAACCAAAACGCAATTTAAAAGTACTGCCAAAAAATATCAGCCGGGAAGATTTGGATAAAGTAATGGACGAGTGGAAAGGTGCTTTAGGCGTGCGTTGCAATTTTTGCCACGCGCCATCAGCAGATAACCCGCGAAAAATGGATTGGGCAAGTGATGCCAAGCCAGAAAAAGAAATGGCCAGGCAGATGTATACGATGAACAACAAAATCAACAAAAAATACTTTCATAGCAAAAAAGGCGAAAACGGGATGATGGCAGCAATTGCCGTAAATTGCAATACCTGCCACCACGGCGAAGCACACCCGGAAATTAAAGAAGAAAAAATGATGAAGTAACTTGAAATTGGCTTCAACCTAAAACTAATATTTTACTCGATCGTACTGGTTGCGACAATTGCAATTTTCTTCCGTCTCGAATACAATAAACCGCTTACCACCAGTAAACTTCCGGCAACGCCAAAAAAGGTTATTTT
>CAZZVO010000131.1:0-11125 GCA_964657505.1 uncultured Mucilaginibacter sp.
TCTCTGTAAACTCATCAACCGGAATATTCACATCAACCGTTTTTGGGTAAATGCTTACGTTATTTTCTTTTGGTGAGATTAATCTCAACCTGGCACTGATATCGTTGTTAACGTTTTTTACAACTAAAGAATCTGTTTTCCAACTTTTTATAGAATCAACGTAAGCTGCCGGTCCGCTAATGGTGACAAAATTTGGTTTCAAGCCGATATCATCCGATCGTGCATATTGCTGCTCGAAACGGATGCTGGAATTGAGCACGATTGGTACTTTTTTTACCTTGCGGGAAGTGAAATCGAAGTAAACCGTATCGGGATTAAAAGAAATAATCTGATGGTTTTTATCGGACTTTTGGTTAATCTGCGTTAACTGGTTGCTCAAAACTATGAAGTTTTGCGTATCCAGTTTCTTTAGATCGACGTTAACGCTCCGGCTTCCCGGGTTAATTTTAGAAAAAAACTTTTGCCATCCACTTCCGCCAATCAAAGCGGTAACTGTATCGGCTTGCAAAGCAACAAACGCTTTTCGCAAAGGCTCGTTTTTAAAGTTTAAAGCTACCCGAACCGGAAAAGTATAACTGTTAGACATCGTAACGAATACCCAGGCAACGCCCGCTAAAATTAAGCAGGTAAAAAAAGCAGAAATCCGCCTTCGTTCTGCACTGGATAATTTGATGATCGCCATACTTCCTTTATCCCTAAAAAGTAGATAACCGGGCCAACCTTTTTATAATCAAGCTGGCCGGATCAACAAAACCGTAAAATTAAACTTTAGCAACCGGCTGGTTTAACAACCTCGAAGCTTCTAAAGAAATAGAACCTTTATCGAAACGGATTTTTACGTTGTTATCAACTTCAATCAAAATGGTAACATCGCCAACTTCTACAATTTTACCGTGGATGCCTGCGCTGGTTACAACTTTGTCGCCTTTTTTCAATTCTTCAACATATTTTTTCTGGTCTTTTTGCTTTTTGATTTGCGGGCGGATCATGAAAAAATAAAACACAACAATAATTAAAACGAGCGGAATGAATTGTCCGTATGCACCTAAACCGCCCGGAACTTGTAATAAAATGGTAGAAATCATATTAATTTTTCTGTTATATAAATTGGATTTATTTGCTTGTTTGTACTTCGCCAATTAAATGAATTAGCGTTTGGGCTGGGATTGTATTGGCCGTGATAGTGATTTGTTTATCGATCAAACCAGATTTGCCTTCACTGTTAAAAATAACTTTAATGGCATCTTTTTGCCCAGGATTAATCGGTTTATTGGGCTTACTTGGAATCGTGCAGCCACAACTCGCAACTGCATCGGTAATAATTAACGGCGATTTGCCTGTGTTTACGAAGCTGTAACTGTAGCTAACTTTATCGCCAGCTTTAATTTTGCCAAAATCGTAAATTTCTTTATCAAACTTTAAAACCGGCGCACTACCAATGCTTGTTTTTTCTGTTGATGCCGAAGAACCTTGTTTTACATTGCCTTGGTTGCAGGCCGACAATAAACCAACTGTTGCCAGTACTATTAAATACTTTTTCATAAAAATTACCCGACTAATCCGCGACCGGATTTTCTGATTTTATTATCGTTTTTTAAATCCAACAAAACTTTATCTAAGATACCGTTTATAAACGAATTGCTTTTGGGCGTGCTAAACTCTTTAGAAATATCCAGATACTCGTTGATGGTAACTTTTACCGGGATAGAAGGGAAACCCATAAATTCGCACAAAGCCATTTTCATCAGCATCGTGTCCATCATCGCAATCCGGTCGGCTTCCCAGTTTTGTGTTTTGTTGCCGATCAATTCCTGATATTCTTTATCATAACGGATAGTTTGCTGGAAAAGCGTGATCAAAAACTCGCGGTCTTCCACCCAATCCAAACTTATTTCGGCCAGTTTGTTCTTGGCAAATTCTTCGTGCGAGAAATTCTTAAAAGTCTTGGCCATTAAAGCTTGCAAGGAATCTTTATCCACCGGCCAGTTTAAAAAGCGTTCTTCAAAAAACTGTTCTGCTGTTGGAGATTTCAGGATGAGTTTTTTAAAGATAAACTTGATAATATCTTTATCGGCCTGGATAGAATCTGCAGAACTCTCTAAATAAGCTTTGTATTCCGGTGCTTCTTTTAAGGCATAAAAAAGTGCACGCGCCATTTCCGGGTCGAAACTCCACTCCACTTTATACTTTTTTAAAGCGGCAATATATTCCGGGTTTTGGTGAAGGGAAAGGATGAACTTGTTTTGCAGGATCTTTTGGTTTGCGGCCAGATCATCTTCAGTTGGCAGGTGTTTGTTGGCGCGGTCTTCCGCATCGATTTCTACGTATTGTACAGTTTCACTAATCAAAGAAAGCATCCAGATGTACATTTCGAAAACCTTGTCCACACTTTGCAAAAGTGATTTCTCGTGTGAGGTTATTTCCTTGTTTTCGGATTGATTATAAGCATACAATGCCTGTAAAACCTTTACCCTAAGTTGCCTTCTGTTTAACATATTTTGATAAGAACGATTTTGCCGGAAATCCTGATCCGGGCAAAATTTATTTGTAAATCTGTCGGATGATGATCAGTAAAAAATTCATTTTCTGATTACACCAAATCCTGTTTCTGCTGCAAAAGTAGTTTTTTAAAGCACGTTAAGCAAATGTTTTGGCGGCAATTCCCAAAAGAAACAAAGCGGATTACCAGTTTTTACCCGATAAAAACAGTATCGGTTGCAAGGTTTGCGGCAGGACAAATGCGGCCGGGTTTTTTAACTTTGCAGCAGCAATGAAACATCTCGCTTACCTTAATAAATACCTGTGGAAATATCGCCTGCACTTAATCCCGGGGATTTTGTTTGTGATTATCTCCAACATTTTCGGGGTTTTGCCTGCGCCGGTTATCCGGCTGGCTTTTGATTTAGTGACCGAAAATATCCGCATTTATCATTTATACGATGGTTTCAGCAGACAAAATATCATTTACAATTTACTCGGTCAAAGTTTGCTTTTATTCGGGGCGATTGTATTGCTGATGGCTCTGCTGCGCGGCTTGTTTCTATTTTTTATGCGACAAACCATTATCCTGATGTCGCGCCACATCGAATACGATTTGAAGAACGAAATCTACGCCCATTACCAGCAACTTTCTTTGGCTTTTTACAGAAGAAACAATACCGGCGATTTAATGAACCGCGTAACCGAAGATGTAAGCCGCGTGCGTATGTACCTGGGGCCGAGCATTATGTATGCCATCAACACGGCCGTACTTTTTGTAATGGTGATTTATGCGATGCTGACGGTAAACGCAAATTTGGCCATATATAGTTTACTGCCGCTGCCGGTCCTCGCCTTGTCGATTTATTTAGTGAATACCGAAATTAACCACCGAAGCGAGCGCATCCAGGAAAGGCTTTCGGGCTTGTCGAGCTTTGTGCAGGAAAGTTTTTCGGGGATCCGGGTAATTAAATCTTATGTGCGCGAAAGTTTCATCAGCAGCAGTTTTCGCAAAGAAAGTGAAGCTTATAAAACTGATTCGCTCTCGTTGGTAAAAGTACAGGCTTTGTTTTATCCGGTGATGCTTTTGCTGGCTGGTTCAAGCACTTTAATTACAGTTTATGTTGGCGGGATTGAAGTGATGAAAGGCAATATCACCGCCGGAAACATTGCCGAATTTATTGTTTACGTCAACCTCCTCACCTTTCCGGTTCTTTCTTTGGGTTGGGTAACTTCTTTGATCCAACGCGCAGCGGCTTCGCAAAAAAGGATCAATGAATACTTGCAAATGGTTTCAGAAATCGATCAACCAAAAGCTCCAACCATCGACATTAAAGGAAATATCGAATTTAAAAACGTTGGTTTTGTTTATCCTGACACTAAAATTGTGGCACTAAAAGAAGTATCGTTTACGGTTGCACCGGGCGAATTGATTGCCATTATTGGCCGCACAGGTTCCGGGAAATCTACCATTGCCAATTTATTGATGCGGATGTATGATTGCACTTCGGGCGAGATTTTGATTGATGGCAAACCAATTAGAACTTTAAACTTAGAAAATTATCGCGCCCAAACGGGTTTTGTGCCGCAGGAAGTTTTCCTTTTTTCGGATACTATCGCCAATAATATTGCTTTTAGTGTAGATAAAATGGACATACAACGCGTAGAAAATGCAGCCCGAAGCGCAGCCGTTTATGATAACATTACCGCTTTTGATCAGGGTTTTGAAACGATGATCGGCGAACGCGGCGTTACACTTTCGGGCGGACAAAAACAGCGGGTTTCTATTGCGCGTGCTGTTTTTAAGCAACCAAAAATCTTAATTTTTGATGATTGCCTTTCCGCAGTCGATACCAAAACGGAAGAAGAAATTTTAAATAATTTAGGTGAAGTGATGGTTGGAAGAACGTGTTTGCTGATTGCGCACCGCATTTCCACCATTAAAAATGCGGATAAAATTATTGTTTTAGATGACGGACAAATTGTTGAACAGGGAACGCACGAGAACCTGATGCAACAAAAAGGAAGTTACTTCGAATTGTACGAAAAACAATTGCTGGAAGAATCTGAAAGCCTGGATTAACGATCAGAAACTTTATTAAGTATCCCTACGTACAAATAATTATCCGATTATAGTGCTTTTTTCTTTTGTACTTTTAAAAAAGCACTATATTTATCGCATCTAAACTAACGTAAATTATTGCAAATGGGAGATTTCGACAGCAGGGACCGCGAGGAGGTCTATTCCAAAAAGGTAAGGGCCGGGAAAAGGACTTACTTTTTTGATGTTAAAGCAACACGTTCGAACGATTATTACATCACGGTAACGGAAAGTAAAAAACGTTTGGAAGACGGTGTTTTTGTGAAACATAAAATTTTTCTGTACAAGGAAGATTTTGAAAAATTTGCAGAAGGTTTAAAAGAAACTACCGATTACATTAAAGCACATCAGGAAGTAGCAGAAAAACGCTACGAATTTGCCGAAAGCAACGAAAGCACCAAAATTACCGACGATTTTTCGTTCGAGCTATAAACTTCAACTTTACATCTAAACTTTATAACAACAGAAAATCCTGCTTTTGGCAGGATTTTTATTTTACCAATTTTTCTTGTTAACATTTTCTCCTACATCTTCAACGAACCGCTAAATAGTGCGCCTATCAAAACCATCAAATAAAACACGATAAAAGAGACGATCAAAATCCCCCAAAAACGAAAATATGATTTCAGCTTTTGGAAAGCAGCGTTGATACAGGATTGATCGCCATAATCAAAGCCTTTTTTTAACCCGGCACTAAACTGAAAAATGTATAACGAAGGCATAAAGATCAGGACGCCGAACAAAAAATAAATAACGCTTAAACCACTACCCAAAGCTTGTGCATCTAAATCAGAACCATAAGCTTGTTTTAGTTTGCCTACTACAGAACCAACTGAAAATGCACAGATGATGGTTAAAACGCTAAATACAAAACCTACAATCCCTAAAAAATGCGCCCATTTCCCAATTTCGCGCAAGTAGTTTTCTGATTCAAATGTGATCAGCATTTCACTTGCTTCGCCTGGTGTTTCTGTATTTTCTATTTCCATGTTTAATTTTTGCCAGTATATTTCTGCTGTTTTAGATACTGTTTTTACCCTATAAAAGTTTGCCGTGCATAATTAAAACAGCAATCGAAAAATAAATAACTAAACCCGTAACATCAACCAAAGTGGCCACAAATGGTGCGGATGAAGTTGCCGGATCTGCACCCAATTTTTTCAAAACCAAAGGAAGCATCGAACCAGCTAACGATCCCCACAATACTACGCCAATCAACGCAAAACCTACTGTAAATGCAACCAGTAACCAGTGCGGGCCATAAATGTTGGTAAAAAATGTCCAGGCAAAAATCCTGAAAAAACCTAAAACACCTAAAGTTATGCCCAGCATTAACCCTGATAAAATTTCGCGGCGCATTACTTTCCACCAGTTTGCTACCGTAACTTCGCCTAAAGCCATTGCTTGAATAATCAAGGTTGATGCCTGCGAGCCGCTATTGCCACCGCTTGAAATAATTAAGGGCACAAACAAAGCAAGCACTACGGCTTTGGCAATTTCATCTTCAAAAAAAGCCATTGCCGTTGCCGTTAGCATCTCACCAACAAACAAAATAACCAGCCAGCCAACGCGTTTTTTTACTAATTTAAACAGAGGCATATCCAAATACGGCTCGTCCAAAGCTTCTGTACCACCAATTTTTTGGATGTCTTCTGTGTATTCTTCGTTCGCGATCCACAAAATATCATCTACCGTCACAATTCCCAGCAAAATGTTTTCCTGGTCGGTAACTGGCAATGCCACGCGGTTATTCATCCGAAAAACGTTGATGGCTTCTTCCTGCGGATCGTGAACGTGCAATGCGATCAATCGGTCGTCCATCAAATCAATAATTGGCGTTTCCGGGTCAACCACTAAGATGTCCCGGATCCGGATATCATCCAGCAAAACACCTTTTTCGTCAATTACATAAATTACATCGATCGTTTCAGAATTTTTACCGTAACGGCGAATGTGTTCCAGCACACGGCTAACATTCCAATGCGCTTTTACGGCGATGTAATCCGGCGTCATCAACCGGCCAATACTATCTTCCTCATAACCTAGCAAAGCCAAAGCTTCTTTTCTTTCGGCCGGAGGCAGCAAAATAATCAGTTTTTTTACCGCATCGCCATGCAGTTCGCTAAATAATGCGGTACGGTCGTCTGGAGGGAGTTCTGTAATCAGTTCGGTCACTTTCGGCCCGGAAAGTTTTTTGATGATCCTTTCCTGCGTCGGGAAATCCAGAATACGGAAAACATTGACGGCACGGTTGATCGAAAGTGTTTCAATAAACGTGGCCGCATGTTCGGGCAATTCATCAATCAGGTGTTCAACATCAGAGATATTCAGGTCATCCAAATATTCTTTTAATGCTTCTGGTTTGCCATTTTCCAGCAAGGTTTCAATTTCCTCAATGTTTTCCTCCATAGTAATATTTATTTTGATGGCACCTTCGGAAACCGTGGCAAAAATCGTTTAATTTTTTGAATTAAGAAGGCTATTTCCTGCTATCTTTGCCGCAAATTTCACATCAGCAGCAAATAAAATACGATGCTGTTTTTATACGATAAAATCTAACAAATTATGGGATTACAATGCGGGATTGTAGGGTTGCCTAACGTAGGGAAATCGACACTTTTCAACTGCTTGTCTAACGCAAAAGCACAGGCGGCCAATTTTCCTTTTTGCACGATAGAACCAAACATCGGCGTAATTACCGTGCCAGACGATCGGATAACCAAATTAGCAGAATTAGTTAATCCTCAGCGTGTTGTACCTAACGTTATCGAAATTGTTGATATTGCAGGCCTGGTAAAAGGTGCCAGTAAAGGCGAAGGTTTAGGCAACCAGTTTTTGGGGAATATCCGTGCAACCAATGCCATTATCCATGTGTTGAGGTGTTTTGATGATGATAACGTAATCCATGTGGATGGTTCTGTAAACCCAATCCGTGATAAAGAAATTATCGATACAGAACTGCAATTGAAAGATTTGGATTCCATCGATAAAAAACTTCAAAAAGTAGAACGCGCCGCCAAAACCGGCGATAAAGAAGCCAAAAAAACGTTCGAAGTTTTAAGTACTTATAAACAGCATTTACTTACCGGAAAATCTGCGCGAACGGCAACGGTTAGTGTTGAAGACCAGGAGTTTGTGGCAGATTTATTTTTGCTTACGCTGAAACCGGTCATGTACGTTTGTAACGTTGATGAAGCTGCAGTGAACACAGGCAACGCTTATGTAGATCAGGTTAAAGCAGCGGTTGCAGAAGAAAATTCGCAGGTGCTGATTATTTCTGCACAAATAGAATCAGAAATTGCACAGTTGGAAAGCTACGAAGAGCGCCAGATGTTTTTGGAGGATTTGGGCCTGACCACTTCCGGCGTTAGTCAGTTGATTAAAGCAGCTTATAGTTTATTAAAATTAGCCACTTATTTTACGGCTGGTGTGCAGGAAGTTAGGGCGTGGACAATTACACAAGGTTTTACCGCGCCACAAGCTGCAGGCGTGATCCATACCGATTTTGAAAAAGGTTTTATCCGAGCCGAAGTAATCAAATACGAAGATTTTGTAAAATTAGGTTCGGAAGCGGCCTGCAAAGAAGCCGGAAAATTAAGCGTGGAAGGTAAAACTTACATCGTTCAGGATGGCGATATTATGCACTTCCGTTTTAACGTTTAGTGCTTTGCTGCTTCGGCAGGAAGTAATATATTTGCGCTTTGCAATGCTTCTTTTAGCACCCTAAAAATAGCACTCGTAGTTCAATGGATAGAATGTGAGATTCCGGTTCTCATGATATAGGTTCGATTCCTATCGAGTGCACTTCTGCGTAAACCCTTATAAATTTGCTTTTATAAGGGTTTGATGTTTTTTGCTTTTCACATCAAAAACTTATACCCGGTTTGCAGCCCTAAAGCTTCTTCTTTATTTAGAAAATAGATAATGCCGGCAGATTTAGAATCATCAATATTTACAAATTCTATGGATGTTCCCCAAAAGGTGAAACCAAGGATATCGGTGCTGATAACGTTCAAAACATTTAACACCGTGCAATATTGACTTGGATTTATCATAACGTTTTATAAAAAGGTTTTAAACGAAAAGGCTAAATCTTTTATCCAATTTGAATTTGGTGCTGATGTTAATTGGATATCAAAACCGGGAAATGGTTCGGCAATAGTTTTGTCTTGTATCTGCTCTGGCTGGATGTTATAAGTGTTTTTCCATTGGCCAATTACTTGGATAATTGTATCCAAAGTATCAACACAGCGATCCATCACAAGCCAATACTTCCAATTTAAAAAGTAGTTTGCATAACACAGTTTGATCTGGTATAACCCGTTTTTATCTTCCTGGATAATGATTTTGTACCTGTTCATATTGTTTCCTTTAAAACTTAATAGATCGGCAGCAAAAACATTTGCAGGTTTCTATGCTTCCGTTGCTTTTATACGGAACAAGTTAAAAAGGGTTAACTATTTTTCTGGTTTTTAAACAGGAATTATTGAAGTAGAAATAGTTATAACGAGCTAAGAATCAGATTTTCCTGAAGTAAAGTTTGCAAAGAAAACAGGCATAAAAGAAGCATTACACTTCCATCAAAATCTAACTCATTTATGCATAGTAATGGCCCGCTGAACAGATTTTTCTCCAAAGCGGTTTCGGATCTGATCCATCGCTTCGTACAACTTCATGTTCTCGGTAACGCCCGAAAATAAGTCCATTTGGTACTGACCTTGAATCAGTTGGCTCAATTTAACACCAATTAAACGTACTTGTAAACGCGGGTTATAATTTTTGCGGAATAGTTCTTTTACGGTTGATAAAATCACATGGTCGGCAGCAGTATAGCTAATTACAGCTTGTTTGGTTTCTGTGGAAAAATCAGAATAACGTATTTTCACCGTAACGCAACCGCTTAATTTTTTTTTCTGCCGAAGCAGGAAAGCAATTTTTTCTGTCATCCGTACCAGTTCGCTTTGCAAAAAACCGACGTTTAAAGTGTCACTTTCAAAAGTATTTTCTGTACTGATACTTTTCCGTTCGGAATAAGCAACTACAGGCGAATCATCAATACCACTTGCTCGTCGGATCAAATCTAAACCACCTTTGCCAAAACGCATTTCCATCAAAGCCGGGTTCGATTCGCTCAAATCCCTTAAAGTGAAAAAACCCATTTTTCTTAGTTGGATGGCTGTTTTTTCGCCAATGCCTGGCATGCGGTCAATGGTTAAAGGAGCCAGAAATTGCTTTTCTTCACCTTGGTTTACTTCGATTTGTCCGTCGGGCTTTACCTCGTTTGTCGCAATTTTAGAGATGAGTTTATTGGAAGCCAATGCATACGAAATTGGCAATCCGGTTTTTGTTATGATGGTTTGTTTGAGTTCTTTAATAAATTGGCTGCAACCAAAAAAACGGTCCATGCCGGTTAGGTCGATATAAAACTCATCAATGCTGGCTTTTTCCAATACAGGCACGCGTTCGTTGATGATGGAAGTGACCAGGCGCGAATAATAGCTGTAACTTTCGAAATCACCGCGCACGCCAATAGCTTGCGGACAAAGTTTTCGGGCTTGTTTAATTGGCATTGCACTGTGCACACCAAAAGCACGGGTTTCGTAACTACAAGCTGCTACCACGCTGCGATCTGTAGAACCGCCAACAATAACCGGCTTACCAACTAACTCCCTGTTTTTCAACCGCTCTACACTTACGAAGAACGAATCCAAATCAAAATGCGCAATAAATCTTTGGGTTGGTAAATCAGCCATTGCAATTAAATCATGGCTAAATTACTAAATTAATTAGTGATATGAGGTGCTTTTTTTAACCGATGAATTACCTCCATCAAAGCACGGGAGTTATGGTAAGGACATTTCCAAACGCCAACTTTATCTTCGCCGGGCATCAATGTATAATCGTCTTTCATTCCCCAAACCCATTCGCCACTTTCGGCTAAAATGTACTTTTGGGTAAACTTCCAAACGTTCTCAAACTGCTCATAAAAAACCTGCTCACTGCTTAGTTGCCAGGCATTTAAAAATCCAACCATTGCTTCTGCCTGCACCCACCAATGGCGGTCTTTACTTAGATGGTTATGCTCTGGCTCATATTCATAATACATGGAACCATCTTTGTCTAAACCTGTTGCGGCAGCACGCGCCATGGATACGCAACGATTTTTCACCTGTAAAAGAAGCATCTCGTCTTCCAAAACTTCTGCCGCCTCCAGCAATAACCACGAAGCTTCGATATCATGGCCGTAAGAAATAATATCCGATTTTGGCTGCCAGTTTTCATCCAAAAACAGAATCAAACGGTTGGTTCTTGGATCAATCATGTAATCTAAAAAATTACCGATCAAGCCGCTGATCTGCTTCTTCAAAAACTCATCTTTCCAAACCCGATACAAGTTGGTGTAAGCTTCCAAAACATGCAAATGCGTGTTCATGGTTTTTTTTTCGTTGTAATCTTTTGCACTTAAACGTAAATCTGGCAATTCCTTCCAATCCCGTGCAAATGCTTCTAAATAACCTCCTTTTTCTTTGTCGAAACTATGTTTTT
>CAZZVO010000132.1:0-11072 GCA_964657505.1 uncultured Mucilaginibacter sp.
AATTTAACAGACATTTCCAGATCGGTAAATTCTTTGATGATACCTTTTTTGCCTACTGTTAGTTGCGATAGCTTCATGGATACGAATACAAATTATAGTGTAAAGCTATATCTTATTTAAATTAAATCCAAATAAGATTTGATAATCTTTGTGTAATTATCAATGCTTCTTTTACCGGCAGAAATTTGTTGTATGCTGAAGTTTTAGGATAGAAAGAATTATTCGCGATGGTAGGAATCGTACCGAAAATGCGGGCAATTACATTTTTTGTGGAACAATCCGCAGGAAGAAAATAGCATTGCAGCCAGCAAAAATCCGGCTAAAACGCGCTTATTGTTTTTGAGCTTGTATGGCATGTGTTGTAACTAAAATACTGAAAATACCCATTGAAGAACCCAGCATATCACAAAAAAGATCGGCCCATTTGGCACTACGATAAGTGAAGATTTTCCATTGCAAAAGCTCTATCGCTCCACCAAATAAAAACATGCCAAAAAGCACCACTACAAAAACCGACCCGCTGATGTTTACACTTCGTTGTTTACGAAAAAGTCCGTAAAAAGTAAGCAGCGTAAGCACAAAAAATAAACCAGTATGCGTTATCTTGTCAAAGCCTTTAAAAAACAGATGCGACTCGCCGACTTTCCCTAAAGAAGCACAGCAGATTACCAAAATAAACAAAGCCCAGATTAAAGTAAGGCTTTGATATTTTAACAGCTTTTGCATCAGGCGCCTATTAAAGCTTTATAACTTTCGGCAGATAAAAGCTCGTCCAGTTCTGCCGGATTTGAAACAGTGATCTTAACCATCCAGCCATCGCCAAAAGGGTCAGAATTTACCAGTTCTGGCTTTGCATCTAGTGCCGAATTAACTTCCAGCACTTCTCCGCTTATCGGCATAAACAAATCAGAAACAGTTTTTACTGCTTCTACCGTACCAAAAATAGCTTCTTTAGCAACTTGCTCGCCAACAGTGTTAATATCGATGTAAACAATATCGCCCAGTTCGTGCTGTGCAAAATCAGTAATGCCGATGTAAGCTGTATCACCGTCAATTTTAACCCACTCGTGGTCTTTAGTGTATTTTAATTCGGAAGGAAAATTCATGTTGTTTTTTTCTCAAAAATAATAAAAACGTGATTAGAAACTGAACACTTTGGCTTTATAGCACAAAAATTGTCTAAATAATTAGACACTGTATTTTTATACCGATAAAAGAAGCATCAAATCTAACTATGATATTATTTCTTAAAAATCAATTACTTAGATATTGTAATTGTTTTTTGGGGATTATTATAAAGTCACGCAAATATCATCCTGTATGATTAATTGGAAAAAAAGGGCTTCATTTTCAATTGTCGTATAGTTATTGATAAGAATATAGAAAATAATAAAAACTACTACAATGAAGAAGATTACATTAGCAGCGTTTGCATTGTTCGGATTAATGATCTCTGCAAAAGCACAAATTCAAAAAGGAAATGTTTTGGTTGGCGGAGACTTGGCCAATTTAAATTTAAGTTTAGAAAAAGGCGGAAATTTCACAGGTACAATTTCGCCAAAAGCAGCATGGTTTATACAAGATAATACCGCTGTGGGTGGATATGTAAATTTTGGGATTGCAACCGCTACCGGCGCAGGTTCTACCGTTAATTATGGTGTTGGCGCGTTGGCCCGCAAATACAGCGGTGCCGGAACGGAAATTGTTAAACACGGCCGTATTTTTGGTGAAGCAAATATCGGAATTGAAGGAGTAAATTACTCTGGCAGTGGCGGCAATACCAACGGTTTAGGATTTGGTGTTGGGCCGGGTTTCGCTTATTTTGTTACACCAAGCATTGGTTTAGAAACTTTGCTTAAATACAATGCGGTGGCCGGTTTTGGTAACAATGGCTATTCAAGCGCACTTGCTTTAAATTTTGGTTTCCAAGTTTATTTGCCAGGAAGAGCTACAGTGAACAAGGTTAGAGGTGATTTAAAATAATCGTTTTTCCTATAGTAAAAGAAGCATGTTTGGTTAAAACCAAGCATGCTTTTTTTATGCCCTAAAAATTGGTATTACTGGAAAAGCAGCTTCAAATTCACCCCAAAATTAGTAAAAGCTGTGTTGAAAGATTGCGATGTGTAAGGTTTGGTAATGTTGGAATCGTAAAACAACTGTAAGTTAAACCGCTGGTTGATTACATAATTGATAGAAGGCCGTACGGTGATATTTTTTGCACCGGATGAAACATCGGCTTCCTGGACATCCGGCCGATAGATTACGGTTTTGTTATCGGTCAAAGCAAAATCAAACTTAAAAGTCATCTCGTTTTTTAGCTGAAGGTTGCTGAACAAGCCAAAAGGAAAGCGAAATTTATTGGTATGGTAGCCAAAACCAAACACCAAATCATTTTCAGCTTGCTGCGTTAACTGGCTGTTTAGCAAACTCAAACTCAATGTCCTGCTTTTGCGGTATTCAAAATTTGCCGTCATGCTGTTTTTAAAACGCGCATTAAAACCAACCAAAGGCACAAATTGCTCGAAAATGGTGATTTGGGAATATTGGTAAAAAGGTAAAAAATCGTTGTTGGCATCGCGAACATTAACGGCACCATTAGCTTCGGAATAACGCAGCAAAGTATTGAAACCATTTACGCTGTAAGCAGACCGGTAACCATGACTAAAATCAAAAGAATCAAAAATATCTGCTAAAAAAGGCAATTTGCCTAAACCATTATAGGTAATTTGCCAATTTGGTATTGGTATCTGAGGGAAACTGGATGTACCAATATTGCTGGCATTTTTACCAGAGTAAGCTGCTAAAAATGCAGGAACCAGTACGTCCTGATCGTTCGCACTGTAACCATCGGCAAAACCGTTGGTCACGGTATTGGTCGAGTTTGGGTTTTGCCTTCCCAGCCTTTGGGAAACTACACTGCGGTCATCTAAAAACTTTTGAAAAACAGATGAAGTGTTATTAATTCCCGAAGTTTTAGAAAAAGCGGTAGCCAGGGTAAGATAAGAAATGCTGTAATCGCCGCTGGTAATCGGGCTTAAATTTTCAATATCGTTAGTTAAGGGCGAATATTTAAAATTAGTTTGATAATTTAAATTGCGGGTACGGAAAGCACTAAGTTCGATGCGCAAATCCGGGATTGGTTCTAATACACCACGCAAGCGCAAATCTTCGTTCAAGGTTTTAGTGAACAACTGGTTTTGTAAAGTGTCTGTACTAATCCAACCCTCAGAAAGTGCGCGGCTACGGATATCAGCCTGGCTTCCTAATAAAAAGCCGATGCCTGGCGCATTGTAATTTAAGTCTTCGCCAAAAAACTTGGTTTTAGGTAAATAGCCTGGCAAAAATGTTCCTTCTGTACGTGTATAAGTTCCGCTGATGTTTTTTATACTGGTTAAAATATGCAGCAGTAAGTTACCTACGCCGCTTTGGTCTGCTTCATTAGCTTTTTTTAACGCAGGTATTTTGTTGTATAGATTAACAAAGTTTAAAACAGGGTTAAGTTGTATAGTACGCGAATTTTGTATGGTGTTACCCACATCAAAGGCTGGATTATTTAAAGAAAACTCTGCTTGGGAATTCCAGGTAAATTGCGTGCTGTAACGCACCGTCATATTCGTCCAATCTAAACCCGGGATTTTATTAATCGGCGTGGTGTAGTTGAAATTGATCGTATGGTTATAGTTTGTTGTTCGGCCTAATTTTTTCAAATTGTTCCACAAAGTATCCTGTTTTAAACCGTTTATCCGGCCAGCAGGTTCATCTATTACACCTAAATTAGTGGCATCGAAATCCATTTGTAATGACTTGGAAAGGTTCCAACCGATACCGTAAACCCGGGTTATCAAAAAGTTTTTATTGTAAGTAGTTGGTATCGCAATAAAATTTTCGGGGTCGTTATTGCGCAAAGTATTTTCAGAATAAAAACGGTTCAGGTTGATGCCGAAGTTTAACCTGGATGGCAAAATGCTAAAGTTAATATCCTGAAATAATTTCAACAGGTTGCTTTTGATCAGCTTTTTAAAAGGCGTATAAAATTTAGGCTGGTTATTGTAAACGTAATTTAAGCCAGCTACATAAGTTTTTTGAAAAGCATTTTCTGTAACGAAATCATGGTGTTCGTACTCGGTATAAATATAAGTAGCACTTAGGTTTTCGATGTCCCAAATATGGCTTTTGGCATTGGGGCTTGTTCTTGCTTTGTGGACGTTAGTTAAGTTGAAGCCTTTTCTAACGGTATAATCTTCTACCACATTCATGATAGAATCTTTTTTTGCTTTTGATACCTGCGCCAACTCGGATTTTAAGTCGATATCCGGAGAAGAAGGGTCATATTCAGGTGTGATTAACTGGTTAGAATAATTTACGTACACTGGTATTTTAATGCCGGATTTGGCTGGGAAAAACTTGCCCAGTTCCATATTGGCCGATACATCTACCGATTGATTATCACTCAAACTACGGTCGCTGATCCTCGAATCCAATGATCCAAAACCGATAGTGCTTTTACTGCCCGCAATATTGATATCGCCCAAATCTGCCAGTTTAGCGTTAAACCTGCCGGTAGCCGCCCATCCGCCCTGCTCTTTAAAATTGGTTAACCGCAATTCATCAAACCAAACCACTGCAGATTTATCCAGCCCGTCGTCCTTCCCCGGAGGAGAATTACCTTTATAAGGGTTGCGCACACCCAGCATAATCGTTTTTAACCGACTTAAATCAGGCTGGCCTTTTATGGTCACTCTATTGGCACCATCTGTAAAAGTGTAAGGTAAATTTAAAGGCCAAGGTGCACCATTGAGCATGGCATTGTTACGTGCTGTTTTTGCACGGGTAAGTACAGAAAGCTGCAAAGCCAGATTGTTAGAGGAAGGCCAGATGGCATCCGGGTCGCGCGTTGTAGATGGGGTAACCTGTAAAGGGATTTCGTACTCGTAGTAATTATCTACATAATCAACCCCTAAACGGATAAAAGCACTCACATCACCGTTCTGCAGTTGTGTACCTTCCGCATGGATAAACATATCCAGCTCTTTGTACTGCCGCAAATCATTGTTAAAAGTCTTAAAAGTAGCTTTGGAGTAGCCGTCGCGCAGGTTTTTAACTGTTGTTTGTAAAGATTGCTCGTTTAAAAGCGTAGTAGTGGTATAATTATTAAAATCTCGCTGGCGGGTAATGCCGGGCGGTACTACATAAGGAATAGGTGTACGATTTCCGTTTTCTTCGATGTTTACGGTAGATACATCAATGGTAGAATTATCCAGTGCAGGGTTTACAATTGCCGGATCTGCAATGATGTTTGCGGTGCTGTTTTCGGTGTTAAAAGCACGCCACTCGCCGCGGATCAATTGCAGCCTGGAAAAACGCAAGATGGCCGTATCAGCAAAATTGGTCATAAACATTCGGATGAAACGGATCGCCTTAAAATCTTCAATGTTGCCCACTTTGGATTGATAACCATTAATAGGCACGCGGAACTGATACCAAGTAACAGGTTGTGTATTACCGTTGGCTAGTTTAACTTGAGAAGTTACTTTATCTGCAATAAAATTTTTGCCTACCACCATGTCCTGCGGCCTTATAGAAACGCGATATTGAAAGTATTCGTCGGCCTGGCTCATGTTATTATCGCGGTTAACGTCTTCTCCATCGGGCAATGAAGTAGAAGCTGAATTATCCAGACCGAGTTGCGCTTTGGACTGATCTGTTGTTTTAGAGTTGCCTTCCGTTCCGTTGTATTGACTGTAGCGGCGCAATATCCCGGCATTGGCTTCATCATATTGCCCGCCACGGAAATACAAATAATCATCAGAAGAAGGATCATTATTGATTTGTGAATAAGCCGTAGGACTTAATACTGCATGAATTTGCTGGATAAAAGGAGCATACTTTTGCCGCTCGTCTGCATTAGCCATTCCGTCTAAACCTACATCTTGTAAAGCCCTGGCAGCAGGATCATTATCAAAAGATTGCACTACCGGCTGCAGTTTTGGCACCCTGCCCCAAACTGTTGTATCTACTTTAGAAATATCTCCATCAGCAGGTAAACCGTTCTCCAAACTTTTGCGCCCGTCTTTTAAAATATCTTCAGAAATACTTCCCAGGTTAAAATACAAGTCGCCACCCGGAGAAGTTGGTTTATAAATAAACGGGTCTAAAACCCAGAATTCTATATACTGCACATTCAGCGATTCAAAATCATTGCTGTCCATCCTCCTAAAAATACCACCCCAACGGCTTTGCGGGTTTTGTAAAGTACCATCGTTATTTACGCCGTTTGTGGTGAAGTTGTATGGGCCGCGGACTTTGGGATAGAAAGCCAAATCCAAAGTTGGCAAACTTAAAGGCTGCCCGGTAACACTTTGTTTATAGGGGAAAACTTCTTGCTCTAAAACTTCCCGTACAAAGTGGTTTGACAATTCGTTTCGTGAATCTGGCAAAGGTGGTGCCTGAGAATTTGCCCGGTCATAAAAAATAGGGTCAATATTATAAAAAGCCAAACGCGCACGGTTGTAACCGTAAGATAAATCGTCATTCAACTGCGACTCTGGGAATAGTTGCGGCGTGCCCGAAATCTGCCAGTTAACAGCACTTTTTATATCGATTAAAGAACTGCTGTTTTCAAAATCGTCCAGATAAGCTGTACCATTTGAACCGGCAAAGTTTAAGGCAGCCGGGTGACCAGGCAGCAATTGGGCAAATTCTCCGCTAAAATTAACAGATGAAGGTACTTTGGTAGAAATGAATGGCAACTTGTCCACCAAACGTGTCAACAACCTGGATGATGAACTGTAAGTAGCATCAAACCCATAAATGGTGTTAGAAATTGATTCATCTCCAATACTTATTTTTTGGGTGATCGGCTGCTCGGTCAAGTGCATGATTGTTCCGCCTAAAGCCAACTTGTTGTTCAGTTTATAATCAAACCTCGAACCGTATAAGGATTTTTGCTGTATGCCATACAATTCGTTACTTTCTAGCTTAATGTTGATAGGCTGGCCGGAAGTTAACAATGCCTGGTTGATGATCCTGATCCGGCCAATATTGTAATCAACCGTATAATCCGAACCTTCTGTTAACCGCAAAGTACCTGCCGTAACCACAACAGAACCTTGCGGAATATTGATGGCATTCAGTTGAAATTCTGAGCCGGATTGTGAAGAATAAGTTCCGCGGATAATGTACCTGTTTAACTGCGGAAAAAACTGCTGGGCTATTGTTTTGGTAGAATCGTAAAGCGGCTGATAAACATAGCGGTTAATTAAATCCTGCTCGGTGGCCGGGTTAAATTGCTTAGCCAGATCAGAACCGAAAGGTTCGATAACCGGGAAAGTAACGCGGCCATTTTGCGAATCAATTGTAATCCCTTCCAAAAAATCAAAATAACCGTCTGGCTGTTTGGCACTTTGCTGGTTTAAATTATCCAGGCCTGTTAATTGTATCCAGAGTTTTCCGGTCGTCTTTTGCCCTTCACCCATAATCGGTTTTTCGATGCTCGATTTATCATCCAAATGCGTTATGGTCAGCTTAAAATTATTCGGACTGATTTGATAAGCACCTAAAGTGTAAATATTTTTCATCATCAAATCCCAGGTTGGCAAACTGGTTTTTAATAATTCGTTCTTCAATAATTTAGTATATAATACTTTTGGTGTATTTGGGTCGACCGGGATATCGGTAGAAAACTCACCTACCTGATATTCAACACCATTGTTGGTATATCGATAAGCTACCGCCAGCACTTCATCATTATTTAAAGGATAGTTTAGAGAAATATAACCCAACTGCGGATGCAAAATAAACTCCGTGCTCGTTAGCTTTCTGGCATAAGTGAGTTTGCCGTAATTGTCTGTCCTACCACTGGATTGAAAATAATTGGCAATATCATTCGAATTAGTTAAACGGGCATTAGCAGGCAGATTTTGTAGTAAACTATTGGATTGCTGCGTAAACCCCGGCCCCTGGAAACCGGCAGGCAAAGCAGAAAAACCAGGGCCGCCCCGAACTACAGTAGTATTATAAGGACTGTATTCGCCTAAATCCAGAAACGCCAAAATATCCCTCGAATCTTTTGTGGTGTTGCTTCTGTTGGTTACCCAAACTTCTATTTTGGTTATGTTGATACTTGAGCTGATAATTGGGATGTTAGCCAATGCCCTGTTATAGTTGTTGCGGAAATACTGTGACAAAAAATAATGCCGGTTAGCCTCATAATCAGAAGGCGAAAGGTTGAAGTTGCCTTGCTGGGAACCATTTGAAATAGTAATCTGCCGACTTTGGGATTGCTGCTGAGAAAATATGCTGGTTACATTTAGCTTGCCAAACTGCAGTTTTGTTTTCACCCCAAACAGAGCCTGACTTCCGCTGATTAAAGAAGTTGGCAAAGGCATGCTTACCGTTCCGGCTTCTATTTTCTGAACGATCTGATCTGCCTTGCCCGTGTAATCCAGTTTAAGCTGGTTTTCAAACTGAAACTGCGCCTCGGTATTGTAGCTGGTTGAGATTTTCAACCTGTCGCCAATTGAGCCGGTTACATTCATCTGTATCCGCTGATCAAAGTTAAAACTGCCCTGATTGCGCTGCCGGGTATTAAAAAGTGGATTTTCGTTTTTGTTGATTTGTCCCGAAAAAATGGCTTCTGCCGATCCTTGTGGATGGATATCGATCACATCGCTACCAAAAATCTGCTCGAAAGTCTTACTCCTGATTTTAATTTGCGGGATAAAACCAGGCTGCTGCGAATCTTTCGCATACTTATCCGAGAGCTGTTTCCAGTTTTCTTTAACCTCGTTGTTTTGTTTCAAACGGAGATACTCACTGTAAGTAAGGTATCGCTGCGGCCGGTAAAGAAAACCGCCTACCCGTTCTGATAAAATATAGCTATTGGTTGCAGGATCATATTCAACCGTTTTAACAAGATTTGGAGGATCGGGAAGAAGAACGCCTTCCCTTAATTGTTGGTTTCTGGATTGCTGGTCAACAACCGGTGATTTTATTTTAACGGTATCGTTTTTACCTGTCGCCGTTGATGCTTGCTGGGCATAAACTTTTATATTACAGCCAAAAGCTATAACATAAAACACACCACACATCATCGTTCTCGTAAATAATTTCACCTGCTAAGCAAAAAGAATATAGTTATTATAAATTTTTCAATGCAATCTTGATAAGTTTTTCTACTGTTAAATCTTCTCCATCTTTTTTTACAATCTGATCGATCACTTTTTCTGCCGCCAGCTTAGCAAAACCGAGCATCACCATGGCAGACAAAGCTTCCTCTTTAACAGTGTGATTTATAGGAACTGAAATTAAAGAATCCGGCCCTTCTTTTTTTAATTTATCCTGTAATTCCAAAACTATCCTTTGTGCAGATTTTGGGCCGATCCCCTTAATCCGCTGTATTAAAGGCACATCGCCCTTTATTATAGCGATCTGTATTTCTGCAGGGGTGATAGAAGAAAGCATCATCCGGCCGGTGTTCGGGCCGATGCCCGATACGGATATCAAATGTAAAAACAGTCTTCTTTCGCCTTCCTCTGCAAAGCCATACAGTGTGTGTGCATCTTCTTTTACGTAAAGCCAGGTAAAGAGTTTACAATTTTCGTTTGCCGAAAGTGCAGAATAAGTATTAAGGGAAATATTGATGTGATATCCAACTCCGCCAGCATCAATTACAACATAAGCCGGGCATTTAAATACCAGTTTGCCGTTTATATAATCGTACATCTGTTCAAAAAAATTTGCATCTGCCCATAAAGGCCGATGCTGTTTTTATCAATGTTTTTTTAGTGCGGTGCTTTGGCTTGTGCATCAACAACAGCAATGGTAACCACGTTTACAATTTCCCTTACCGAACTGCCCAATTGCAGCACGTGCACGGGCTTGTTCATGCCCAGTAAAATTGGACCTACCGCTTCGGCACCGCCAATTTCCTGCAACAATTTATAAGCGATGTTACCCGATTCGAGGTTTGGAAAAATCAGCGTATTGGCAGGTGCACCGTTTAAGGTAGAAAAACTGTAATTGTCTTTAAGCAAGGTTGGGTTCATGGCAAAATTGGCCTGCAATTCGCCATCAACTACCATTTCGGGGTATTGCTCATGCAAAAGTTTTACTGCTTCGCGGGTTTTCTCCGGAACGATCCCTTCGTTAGAACCAAAATTGGAATAGGACAAGATTGCAACGCGCGGTTTGATATTAAACTGCCGCACAGAACGCTCGATCAGTACCGTAATATCAACCAATTGCTGCGCATCAGGGTTTACGTTTACGGTTGTATCACCAAAAAAAACAGGTCCGTTTTTAGTGATCATCATATACATACCGGCAACTAATTTTACGCCGGGTTCTGTGCCGATGATTTGCAAAGCGGGTTTAACGGTTGCAGCGTAATTCCTGGTCAAACCAGAGATAAGCGCATCCGCATCGCCAAACTGAACCATGGAAGCACCGTAGTAATTACGGTTGCGCAACAACTTTTTGGCATCAAAAGAAGTAATGCCTCGTCGCTGGCGTTTTTTGAACAGGAAGTCGGCATATTTTGCAGAATTTTCCGTCCCAATCAACGGATCAATAATTTCTACACCGTCCAATTCCAAATCGTTGGCCAGCATAATTTCTTTGATCTTTTCCTTATTCCCTAATAATATCGGCGTAGCTATACCTTCATCCCTAACAATTTGTGCAGATTTCAAGATTTTATAATTATCTGCTTCGGCAAAAACCACCCGTTTTGGTTCTGATTTGGCTTTGCCGGAAAGCGAACGCATCAATTTATCTTCTTTTCCTAAACGGCTGATCAGTTCTTCACGGTAGGCATCCCAATCGGTAATGTGTTTACCCGCGATACCAGAGTCCATTGCCGCTTTTGCTACTGCTGCCGATACCGTTGTAATCAGCCTGGAATCAACTGGTTTTGGTATGATATAATCTTTGCCAAACTTAAAATTCCTGGCATTGTAAGCTAAATTAACTTCTTCCGGTACGGGCATTTTAGCCAAATCGGCAATGGCTTTTACAGCCGCAAGTTTCATTTCTTCATTAATGCTGGTTGCCCTTACATCCAAAGCACCACG
>CAZZVO010000133.1:0-11021 GCA_964657505.1 uncultured Mucilaginibacter sp.
TTTTGAAAAAACTGATCACCGGTATTTTTCTTACGCTACTGTTATAACAGGCATTAAAAACTACGGTAACAGCGCCTAAAATCAATAAATAACAAAGCCGTCTCATCAGGAATTAAACAAAATATCAATTAGAATTGATACGGTTAAATTAGAATTAAGTAAGGAATTTAAAGTGTCTGTCACTATAATTTTACCCCTTGCCACCAATTCCTGCCGCAGATTTAACTTCTTTTAAACAAGTAATTAAGCTATTTTTGATCTGCATGAAGCTGTTTTTATCCCTTCTATTTTTAGGTTTCGTTTTGACTGCAACTGCACAGTCGGACGATTTGATGCTGGCACGCCAATATACAGCCTCCGGAGAAAAAGAAAAAGCCAACCAACTTTACCAGAAACTGTTTAAACAGGACAATGAGGCGTATTTTAAAGCTTATTGTTCTAGTTTGATCAATTTGAAAAAGCTGGACGAGGCCGAAAACCTCGCCAAAAAAATGGTAAAAAAGTACCCGGAAAATGTGGACTACAACATTACGCTGGGCAGCATTTACACCGAAAAAGGCGATTTGCAAAAAGCAGAAACTGTTTATAAAGAAATACTGAAGAATTTACCGGCCGATGAAGGCAGGATCAGTATGCTGGCCAACCAGTTTTACCAATCCGGCAATACCGATTACAGCATTAAAGTTTTTTTGCAAGGCCGCGCGCTTTTGCATAACGAGCAATTGTTTTCAATGCCGCTGATTAGCATGTACCGTTTTCGCCGGGAAAAAATGATGATGGCCGCCGAGTATTTGAACATGCTCACCGTAAATCCTGATTATCTTTATCAAGCTCAAAACAATATTGCCAGTCAGTTTGAAGGACCGGCTGATTACGACACGTTTAAAGGTTTGTTGCTGGAAAAAATCCAGAAAAACCCGCAAGCCCTTGTGTTTACGCAATTGCTTACCTGGCTATACTTGCAGCAAAAAGATTACGAATTGGCTTTAAACCAGGTAATTGCACTATCTAAACGCCAAAAAGATAATGGCGAGCAGGTTTTCCAAATGTGCCAAACTTTGATTAGCAATGATGCTTATGACGCTGCAATCCGCGGTTACGAGTTCATCATCAATAAAGGAAAAGAGCAGGAATATTACATTCCGTCGCGGGTTGAATTGCTGAACACTAAAAATTTAAAAGTTACTTCCGGAAAATACCAGCAGCAGGATTTAGTTGCGCTTGAGAAAGATTACCAGGATTTGCTAACCGAGTTCGGCCGGAACAATAATACTGCTTTTGCCATGCAAAAACTGGCAAGATTGCAGGCTTTTAAATTGCATAAAACTGCCGAAGCGCAGAAATTGTTAGAAGAAACAGTCTTGATCCAGGGTTTGCGCTCAACTTTGCTGGCAGATTGCAAGATGGATTTGGGTGATGTTTACCTGCTAACCAACCAGCCTTGGGAAGCAACTTTGGTGTATAGCCAGGTAGAATATGCGTTCCCGAATACTAATATTGCACAGGAAGCGAAGTTCCGTAATGCCCGTTTGGCTTATTTTACCGGTGATTTCAATTATGCGAAAGCACAATTACTTGTGTTAAAAGCAGCCACTTCGCAATTAATTGCCAACGATGCCCTCAACCTTTCGCTGTTAATTACCGATAACACCACTTTCGATACCACTGGTAATGCTTTAAAAATGTATGCCCGCGCCGATTTTTCAATCTATAAAGAACAAACCGGAGCCGCACTAAAAACTTTAGACAGTATAGACCGCGTTTATCCGGGCAACACTTTGGCCGATGATATTTTGATGGCCAAGGCGCGCATTTTCATCCAGCAAAAACAGTATGCTGCTGCCATTTTACCGTTACAAAAAATTGTGGACGAGCATCCAACCGAGCTTTGGGCCGATGATGCTGTTTTTATGATGGCAGATTTATATGAAAATCAGTTAAACAACAAGCCCAAGGCGCAGGCTTTGTACCAAAAAATCATCACAGATTATCCCTCCAGCTTGTGGATTAACGATGCGCGCAAAAGGTTTAGGATGCTTCGCGGGGACCAATTGCCCAGTTCCTGATATAAAAACCATAGTTTTGCAGCATGTTCATTTATAATCTCACTGTTTTGATTGATGAATCCATCGAACAGGAATGGCTAAGCTGGGTTAATTCAAATTTAATACAAGCGGTTATGGAAACTGGTTTTTTCCATTCGTACCAGTTGCTTCAGGTAACAGATTCGCCAAACGAAGGCTTAACTTTTTGCCTTCAATTCCGTACTGATGAAATTTCTTTACTGCAATCTTACCAAAGTTTATACGCGCAACAGATTGAAAGCGAACAACAAGTGGCTTTTGCAAACCAATTAGTTACTTTTAGTTCTACCATGAAACTTATCGACGAACAATGAATATCAGCACTACAAAAATTGAAGGTTTAAAAATTATAGAGCCGCGTATTTTCCCTGACGACCGCGGTTATTTTTACGAAAGCTACAGCGAAAAAAAATATAGAGAAGCTGGTATTGATGCTTCTTTTGTGCAGGATAATCAGTCGTTTTCTCAAAAAGGTGCATTACGCGGTTTGCACGGACAAGCAGAGCCATTTGCACAAGGCAAGTTGGTGCGTGTTTTGCAAGGTCGGGTTTTTGATGTTGCGGTTGATATCCGTAAAAATTCTTCAACTTTTGGCCAATATGTTTCGATCGAACTCAGCGGAGAAAACCACAAGCAATTTTGGGTTCCGCCTGGCTTTTTGCATGGTTTTGTTACTTTGGAAGATGATACCATTTTCACCTATAAAGTAACCAATTATTATGATAAAGCTTCGGAAATTGGTGTTTTATGGAACGATCCAACTTTAAATATCGATTGGCAAACGGATTTATCCAACGTTTTACTTTCTCCGAAAGATACCATTTTACCAGCATTTGCAGATTTTACAAGTCCGTTTTAAGGTTTAGATTGACAGCATTTGTGCTGATGCTTCTTTTACCGATACTTTTTTAGCGTGTTTGTCTAACTGGTATTTTAGTATTGATCAAAACACTGCTTATTGTAAAGCCTGATTGAGAAAATTATTGAGCGGTTGGATTTTAGCCAAGATTTTAACTACTTTTTGGACAGCCGTTTTATCCATTAACTCCTGATCAGAAAACGGATGAGTCGCAGCAAAGCTTTTTAACTTCAACAAATTGATATATTGATTGTCGGCTTCGTAACCTTTCGGGTTATTTTTTAACTGCTCCTGTTTATCGAATGCAGAAAAATCATCGGTAAAAGAAGCATCAGTAACAATGGCGTTTAAAGCCGAGCCGTTGTAATCTATTTCCTGGCGGATAGCTTTTAAATGTTCTGCGGATGGCATCCAATATCCACCGCCAGCAAAAGAACTTCCCGGTTGAATATGCACGTAATAACCCATTTCGGCCGTTCCATTTCCGGTTTTAAAATTGATGCCGAAGTTATTTTTATAAGGCTTTTTATCTTTGCTGAAACGGACGTCGCGGTAAATCCGCATCACACATTTTTTAGGATCAACAGTTGCATTAACTTGAGGGTCTGCTTTGGCGAGAGATTGAAGTACCTGCTGTGCAAAATCGATCACATTTTCCCGGGCTTGCTCATAACTTGCTTTGTTTTCCATAAACCAGTCGCGGTTATTATTTCCGACTAAGTTTTTCAGAAAATCAAATGTTGCTGCTTCAATCATTTTGTTAGTTCTGTAATACTAAAATAACTATGCTAAAAGAAGCATTTGAGCTTAATTTAAATTAAGCTTTTCGTTACGCATATTTAGTTCAACGTTTCTTCGCCGAAACCTTTTATACCAGATATAGCCAACTACTGCTGCGGCTAAATAAGGGGAAGCAAGTAATACCATAATGCCTGTATTTAAACCATCTGCTTTGTGGTTGCCGCTATTATGGGAAGTTTCTGCACTGGCAGCACACATGGCACATTGTGCTTTTATAGGTTGGCTGCCCAAAAAAATGAGCATCAACGCTAAACCGGCGAATATTTTTTTTAAACTTTTCATCGAAGAATTTTAATTAACAACAGAAGAAGTAATGCTTACCAAATTTGATGTGCTAAAAGAAGCATTACCATTTGTAACGCAAATTTAAAGCTAAAAATTGTAATATGGCGAAATCATCAAATAAACTACAACGCCACTTACGGTAACAAAAAACCAAATAGGCCAAGTCCACCGTACAATTTTTTTATGTTTGTGAATTTGATTTTGCAATGCGAAATAGAAACTGAATAAAATTAACGGCAAAACAACGGCCGCACATATGATGTGTGTAATCAGGAGTGCATAGTAGAAATAACGAACACCGCCAACAGCTTCTTTTTCCACTGCAGAGACAACATGGTTGCCATCTACATCTCCGAATTTAGTTTCCGGTGCTAAGTAGTGAAAAACAATATAAATAATTAAAAAGCAGGAAGAAAGCGCAAAAGCAGTTATGTTTAACCGTTTGTGCATCAAAACATTACCTTTTTTGATGAAATACAAGGAAAGCAGAAGCAGGATACTGCAAGTGCCGTTCAAATAAGCATTAACCAAAGGCAGTTTATGGGTGAAGGAAGGTAGCGTTGCCGGAACAGGCAAAATTTTCAAGATCAGCACAACTACAACCAAAAATACAATTAATGAGAGGCCGATGATGAAACGGAACACAAATTTGTCCTGGTTGTAATTATTGTTTTGTATTTCCATCAGTATAAATTGCTTTTAACTTTGCGTAACTCTTCTGCAATGAGCACTTTTATTTCATCGTTTAATTTTGTGATCTCATTCAACGAACTTCCGTTGTAATAACCCCTGATCCTTCTATCCTGATCTATCAAAATTAATTTTTCACTATAAACAAAGTTCTCCGGATTGCTATTACCGTTGATGGCGGATACTAAAAATCCGTTTCTGCTCAATGAATAAATGGTACTTGTATCGCCGGTTAAAAACTTCCATTGCTTTTTGTCGGCTCTTAAAGAAGCAGAGTATGTTTTTAAAACACTTGGACTGTCTGTTTTCGGGTCAACAGTGATAGAAACAAATTTGAGCATGTTGTTCCTTTTGTAATCATCAGCTATTCCAGCAATATTTTTGCTGATTTCATTACATAAAGTAGGGCATTTGGTAAAGAAAAAGTTAACGAGGATTATCTTTCCTTCAAAGTTTTTTTGGGAGATTGAATTGTTGTCCTGGTCATATAATTTAAAATCTGGGATTTGATGATAAACTGTATCGTAGACAACCTTTCCCCTTATTTTATGAAACGTTTTGGCTACTTGTTTAGGTCCGTAAATGGGCAGCGGCTTGTACCTATTTTTACCTTTGGCCGTAAGTAAATAATACAAAAATCCTGGTACTATAAGTATAAGTACCAGGATTACAAACCTTTTAACAGTCGTTAAATAAGACATCAAAGCCTGGTGAACAACCAGTAATTACTTTCGTTAGTTAAAACTAATATCAAACCAATGATAAACAATGTTGGCACAAGGATAGTGTAAACCATACCAACTTTCTCAAACCTTAAGTGCATAAAATAAGCAACGATATAGAACGCCTTTGCTAATGTAAGCACGATGTATATTGGATTGGCTATTCCTTGCTTTAATACATGGTGCGGTACTAAATACAATGCAATGATAAATTCAATTGCAGTTATACCAAGCAGTACAAAAAATACCTGCCATATTTTATGTTTTGTAAGTGATTCATGCTCTCCGTCTTCGTGATGAACATTTGAAGGTTCTGCGCTCATAATATTTTAATTTATAATTATACCAGATAGAAAAATGTAAACACAAACACCCAAACTAAATCTACGAAGTGCCAGTACAAACCTACCTTTTCTACCATTAAATAACTGCCACGTTTTTCGTAAGTTCCTTTTAAGATATTGATTAAAATTACGATATTAATAATTACGCCGCTAAAAACGTGAAAACCATGAAACCCGGTTATTGTAAAGAATAAGTTTGTAAAATTAGTACCAGTATCCAAACCTGTTGCACTTTTAAACGGATTACTTCCCCACCAAGCACCTTCTTGATGTAAATGTGTCCACTCTAAAGCTTGGCAACTTAAAAATATAATCCCGCCAATTACGGTTAAGATCATCCAGTTTGCTACCTCTTTTTTATTCGCATTACGATGGCCTGCTTCCACAGCTAACACCATTGTTACCGAACTCATAATCAGGATAAAAGTCATCAACCCAACAAAAACCAGTGGCGCACCGTGTTCTTTTATAAATGGGATTGATTGAAAAACCTCATCGGGCATAGGCCATGCCTTTGAACTAAAACGCAATGCACCGTAAGCAATTAATAAGGCTGAAAACGTAAAAGCATCAGATAGTAAAAAAAACCACATCATCATTTTTCCATATTCAATAGAAAAAGGGGAGCGGCCACCTGCCCAAGGTGTAGTTTTAATTCGATCGATAGGTGCTATAGTTGTACTCATCTAAATTATATATAGAGGATTATTATTATTGATTCAAAAGTAAAAAAACATAGAGATAAATCCATAAAATATCTACAAAATGCCAAAAAATGGAGGCCATTTCTAACTGAAATATTTTTTTAACCTGTGGCGCATTTTTATAGCTACTTACTAGACAACTGATTAGCAGGATTAATCCGGCCAAAATGTGAACCAGGTGAACACCAGTAAATATATAGATAAAAGACTGTGAAGCATTAGGGTTGATTAAATATACACCCATTTTAACCAAAATGCTCCAGGCATAAAATTGCACACAGAAAAATCCTATTCCTAACGCAAGTGTTAGCCACAAAAATTGCCTTTGTTTATTGAACTTCAATTGTTTTGCCGACCGAAATGCTAAATACATCGTGGCACTACTCAATAAAATTATAATTGTACTATATATAAAAGCATGTGGAAGAATAATTTTAATCCCTTTGTTTGCCGAACCTTGCGTGTAAACAATAAAACCACTGGTAAAAGCAGCAAAAAGCATAAACGAAGTGATTATAAATAACCACATGTTGAACTTTTTGGGCTGAAGGTTGAGCTTCTCTTTATCTAAAATTGACTGATTCATTTTATTTTTCCAACAAAATCAAATAATAATGCCAACTGAACAATTGGCAAGTAAAAGAAAGAGGCATACATTACTTTTTGCGCTGAAATGATGTCTTGTTTTAACAACAAATCAAAAGCAAAATATAAAAAAGCAAAACTGCAAATTAGTGATATTGCTCCGACGTATAAACCTCCGATTCCGTAAAATGTTGGCAGCAAACTTACCGGAACCAGGATTAGCGTAAACATAAATATGATGAGTGCACTTGTAGAGTCCCGTTTGCCGGTTGGCAACAGGCGGAAACCTGCCAGTTTGTAATCATCGTCCAATACCCAGGCAATAGCCCAAAAGTGTGGAAACTGCCAAACAAATTGTATAAAAAACAATATCAGCGCCACGTAATCGATCTTTTCATGTGCTGCCACGTATCCAATTAATGGTGGCAATGCACCCGGAATTGCACCGATAAAAACAGCAATAGGTGTTTTTCTTTTAGCTGGCGTGTAAACAAAAGCGTACAAAAAAATTGAGAATACAGCAAGATAACCTGTTGTTAAATTAAGATGGCCTAAAATATAGGTGCCTCCGATGCCCATGAAAAGGCTAAGTACTAAAGCTTGGCCGTTAGTCATCCTACCAGAAGGCAAAGGACGGTCAGCGGTTCGGCGCATCAGTTTATCTAAATCTTTCTCTATAATTTCGTTAAATCCGTTTGCCGCTGCTGTAACTAAAAAGCCACCAATAATCAGTAATGCCCAGTTTTTCCAAACGATCTCACCATTTACCTTGCTACCAATTAAAAAAGATATGGAAGCTGAAAAAACAACCAGGAAAGTAAGACGAAATTTGATCAGTTTAGAAAAATCACTCCACACCATTATTCACTCCTAACGTTTCCGCTGATCGAAACAGATTCAGCAATAAATAAAACTGTGTACCAAATAATAAACTTGCTAACGAAATATGGGCAATTTGTGCAACTGGCGGCAAGCTCCAATAAGCCAATATTGCGCCAACCAATGCCTGAAGCATAATAATGATGAAACTTATACTCATCAACTGCTGCTGGATTGAACTTCGTGTAAAATTCTTTCTGATGATAAAGTATAACAACATGTTAACGATTACTATCATTAGCGCCATGTCTTTATGATTGTATAATACTTTACTTGCGCCGTTAATCCATTCTTGCCTGAAATCGCCTTTTAGCCTTGCAGCATACTCATCGATTTTCTCTCTCACCTCCGTGCCGATGGTAATTTGTATGATGTCTAAAAGCAATGCTAAACTCGCTGTAATCCATACAAATAACTTAACTTGGACGTGTCTGCTAACATGTAATAATTTGGATTTGTGTAATGTGTAAATACTGATCGCTAATATGGCTAACGCAACAAGCATATGCACAGTTACGAGCCAGGGAACAAGATTGGATGAAACTACAATTGATCCTAACCAGGCTTGAAATCCAACAAAAACCAGATTAAATATACTTAAAACAACAATCATCTTACTATTTTTCCAATAGTAAAAAGAGTATGCTGCAGTTAGTAATAAAAACAAACCTGTAACGGCACCTATCAATCTGTTGATGTATTCAGTCCAGGTTTTTGCAACATTAAATTCTTCCTGCTGGTTGGATAATGTTGTAGTACTTGATTTTACTTTAGAAGCTAAAGATGTATATCCTAGAGCATCTAATACTTTTGCAAACCGCTGATTTTTTTTCAGTTGAGTCTCTGCATAATGTGTTCTGTAATTAGAAGGTAGTTGTGCTTCTTTTATTGGGGGAATATATTGACCGAAACATTTTGGCCAATCGGGGCATCCCATTCCTGATCCTGTACTTCTCACCACCCCTCCTGCAAGTATCAATATAAACAGCGCAACTACAGAAAGTAAGTTGATGGATTGAAATCTTTTTTCCGCCTTTAGATACTTCAATTTGTTATTAAAAAATCAGGGTATTTAAGAAGGATAAAACCTTTCATAAATACCCTAATAATAAGATCAATTATGTTTTACAGTTACTATTTTACTTCTTGAGGATTTGCTTTCAACCATTCTGATTGCAACCTTTCTACTTCCGGGTCATCTTCAAAATCATGAGGTAAATTTGAAGTCATTGTTTGCGAAAAAGGAACGGTTTGAGGAATAAAATCCTGATCGTGACCTGGTTTGCTATAATCGTAAGACCAACGATAAACAGTCGGAATTTCTCCAGGCCAATTACCATGAATACGTTCTACAGGTGTTGTCCATTCCAAGGTATTGGCATTCCAAGGGTTTTGGGTTGCTTTTTTACCATAAAAGATAGAGTAAAAGAAGTTGAACAAAAATGCAACTTGCGCTAAAGCCGACATGATTGCTGCCCAAGTGATAAATGTATTTACAGACAGCCATTGTTTCATAGATTCAAACTCTGTGAATGCATAATATCTACGTGGCACACCGTCTAAACCCATAAAGTGCATCGGGAAGAAAACCAAATAAGCACCAATAAAAGTTAACCAGAAGTGCAAGTAACCTAACCTTTCATCCATTAATCTTCCAAATAATTTTGGATACCAGTGATAAACACCGGCCAGCATACCAAATATCGCTGCCGAACCCATTACTAAGTGAAAGTGAGCAACAACAAAATAAGTATCGTGTAAATTAATATCTAAAGCTGCATTACCTAAAAATATACCGGTTAACCCACCAGAGATAAAGAAGGAAACCAAACCTATAGCAAACATCATTGCAGGGGTAAATCTGATGTTACCTCGCCACAATGTCGCCAACCAGTTAAACGTTTTTACTGCCGACGGAACTGCGATAATCAAGGTTGTAATCATGAAAACGCCGCCAATAAAAGGATTCATCCCGGTTACAAACATATGGTGACCCCAAACAATAAATGATAACACAGTAATTCCTATTAAAGAATATACCATCGCATGGTACCCAAATATAGGCTTGCGTGAATTTACAGCCATCACTTCTGAAGCTATACCCATCGCAGGCATGATAACAATATACACTTCCGGGTGGCCTAAAAACCAAAATAAATGTTCAAATAAAATAGGACTGCCACCTTCATTTGGCAAAACTTGTCCGTTAAGAACAATATCGGACAAATAGAAACTTGTTCCCATTCCCCTGTCAAATATCAAAAGCACTACACCTGCAACTAGTACAGGGAAAGAAAGTACACCTAATATTGCTGTTAGAAAGAACGCCCAAATTGTTAATGGCATTTTCCACAAATCCATCCCTTTAGTACGCATATTTAGTACAGTACTGATATAATTGATACCACCCATTAATTGAGAAGCAACAAAAAGAACCATACTTGCTAACCAAAGCGTCATTCCCATTTCCGATCCTGGCATTGCTTTAGGCAAAGCAGATAGTGGTGGGTAAATCGTCCAACCACCTCCAGCGGGGCCTTTTTGCACGAAAAACGAACTCATCATAATTACACATGCGGTAAAGAAAAACCAGTACGATAACATGTTTAAAAATGGTGAAGCCATATCACGTGCCCCCAATTGTAGTGGAATCAACAAATTACTGAACGTACCGCTTAATCCCGCTGTTAACACAAAAAATACCATGATGGTGCCGTGTATTGTAACTAACGAGAGGTAAAAATTAGGATCTATACGACCTTCCGGAGCAAAACGTCCTAACAACGTTTGCAAGAAAGGGAAAGAAGTATTAGGATATGCTAACTGGATACGAAACAATATGGACAAAATCATAGCGGTAACGCCCATGATAATACCAGTTATTAAGAACTGTTTCGCAATCATTTTATGATCCTGACTGAAAACGTATTTCGTTAAAAAAGTTTCTTTATGATGGTGTTCGCCATGTTCATGACTATCATGATTATGAATCACTAATGATGGATTATTAACTGTTAATGCTGTTGCCATAACCTCGTTTCCTTATATTTTATTAAAAGCTAATTTAT
>CAZZVO010000134.1:0-10886 GCA_964657505.1 uncultured Mucilaginibacter sp.
GACTGGGCGCAGCCAACGGAGCAGGTTTACAACTTTATACGTGGTTTAAGTCCTCATCCTACTGCTTTTACCCAGCTAAACAATAAGGTTTTTAAGATTTTTAAAGCGGAGAAAGAGGTTACAAATGCTGCTATTTCTCCGGGCAGTTTTGTAACCGATCACAAATCATTTTTAAAATTTGCTTGTGTTGATGGTTTTATATCGGTAAAAGAAGTACAATTAGAAGGCAAAAAAAGAATGAATATTGACGAGTTTTTACGAGGCGTAAAATTATAGTTTCTTGATTTGGATAGAGGTGTTGGGTATTTCTCCTATAAAGAAATAATAAAAACCACAATTAAAATACATTGTTAAAGTAGTATAAATCAATTTAATACTATTATGAAAAAGGTAAGTGTGGTCATGATGTTAACAATGGCTTTAGGTGTATGTCAATACGCTTCAGCCCAAACAAATCAAACAGGTACAAGTGGTTCGCAAACGGGTGGTACTCAAACCGGAACCTCGAATACCCAAAACGGTACTCAACAAAAATCAACCAAAAGTAAAACCGGTAAAAGCACAATGAAAACCGGAAGCCACCGTAACGGTACAACGGGAACTACCGGAACCGGTACAATGAACAACGGCACTGGTACCGGAACTACCGGCACAGGAACGATGGGAACCGGAACACGCACAGGTAATGGTACAATGGGAACCGGAACACGTAACGGAACTACAAGCGGAGGCACAAGAACCGGAGGAACGCCAAGCAGCGGAACTACAACTCCACCGCATAAATAAGATTCTCAGTCGGTATAACGAAAAAGGTTGTTGCGAAAAATTGCAACAACCTTTTTTATAACATAATTTTTGATTTAGGTTTTTAAAAGATAGCTTCTACTTAAACCACCACTTCTACAACCTGCTCCATCACCAAATCAAATTGAGGCGTTTTAGTCCAATCAATTGTCCGGTGTTTCAATTGGTTTAACGGCGACCAACGTTCCGGCTCTCCATGCAAACTAATGACCACACTAGGCGTACCAAAAGCTGCTGCAATATGCGAAACGCCGGTACAGTTTGAAACCAATAAAAAAGCGTTTTTAATCAAAACTGCGACAGCACCTAAAGTCGTTTTTCCGGCAGTATTGTACGCTTCGTGTTGCATTTGCTGCATCACTTCTGCCGCCAAATGTTCTTCATCTTTTGTCCCGGTGATCACCACATCAAAACCCTGCTCCTGGCAATAATCGGCCAAAGCAGCAAAATAAGCAGGCGGCCACTGGCGGGCAACACTCCGTGAACCAGGATGGATACAAATATATTTTTGCGGAATAATCTGCAAATTCAACTGGTCAAAAGCATCATAATCGTAACTGTTTAACGGAAACTCTAAATCTGTGCCGAGAGACGGAACGCCTAAATGTTTCATCAGCAATAAATGCCGTTCAATTTCCGGACCTTCGGGATATTTGATGAAAAGCGGGTTTGGGCGATAATCTTCTTCCCGATAAAAACCAGCCGTATAAAAAGCACCAAACAGCTCAACCAAAGGATTAACGATTGAACCATTTCCCTGCATCTGCAAAGCCAAATCAAATTGTTGCTGCTGCATGTGCTGTAAAAAAGCGGTGATTTTTTCGGGATGAATTTCCTGCTCCGGCAAACCAGGATAACCCGGGAAAGCAATAAAAACATCAAAATATTCGGGGAAACGCGTTAACAAACTTTCCGCCCAGGGTAAACCAACCAGCGTAAACTGTGCATCGGGATAAGCAGTGCGCAAAGCCCGAAAAGCTGGGATGGAACACAATAAATCGCCCAATTGCAAGGCACGAAAAACAACTATTTTTTGGATGGGATGAGCTGACAGCATAAAGATTTAAGTTGGATTGTTAACCTATATGCCGAAATTATGTTTCGGGTATTGATAGAATTTGATGCTGTTTTTATGCCGATAAAAACAGCATCAAATTAAACGTTCTTAAACCTTTCGTCGGAACTGGTGATGTGGGTTTTGCCGTGCGGTTTCGGGTTTCCATCTCCATCAACATTTACAAAAACCAATTTATCAACCGTGAGAATGCTTTTTCGGGTGATCTTATTTCTCACTTCTGCACAAAGCGTGATAGAAGTTCGTCCAAAACTGGTGGCCGTCATCCCCAATTCAATAATATCACCTTGCCGGGCAGAACTTACGAAGTTAATTTCCGACATAAACTTGGTAACCACATGAGGATTATCCAACTGGCAAATGGCGTAAATGGCCGCTTCTTCATCAATCCACATTAATAAACTCCCGCCAAACAAAGTACCGTTTGGGTTGAGGTCTTCCGGTTTTACCCATTTACGCCTATGGAAATTCATGTTACGGTTTCAGTTTGCCTTTGTAGGTTTTTTTAAATTGATTAAAACGCTGTTCGGATACGTTTTGGATGTATGGGTTATCGCCGTTATGCTTTGCATAATTTTGGTGATATTCTTCGGCACGGTAAAATTCTTTCAAAGGAGAAATTTCGGTCACGATTGCACGCTGAAACATTCCTGATTTCAAAGCATTGGTTTTTGCTGTTTCTGCTAAAGATTTTTCGGTTGGATCAGCATAAAAAATCACCGAACGATATTGTGTGCCCATATCCGGCCCTTGCCCATTTACAGTTGTGGCATCGTGCGAAGCATAAAAAACTTTCAATAATTCAGGATAAGAAACCTTTTTTGGATCGTAATAAACCAAAACTGATTCGGCATAACCAGTTGTTCCGGTACTTACTTTTTCGTAAGTTGGGTTGGTTGTGTTTCCGCCAGAATAGCCGGAAATTACAGAATCTACACCAGCTACATCTTCAAAAATTTCTTCGGAACACCAGAAACAACCTTCGGCAAAAGCGGCAATGGCTTTACCTTTTGGCGCAACGAGGTTTATTTTCCGAACGCCATCTTTTCCCGGGCCATCCGAAGAAGTTAAAGTTGTGGAAGAAGCTTGTCCGCAGGAAGCAAATAACATCGCTGCAAAAACTATGTTGTATATTAATGTTTGAGGTTTCATATAGAAGTTTGAATTTTTAATCAATGTACGCAAGTTACAAGATTTTAAGTTGAAGCCTTTTAAATCTTACACTGCTTTTACAAGTTGAAAAGGTGTAAAAAATGATATTTTAGGCGATAAAAGAAGCATCAGCATTTTGACAAATTATTGTGTAACCAACTCCTGCAACTTTTCCGTTTCGTGGTCGGCAAGCTTTTGCAACTGACTGCTGGCCAGCATTTTCATCATCATATTCATCTCCGCAGAAATGGTAAAAGTAACATCGGTTTGTACGCCTGCTTCTTTTATCTCCCATTTTAGTTGCAGTGGAAAAGGAGGAGATTCTATAGCATTTATAGTGATTTCATTAGGGTTCCTACTAACCACTTGCAAAACAAGCTTGGCCATATTTTGGATATTAAAACGCGCTTCATCTTTGGTTGATGTCCAGTTGACCACGTTTTCGGGCATTAATTGCTGATGGTTATTCAGATCAGCCAAAAAGTTATAAATAGATGCAACAGGTGCATTTATGGTAATTTCACTTTCAATAACAGTCATAAAAAAAATTAGCTGCAACAATTACCTTCCCCATTCTGCAGGGTTGGCGCGCCATTGCTGCAAAACATCAATTTGGTTTTCGTTAATATATTGATTATTGGCCGCATATTTTATCAAAGCAGCGTAATTGGAAAGCGTGGCAAACCGGCAACGCGCAGTTTTAAAATTCTCCGTTGCTTCGTCCAGTCCGTAAGTAAAAATGGCGGCTAAACCTGCTACATCTCCGCCTGCCGCGCGCAACGCATCCACGGCTTGCAAGCTGCTTTTACCAGTGGAAATTAAATCTTCAACTACTACAATGCGCTGGCCGCGGTGCAATTCGCCTTCCACCAAATTCTCGGTGCCATGCTCTTTTGGTTTGGAGCGGACGTACAAAAATGGCATGCCCAACTCCTGCGCTACCAAAACGCCTTGCGGAATCCCGGCGGTTGCAACACCTGCGATACAACTTACCGCACCAAACTCTTCCTGGATCAAGGCCACCATTTGCTGGCGGATATAAGTACGGATAGTTGGATGGGAAAGCGTTAAACGGTTATCACAATAAATTGGCGATTTCCAGCCCGAAGCCCAAGTAAAAGGTTTATCCGGCTGCAGCTTAACTGCTTTAATTTGCAATAAAAATTCTGCTACCTGCTGCTCAACTTCTAATTTATCAAACATATTCACAAGCTGTCGGCATAAATAAAACACTGGTTGTTACTTGGAAAGGCGTTTCTTGTTTCGGGTAAACAGATATTCCAAATTGAAAATTTGATCATGATTTTTATCGGGTAGTTGCTTTGGCAGGTGGTTTTAACCGCCTTCCTCGGCAAAGCAAAGATAAAAATCCTGTAGGCTTTAACTCGCCCATCGCCTTAATTAATTGCAAGAAATTGTTGTGTGCTTTTTTTATCAAAAAAATTTAAAAATAACTGTAACTCCGGTCGAAAAACGTCCGTATAAACAATAGAACCAAAACCTATTACAATGGAAATTCAAACTTTGTTAAAAAAGCTGGGTAACACTATTGAAGAGAAAAATAATTTATTGTGCATGGAAAATCAAGAGCTGGATTTCAATAAAATAAAATTAGAATTAGACATCGCTATTGACAATTACAATACGCTGTTTAGTGCACTTCCAATGTTGATGTAACCAGCAAAAGCTTTTAATTGCAAACTTGAGGTTTGGGTTTAGCAGACGAAATTGTCTGCTAAACCCAAACTTTTTTTATTTTAACAATTGTTAAGTTATTTTTCACAACCGATTTTATTCGTTATTTAGTGCCCGGTATTGGGCAGCTTGATGCTTCTTTTATAAGGTTAAATCTGTTGTACTTCATCATTGCAAGCAATATCAGAAAAGTATTAGGCTGGAAAAATTATGCAAAACGCAATTTATAATATCTATATAAATGACAAACTTTTGGTTATTGCAGAAGCAACACCAAAAGGTTTACATAATTACCAGGAATTAAACACTGAAAAAGCTGACTTAAAGTTGATTTATAAGATAGTTGCCAAAGCCGCCGATCGGCAAACATTCTTGCTTTTGTGTAAAAATGCTAAAACAACTTTAAGAAAACTGGCAAAAAGCGTTAGGCTGATTGAGGCTGCGGGCGGTTTGGTAAAAAACGAACGCAAAGAATATTTAGTTATTTTTAGAAATGGTATTTGGGATTTGCCAAAAGGAAAGATTGAAGAAGGCGAAAAAACCCGAAAAGCAGCCGTGCGGGAAGTAGAAGAAGAATGCGGCATCCACGTAAAAAAGGCAGGCAGGAAAATTTGTAAAACTTACCACGTTTACCTGCAGCGCAATGATGAACTGGCACTGAAAAAAACGCATTGGTACCGCATGAAAGCGGAAGGGCAGGAAAAATTGAAGCCGCAAAAAGAAGAAGGTATCACCAAAGCTTGCTGGTTTACGCGCGAAAAATTCAGTATTTTGACAAAAAACACTTATCCTTCAATTGTAGATGTTTTGAATAATATGGGTTTGCTTACAGAAACGGAAGTGCCTCTTTAGGAATAAACTGACTAACGTCGCCTTTGTATTTTAAAATTTCGCGTACAATTGTAGAGCTGATAGAGGAATAGCCCGGTTTGCTCACTATAAAAATACTTTCAATTTCGGGTTCTAAGGCGTGGTTCATTTGGGCGATAGCTTTTTCGTACTCAAAATCAGAAACCGTCCGTATTCCACGGATCATGTAACCAGCACCAAGTTGTTTACAAAATTCAACCGTTAAACCTTCATAAGCAACTACTTCTACGCGTGGTTCGTCTGCAAAAACTGCTTTTAACATCAACTCACGTTTTTCCGGGTCGATGAATGGTTTTTTAGTGCTGTTCAAGCCAATACCGATGTAAACTTTATCAAACAAGCTGATAGAACGTTTCAAAATATCAACATGTGCTTTGGTAACCGGATCAAACGAACCGGGAAAAAGGGCGGTTTTCATGAAATAAAAGTAGATGAATTAGCTGATAATGGAATTATTAATTTACTGAATTAAGATATTAGAATTTAAATTAATCCAAGTCGAGCGGATGATGTTCATCTTCATATCTTTCAATCATAATTCCAAGTAACTCTAGCTCATCGCCTGCTGGAGTATTTATATCTGCATCAAAAATCACTTCGAGCCTTGCTAAAGCTTCCTGATAATCCTGCTCAGTTTTAATTGGTTTAATATTCATATTTTACTAAAATAAAAAATACTTCTTTTATACCTTAAAAAACGAGAAAGCCGTATTGCCATAAATCCTTTTTTCGATGAAGTTGGGCTGGTTGCTTAGGTTTTGGTACGATGGATGTTCGATAATTAGCAAGCCATCGGGCATCAATAAATTACGGGTAAAAACAGCATTGGGCAATTGCGGGATTTTATCCAGATCGTACGGCGGATCAGCAAAAATTAAATCATATTGTTCTGTTTCTGCTTCCAGGAACTTAAAAACATCCGCTTTAAAAGTGCTAATTTCCGGCAGTTTGTGTTTAGCTGCCATGTCCTTCAAATAAAATATACACTGATTTGCACGGTCAACAGCAACAACTTTTTCAGCATCCCGCGAAGCAAATTCCATCGCGATATTTCCTGTTCCGCTAAACAAATCCAACACTTTTAAACCTTCAAAATCCAATAAATTGTTCAGGATATTGAACAAAGCTTCTTTTGCTAAATCTGTTGTTGGCCTAACGGGCAAATTATTTGGCGGGTTTAAGCGCAATCCTTTTAACCGTCCTCCAATAATCCGCATCAGTTTAAACCTAAGAAGCCGACTAATTTATGTTGAGGAAGATTACCTGGCTGTTCATAATTCGGCGTGCTAAACAAACTAACTTCTTTAAAAAATGCTTTTAAACGCTGCAGTTCTTCGCTGTTTGCTTCTGTGCCGCCGCAAATAATCAAACTCGTTGCTTCCGGTTTTAGCTTTAATTGTTGCGCAACTAACGCCGTGTAATAAACCAGTTCATCTGTTGTGGAACATGAAAAACGGTTGTAAAAACGGATATTATCCAACGCCGGAAACAAAATGTGCAACTGGTTTTCCCCAAGATGTAAATACAAATTCGCGCCAGAAGCCGGTGCCTCAAATACTTCTTTTATCCATCCTTTTGTGGCGAATTTAATTTCGGTTGTATTAAATTGCGCTTGTAATTGCAGGATGATTTCTTCAGGAAAAGTAAAGATAACTGTGTTGTTCCCGTTTTCTATTTGATCGGTCAAAATCAAATCTGCTTCTTTTACCGATAAAAAAGCGGCGTAATCCAACATATTTTCGGTGGTAAAAACAGCATCCGGTATCAGGCAAAAGCTTTCGGTTTCAACGCCTATAATTATTTTTTGATAAGTAGAATTCAACTCGTTAGCTTGATCTCTTGGTTTAAAAAGTCCGGCCAACTGGTTTCCGGTGCTCAACCTTACCAACTTTTTCGTGACAGCATGACGAACGGCGTAACCAAAAGTATCCTGGTTTAAAATGATGATCAACTGAAAATCAGCCGTGTAAGCAGGATTAAAACCAGGATTTGTAAAGTTTAAAGGGACAAAGTGCATCGGTAAACAAAAGTAAAAAATTTTGGCAATTGAGTTTCAGCGTTTTTATTTCATTTTTGAGGAACATGAACGAAGACCTCATCCGCAAAGTTTTTCCGCACACGCCAACTTTGCAGCAAATGGAACTGTTTGGCCTTTTGCACCAGTTTTTGATTAGGGCCGATGAAGATGCGTGTTTTATTTTAAAAGGTTATGCCGGAACCGGAAAAACTACAGTTTTGGCGGCGTTGGTAAAACTGCTGAAAAACTACCAATATGCATCAGTTTTGCTGGCACCAACCGGCCGCGCGGCAAAAGTGATGAGCAGCTATTCGGGGAGAAAAGCTTTCACCATCCACAAAAAAATCTACCGTAAAAAGAGTGCCGTAACGCCCGATTTGGCTTTTTCTACAGCAGATAACCTTCACGAAAACACTCTATTTATTGTGGACGAAGCTTCCATGATTTCTGGTGAAGGCAACGGAAACGGGAACAGTTTGCTGCACGATCTGATCGAATTTGTTTACAATTCGCGCAACTGCAAACTGCTGCTGATTGGCGACACGGCGCAGCTTCCGCCTGTTGGTTCTGAAAATAGTGTTGCTTTGGAACCGAAGTCATTGAAAGATCTGTTCCATTTAAAGATTTTTAGTTACGAACTGACCGAAGTGATGCGCCAGGAAAAAAACTCCGGGATTTTGGAAAATGTTACCGCGATCAGAAATTTAATCAGGAATGAAGAAGCTGAATATCCGCAGATCATCACCAAAAATTTCAAAGATATTTACCGCATGACCGGCGAACGGCTGGAAGAAGGTTTAAACTACGCTTACAATAAATACGGCATGGAAAACACGTTGCTCATTTGCCGTTCGAACAAAAATGCCAACAGTTATAACCAGCAAGTGCGCGCGCGGATTTTGTACCGCGAAGAAGAACTGACCGGCGGAGATTTTGTAATGGTGGTGCGCAACAACTACTTTTGGATGAAGGAGCAAGAAGAAAGCAGCACCGATTTTATTGCCAACGGCGATATTGGGCAGATAAAAAGAGTACGCAATATCCGCGAAATGTACGGTTTCCAGTTTGCCGATGTACAATTGGAATTTACAGATTATGCGGAAGGTTTAAACTTAGATTGTACAGTGATGCTCAACACTTTATACACGGAAACGCCCAACTTGTCCTATGCAGAAAACCAGCGTTTTTATGAGGAAGTGATGAAGGATTATGAGCATATCGGTAGTCGCGCAAAAAAAATGGAGCAGTTAAAAGCAAACCCTTATTTTAACGCTTTGCAAATAAAATTTGCTTACGCCGTTACTTGCCACAAAGCGCAAGGCGGACAATGGGACGCGGTTTTTGTAGATCAAGGTTATTTAACAGAGGAAATGTTGAACACCGATTTTTTGCGCTGGTTTTATACAGCTTGCACGCGGGCAACGAAAGAATTATTCTTGATCAATTTTAGTGACCAATTTTACTTGGAAAAAGCAGCGGAATAAGTTTTCCCAAGATAAAAGAAGCATCGATCTAAAACTCCAAAATCACTGTCTTTTTGTCTTCTCAAATTCAAAATCGCTGACAAATTTTCCTTTTACTACTTTTTCGAATGTTTGGTAACGCATTTGTACAACTTTCAACATGAACTTAAACAACTATACCATCAAAGCCCAGGAAGCGATCCAGAAAGCGTCTGAGATCACTACTGGTAACCAACAGCAAGCGATAGAAAACGCGCATTTGCTGAAAGGAATGTTGCTGGTGGATGAAAACGTTGTCAATTATCTCCTTAAAAAACTCAACGTCAACATAAACCGGCTCAATACTTCGTTGGACGAACAAATTGCATCTTTCCCAAAAGTTAGCGGAAGTGATGTTTATTTGTCTTCCAACACCAATTCCACTTTGCAAAAAGCATTGGCTTATGTAAAAGAATTTAAAGATGAATTTGTATCGGTAGAACACCTTTTATTGGCGGTTCTGGCTGCAAAAGATAAAACATCTTCTTTGCTTAAAGATTTTGGTGCGACAGAAAAAGACCTCAAAAAAGCCATTTTAGAACTGCGCGGAACCAATAAAGTAACCGACCAAAATGCTGAAGCAACTTATAACGCGTTAAATAAATACGCCCGAAATCTGAACGAATATGCAGAATCCGGCAAGCTTGATCCGGTGATTGGCCGTGATGAAGAAATTCGCCGCGTGATGCAAATCTTATCCCGCAGGACAAAAAATAATCCAATTTTAGTCGGCGAGCCAGGCGTTGGTAAAACTGCTATTGCTGAAGGTATTGCGTTCAGAATTATCAAAGGCGATGTGCCCGAAAATTTGAAAAGTAAAACTGTTTACTCGCTGGATATGGGCGCGCTGATTGCCGGTGCCAAATACAAAGGCGAGTTTGAAGAACGCTTAAAATCAGTGGTAAAAGAAGTAACCCAGGCAGACGGCGAAATCGTTTTATTTATTGATGAAATCCATACTTTGGTTGGTGCTGGCGGCGGCGAAGGTGCGATGGATGCGGCTAACATTTTAAAACCTGCCCTTGCCCGCGGCGAACTTCGCGCTATCGGTGCAACTACTTTGAACGAATACCAGAAATATTTTGAAAAGGACAAAGCGTTGGAACGCCGTTTTCAAAAGGTAACTGTTGATGAGCCTGACACCGCCGATGCGATTTCTATCCTCCGCGGAATCAAGGAAAAATATGAAACGCACCACAAAGTACGGATCAAAGATGAAGCGATTATTGCTGCTGTAGAAATGTCGCAGCGTTATATTTCTGATCGGTTTTTACCAGATAAAGCCATTGATTTAATGGATGAAGCAGCTTCAAAATTACGCATGGAAATGGATTCTGTACCGGAAGTGGTAGACGAGCTGGAACGCCGGATTATGCAATTGGAAATTGAACGCGAAGCCATTAAACGCGAAAAAGACGAAAAAAGGGTAAAAGAACTGAGCGAAGAAATTGCCAACCTTTCTAACGAACGAGATTCTGTCCGCGCCAAATGGCAAAGCGAAAAAGATTTGGTGGACAATATCAACACTAAAATAGAATCCATAGAAGACTTTAAACTGGAAGCCGAACAAGCAGAACGTGCCGGCAATTACGGCAAAGTTGCAGAATTGCGTTATGGCAAAATCAAAGAAACCGAAGCCGTGGTGGAAAAACTAAAAACAGAACTAAGTTTAAACCAGGGCGATGACCGGATGCTGAAGGAAGAAGTTACGGCCGATGATATTGCTGGCGTAGTTTCGCGCTGGACAGGCATTCCCGTTTCTAAAATGATC
>CAZZVO010000135.1:0-10886 GCA_964657505.1 uncultured Mucilaginibacter sp.
AAACACAAATAGGTTGTTAATTAAAACCGGCAACAGGCAACCCACAACAAAACACTGAAAATGAGTAACATAGTAGCCATAGTTGGCCGCCCCAACGTAGGCAAATCCACTTTATATAACCGATTAACCGAGAGCCGCAAAGCCATTGTAGACGATTACAGCGGCGTAACCCGCGACCGTCATTACGGCCATGCCGAATGGATCAGCCGCACTTTTACCGTAATTGATACCGGCGGTTACGTAGCCAATTCGGAAGATGTTTTTGAAGCCGCCATCCGCGAACAGGTTGTGATTGCTATTGAAGAAGCAACCGTAATTTTATTTATGGTTGATGTAACAACAGGAATTACGGATTTGGATGATGAAATTGCAGCCCTTCTCCGCAGAAGCAAAAAACCCGTTCACGTTGTTGTTAATAAGGTTGATAATACTGCCCGGCATGATGAAACCAGTATTTTTTACGGCTTGGGTTTAGGAGAGATTTTCCCGATTTCTTCCATGACAGGTTCCGGAACTGGAGAATTACTGGACGAAGTAGTTAAAGGTTTTGACGATGAGGAAGTTGAAGAAAACGGCTTACCAAAATTTGCGATTGTTGGCCGACCGAACGTTGGGAAATCTTCTTTGATTAATTCTTTGATTGGGCAAGACCGGAATATCGTTACGCCGATTGCCGGAACAACGCGCGATTCCATCCACATCCATTACAATCAATTTGGTCATAATTTTAACTTGATTGATACGGCTGGCCTCCGCAAAAAAACCAAAGTTCACGAAAATATTGAGTTTTATTCGGTGATGCGTACCATCAAAGCTTTGGAAGAAGCAGATGTGATTTTGCTGATGATTGATGCCGTTGAAGGGATGGAAAGCCAGGATGTGAACATCTTTCATCTCGCCGAAAAAAACAAAAAAGGCGTGGTAATCTTGGTGAACAAGTGGGATTTGATCGAAAAAAACAACAAAACAACCAAAGTTTTTGAAGAACAGATTAAGCAAAAACTGGCTCCGTTTACCGATGTGCCGATTGTTTTTACTTCGGTTACCGAGAAGCAGCGCATTTTTAAGGCGATAGAAGCAGCACAAAAAGTTTACGACAACCGGAAGAAAAAAGTACCAACTTCAAAACTAAACGATGTAATGTTGCCGCTGATTGAAGCTTTTCCGCCGCCATCGTTAAAAGGCAAATTCGTCAAAATTAAGTATATAACACAGATTGCCGGCACCTCACCGATGTTTGCCTTCTTCTGCAACTTGCCGCAATATATTAAAGAACCTTACAAGCGTTTCATCGAAAATAAACTGCGTGAAAATTTTGATTTTGAAGGTGTGCCGGTTCAGATATTTTTCAGACAGAAATAATTATAAATGCTTCTTTTACCGGCATAAATTCTTGTTATTTCAATCCGAAGGGAGAAATCTTCATTTAAATTTAAGCCGATAAAAGAAGTATCTGACTGAAAGAAGATTTCCCAATCGTTAGAAATGACAGCTACATGCCTGGTTTCTTAGCAGAACCAATCAAATCAACATCAGTAAGCTCCAAAGATTTAACCATGTTTTTGACGGTATTTTTGTATTTTAAAAAATGTGCTGTTTCGATGTGCTTTTTATAAGCAGCCGTATCCGCATAAATTTCTAAAATGGTAATGTGCGAAGGATTATTTTTTTCGGCAACAGCGTAATAGGTTAAAACGCCTGGTTCCGAATGGATTGCTGTAGCCATTTGTTCTTTCAATGCCAAATTGTATGCTTTTAATTGCGTTGGATCAACCTGAATTTTGGCCAACCGAACCATTTGTTTTTGTTGTGCCATCACATTATCGGTTAACATCAATACAAATAAATTGAAGGCAATTAACGAAAATAGTTTCATGTCGCATTATGTTTCATGTTTTCGATTGAACCAACAAAACTGAAGAGCAAATTTTGTTTTTCAACCTCAAATTCTTACTGGGTAAATCTCTGTTTTTTTACTGATTTTTGCACGATAAAAGAAGCATCTCGCATGGAACAAAGAACTACCGAAAAAGACTCAGCCTACAACCATTTGGAGCAAATGCCGCTGCGCGAAATTTTGGAAAACATCAACAAAGAAGATCAAACAGTTCCCTTGGCTGTTGAAAAAGCTATCCCTCAAATCGAAAAATTAGCTACAGCAACTGCTGAAAAAATGCGTGATGGTGGTCGGCTTTTTTACATTGGCGCTGGTACAAGCGGTCGTTTGGGCGTGGTGGATGCTTCCGAATGCCCGCCAACTTTTGGTGTCCCGTTTGATTGGGTGGTTGGGATCATCGCCGGTGGAGATACCGCCATCCGAAAAGCTGTAGAATTTGCAGAAGATGATGCCGAACAAGCCTGGAAAGATTTGCAGGAATATCACATCAACCCAAAAGATGTTTTGGTTGGCATTGCCGCTTCCGGCTCTACGCCTTACGTAATTGGTGGTTTGCAAAAAGCAAATCTTGAAGGAATTACAACCGGCTGCATCGTTTGTAATTCGGGTAGCAAAGTTGCTGCGGAAGCAAAATATCCGGTAGAAATTGTAACCGGGCCAGAATTTTTAACCGGCTCAACGCGGATGAAAGCAGGTACGGCACAAAAACTCGCTTTAAATATGCTCACCACTTCTGTTATGATTTTGCTGGGCCGCGTAAAAGGAAATAAAATGGTTGATATGCAACTAACTAATCATAAATTAGTAGACCGCGCCGTTAGAATGGTGGTTGCCGAAACGGGTTTGGACGAAGAAAAAGCTTCCGCATTATTAAAAGAACATGGCAGCGTACGTAACGCAGTTGCCCATGCTTCTTTTACCGATCAAAAACTTTAACAGAACCGCCCTGTTGACAAAACAGGAAAGAGATATGCACGAAATTGAACCTTATTATAAATGGCGCGATGATTATGTAGCTTCGGAAGATGAACGTTCTCCCTTTTACGAAACGCAATACAACGAATTTGAGTTTGATAAACAGGTTTACAATTATTTGCTGCACCCGCAATGGGATTCCTTTGGCTCTAACACGCTCTATTTAAAAGTGCTTTATGCTGATTACGATCTCGGTTTTACCATCATCGAATTGATTGGCGAGTGGAACGATGCGATCGATAACGACATTATGTTGTTAAAGCGTGAAATTTTGGAACTGATGATGGACGAAGGCATCAACCATTTTATCCTGATTGGCGAAAATGTGCTCAATTTCCACACTTCGGATGATTCTTATTACGAAGAATGGTTTCAGGAAGTGGAAGATGGCTGGGTTGCAGGCATCAACTTTCGCGAGCACGTTTTGGACGAATTCAAACAAAGCAATATCGACTATTATATTAACTTTGGCGGCGGTTTAGAAAACATGAATTGGCGCGCTTTAAAACCGGTTCAACTCTTTCAAAAAGTAGAAGAACAACTGCAAAAACGATTGAACTGACTAAACTTTTCAGCTTAAAAATTGTCTAAAAATCAAAATAACAAATAATGGAAACAAGAAAAACAGAATACAATTTTAATAGCATTAATCAGCTCGAAGGCACAGCAGATACAACCCGCAAATTTATGGCGAATGTGTTTATGTGGATGTTTGTAGCATTGGCAATTTCTGCGGCTGCCGCTTATATTTTCTCACATGATCTATCTTTATTTCAACTATTGCATGATCCGGCAACTGGACGAAACACAGGTTTAGGCACAATCGTAATGTTTGCGCCATTGGCTTTCGTGCTAATTATGTCGTTTGGTATTAACAAAATTGCTTATCCAGTTTTACTGGTTTTGTTTATCGCGTTTGCAGCCCTTATGGGTTTAAGTTTAAGCTTTATTTTTCTGGTTTACACTTCAGCTTTAATTGGAACAGTGTTTTTAACAACGTCTTTAGTTTTTGGGGTGATGGCTATCGCAGGATACACTACACATCAAGATTTAACTGGTTTCGGTTCTATTTTGCGGATGGCTTTGATTGGAATTGTCATCGCTTCTCTTGTAAACTTTTTTATGCACAGTGTGCAAATGGATTACATCATCAGTTACATTGGAGTTGCCGTTTTTGTAGGCTTAACGGCTTATGACGTGCAACGCCTAAAACGAATTGGCCAAGGTTTGGAATATGGTGATGCTTCTGCCGGTAAAATGGCAATTATGGGTGCCTTAACTCTGTACCTTGATTTTATCAACCTTTTCTTGATGTTGCTGCGCGTATTTGGCGGCAGAAGAAGATAAGATACTGTTTTTACCACCCTAAAAGCCCTATCGGAAATATAAACGACAGGGCTTTTTTATTGCATATCGATGTTTGAAAATTACCACTATATTATGCAACTTTGTCCTGCTTATGGAGAAAGGCGGAGGGATTAGACCCTGCGATGTCTTGGCAACCTGTACTTACAAGGTGCTACATTCTACTCAAACCAAAACTTTTTTAGGTTGAGACAGATAAGCGAAAGAGGAACCCAAAACCGAATTTCGAGATAAGCTTTTTAAGTATCAAGTAGTTAGTAGCAAGTATCAAGACAGATTGTCGTCGATACTTTTACCTCACACCTGATACCTCATACCTGATTCCTACAATGAATATCGAAAAAGAATTACAAAAACGCATCCTGATTATTGACGGCGCGATGGGCACGATGATCCAGCGTTATCACTTGGAGGAAGAAGATTTTCGCGGAGAACGTTTCCGCAATCATCATTCTGATTTAAAAGGCAATAATGATTTGCTGAATATCACTCGTCCAGATATCATCAAAGCCATCCACAAAGAATATCTAAATGCCGGTGCGGATATTATCGAAACCAATACATTCAGCACACAAATAATTTCTCTGGCTGATTATCACCTGGAAGAACTGGCGTACGAACTCAGTTTTGAAGGTGCAAAAATAGCGCGCGAAGTGGTGGATGAATACAATTTAAAAACACCCGAAAAACAGCGTTTTGTAGCCGGTGCAATCGGTCCGACAAACCGTACAGCTTCACTTTCGCCGGATGTAAATGATCCCGGTTATCGCGCCGTTACTTTTGATGATTTGGCTGAAGCTTATTATGATCAGGTTCGCGGTTTGGTGGATGGCGGCTCGGATGTGCTTTTGGTTGAAACTATTTTTGATACACTGAATGCGAAAGCGGCACTGTTTGCGATCAATCGTTACATGAACGAATTGCAGGCAAAGTCCCTCTCTGCAGGAGAGGGATTTAGGGTGAGGCTGCCGATCATGATTTCGGGAACGATCACGGATGCTTCCGGCAGAACACTTTCCGGACAAACGGTGGAAGCGTTCTGGAATTCCATTCAACACGCCAACCTGCTTTCCGTAGGTTTAAATTGTGCTTTAGGTGCAAAAGATATGCGGCCGCACTTGGAAGAACTTTCGCAAAAAGCCAACGTGTATATTTCCGCTTATCCAAACGCCGGTTTGCCGAATGAGTTTGGCGCTTATGATGAAGTGCCGCACGAAACCGCGCATCTGGTAGAAGATTTCCTGCAATCTGGTTTTGTGAATATCGTTGGCGGTTGCTGCGGAACTACGCCAGATCATATCAAATGTATTGCAGAAAAAGCAGCTAAATATCCGCCACGCAAAAGACCGGAAATCGAACCGTTTATGCGGTTAAGCGGCTTGGAAGCGGTTACGATAACGCCTGAAAGTAATTTCGTAAATGTTGGCGAGCGAACTAATATCACAGGTTCACCAAAATTCTCCAAACTGATTTTGGCGGAAAATTATGAAGAAGCTTTAACTGTTGCACGCCAACAGGTGGAAGGAGGCGCACAGGTAATTGACATCAACATGGATGAAGGCATGATCGATTCGGAAGCCGTAATGGTGAAGTTTTTGAATCTGGTTGCTTCTGAACCGGATATTTCGAAGCTACCCATCATGGTCGATTCCTCCAAATGGACTGTAATTGAAGCCGGATTAAAATGTTTGCAGGGAAAAGGCATCGTCAATTCCATCTCGTTGAAAGAAGGCGAAGAAAAGTTTAAAGAATACGCACGTAAAATTATGAATTACGGTGCCGCAACTGTTGTAATGGCTTTTGATGAAAACGGTCAGGCCGACAGTTACGAACGCCGAATTGAGATCTGTAAAAGAAGCTACGATATTTTGGTGGATGAACTCGGTTTTCCTCCGCAGGACATCATTTTCGACCCAAACATTTTAACCGTTGCAACCGGTTTGGAAGAGCATAATAATTATGCCATCGATTTTATTAATGCCACGCGCTGGATCAAGCAAAACCTGCCAATGGCCAAAGTAAGCGGCGGCGTGAGCAATATTTCGTTTTCTTTCCGTGGAAATAATGTGGTTCGTGAGGCGATGCACTCGGCTTTCCTATATCATGCAATACAAGCCGGAATGGATATGGGAATTGTAAACGCCGGGATGCTGGAAGTTTACGAGCAAATTCCAAAAGATTTGCTGGAACTGGTGGAAGATGTATTGCTGAATCGACGTGAAGATGCTACAGAACGACTCGTAACTTTTGCCGATACCGTAAAAAGTAAAGGAAAAGAAGTAGTGCGCGATGAAGAATGGCGCAAAGAACCCGTCGAAAAACGTTTGTCTCATGCGTTGGTAAAAGGCATTATTGAATATTTGGACGCCGACGTAGAAGAAGCGCGCCAGAAAGCTGATAAACCTTTAGAAGTAATCGAAGGTCCGTTGATGGACGGCATGAACGTCGTTGGCGATCTGTTTGGTGCCGGAAAAATGTTTTTGCCGCAGGTTGTAAAATCTGCGCGTGTGATGAAAAAAGCGGTTGCTTACCTCCTACCCTTTATCGAAGCAGAAAAAGCGCGTGTAATTTCTGCGGGAGAAGGAACCGGTGATGAGCGCGCTAATGCCGGAAAAGTTTTAATGGCAACGGTAAAAGGCGATGTGCACGACATCGGCAAAAATATTGTCGGAGTAGTTTTGGCTTGCAATAATTTTGAAGTGATCGATCTGGGCGTAATGGTTCCCGCGCAGCGAATCTTAAAAGAAGCTAAAAAGCAAAAAGTGGATATTATCGGTTTAAGCGGACTAATTACGCCTTCGCTGGATGAAATGGTGCATTTTGCCAAAGAAATGGAGCGCGAAGGCATGACCATTCCGCTGATTGTGGGCGGCGCAACCACTTCGCGGATTCATGCGGCTGTAAAAATCGACCCAAATTATTCCGGCGCGGCCATACATGTTTTGGATGCTTCGCGAAGTGTAACCGTTTGCAGCAGTTTGATGAACAAAGAAAAGCGCGCCGAATACATCAGCGGCATCAAAGAGGAATACGCTAAAGCACGCGAAGCGCATTTGAACAAGCGTTCCGACAAGAAATTTATGCCAATAAAAGAAGCACGCGATCAAAAATGCGTGATTAGTCTGGATGGCGATATCACGCCAAAACCAAGTTTCCTCGGCACCAAAACGATTAAAGATTTCCCGCTGGAAGATTTACTTCCATACATCGATTGGACGCCGTTTTTCCATACCTGGGAATTGCGAGGCAGTTATCCAAAAATTTTTAACGACACCTTTGTTGGTGCCGAAGCCAAAAAGCTGTTTGATGATGCGCAGGTTTTGTTAGAGGAAATAGTAGCCAACAAATTATTGCAGGCAAACGCAGTAATTGGTTTTTGGCCGGCGAATTCTGTAGGCGATGATATTGAATTATACACCGATGATTCCCGTACCGAAATTTTGGATACGATTTGCACACTTCGTCAACAGGCCGAAAAACCTAAAGGCGAACCTTATTATGCGCTGGCTGATTTTATCGCCCCAAAAACTTCTGGTGTGGCCGATTATTGGGGCGGTTTTGCCGTTACCACAGGTTTAGGCTGCGATGAATTGGTTGCCAAGTTTGAAGCAGATCACGATGATTACAACAGTATCATGGCTAAAGCTTTAGCAGATCGTTTGGCAGAAGCTTTAGCCGAGAAAATGCACGAATTAGTCCGCCGCGAATATTGGGGTTACGCCAAAGACGAGCATTTGAGCAGCGAAGATATGATCAAGGAGAAATATCAGGGCATTCGTCCGGCACCAGGTTATCCTGCTTGTCCGGACCATACCGAAAAATGGACTTTATTCAAACTGCTTGATGCTGAAAAAAATACTGGCATGTATCTTACCGAAAGTCTGGCGATGATGCCTGCTTCGTCTGTCAGCGGTTTTTATTTCGCCCATCCACAATCTAAATATTTTGGTTTAGGAAAGATCACCAAGGAACAAGTTGAAGATTATGCCCAAAGGAAAACCATGCCTCTGGAAGAAATAGAACGCTGGTTAAGCCCAAATCTTTCTTACTAAATATACTTACTGAATAAATGAAAATTACTGATCATATTAAGAACGCAGCGGGCAAAACTCTTTTTTCTTTCGAACTTTTACCGCCAATAAAAGGACATGGCATTCAGGGAATTTTTGATGCCATTGATCCGCTGATGGAATTAAATCCACCGTTTATAGATGTAACATCTCTCCGCGAAGACCATTATTATAAAGAACGCGCCAATGGTTTGCTGGAAAAACTGACTTACCGCAAACGCCCAGGAACGGTAGCAGTTTGTGCAGCCATCATGAATCGTTATAAAGTGGACGCCGTTCCGCATTTGCTTTGCGGCGGTTTTACCAAAGAAGAAACCGAATATGCGTTGATCGACCTGCAATTTCTGGGCATTGATAATGTGTTGGTTTTACGCGGAGATGCCCGAAAAGGTGATGCCAGTTTTGTGCCAACGCCTGGCGGACATGCGTACACAACCGATTTATTGGCGCAGGTGAAAAACATGAACAATGGCATTTACCTGCACGAAGACCACGAAGCTTTTAAAACCGATTTTTGCACTGGTATTGCGGCTTATCCGGAGAAACATTTTGAATCACCGAATATGAAAACGGATTTTCAATTTCTGAAAAAGAAGGTTGATCTCGGCGCAGATTTCATGGTAACGCAGATGTTTTTTGATAATTCGAAATACGCAGAATTTGTAAAATGTTGCCGCGAAAACGACATTAACATTCCGATTATTCCGGGTTTAAAACCGCTGACAACTTCCAAACAACTCATTAATCTGCCTAAAATATTTCACATCGATATTCCGGAGGATTTGAGTGATGCCGTACAATCCTGTACTAATGAAAAAGATGTTAAAGAAGTTGGTGTAGAATGGATGATTAACCAATGCAAAGAACTAATGGAAATAGGCGCACCAGTTTTGCATTTTTACACCATGGGCAATGCGGAACCAACCAAAAGAATTGCAAAAGCAGTGTTTTGATTTTATGCCGATAAAAGAAGCATCGGCAAGATTCAGGTTTACAAAATGCCTGAATCTTTCAACTCTTTTTCCAGTTCTTCTGCGGAAGTAAAACGGATCGATTGAATACCTAATTTCCGTGCAGCTTCAATATTTCTCAAATTATCATCAATAAAAATAGCATCAGCAGGTTTAACCTGATAACGGTCAAACAAAATCTGGAAGAACGCTGCTTCCGGTTTGCGGATGCCTTCATCACCGGAAACCACAATTCCATCAAACCAGTTTAAAAACTCAAAGTTTCGCAAAGCAACTGGAAAAAGCTCTGACGACCAGTTGGTTAACGCATAAATCTTGTATTTTCCACTTGCTTTTAATTGTCTAAAAATTTCTACCGATCCTTCAATTGCACCGTTTAGCATTTCTTCCCAGCGGTCGTAATAAGCTTCAATTTCTGTTTTATGCTGAGGATATTGTTCAATTAAAATATCAGTTCCTTGTTTCAAAGTTCGGCCTGCATCTTGTTCTTCATTCCAGGCCAACGTGCAAATATTTTCTATAAAATGATTGGTTTTTTCTTCCGAATCGAAAATCTTGTTGTACAAAAGTTTAGGTTCCCAGTTAATTAAAACGTTGCCTAAATCAAAAATGATGGTGTTGATCATGAAGTGTTATTCAATAAAAGTTGTTAGAAACTCCTGCGGAGAATAAATTGGAAGAGATGGAATAGCTTGCTTTTGGAACTGTTTGTCGAAAGTAACTACATAATCCAGTTGATGTTGCAAAGCTGTATAATATTGCAATGCGTCTTCCACGTCCGGCATTACCGAAGCAATGGCCAAAACAGCAGTTTTATGGTTACAATCAATCGTTTCTATATCTTCTAAAAGTTCCAGCAATAAGGTTTTTGTAGTTTCAATACCCAATGATTTTTTTACCCAATGAGACGTAATGTGAATGATTGCGGGCGTAACATAAATCTTGTTAGGAAAGTAAAGAGTTGCCTTGAGTAAACGTTGCGATTCTTCAAATCTATCTCTTTCCAGCAAAAATTCTATCAAAACATTGGCGTCTAATAATATTTTAAAAGCCATATTTCGCAGCATTGTCTTCGTAATAGGCTTTTTTCAGATCCGGAATATCAGCAAATTTTTCTTTAATATCCAATTGCTTTACCATTTCAAAAATATTTGATTTTCTTTTTGGTTTTGTAAGTTGTTTAAAATAATCTTCTACTAATTCTGAAACACTAACTTGATTTTCAGTGGCATAGCATTTAGCTTTTGAAAGCAAATCTTTTTCAATCGTAAGGTTAACTTTACTTTTCATATCCAAATATACGCACTATTACTTTTGATGCGTATCATTTACATACTTCTTTTACCACTAAAAAGTTTAAATCGAAGTTCCTTCCTCCGCCAATAAATATGCCTTAAAAGAAGCATAATCAATTCCAAATGAATCCGCTTTTTTGGGTTTCGATTCTAGTTCTAAAACCTGTTCCGGGATTTCAATTTCCGCAGCAATTTCATCTGTAAAAACATCAGGGAATTTACACGGATGCGCGGTTGCTAAGAAAACGCCAGTATTACTTTCCTGCGGATGTTGTTTTTGCCAAACTTCCAAAGCTAAATAAGCAATAGCCGT
>CAZZVO010000136.1:0-4244 GCA_964657505.1 uncultured Mucilaginibacter sp.
GATGCATGGTTGTTAGTGCGGGATATTGAATACAACGGCGAACGCAACCGCGGTTTATACATGATGAAGTCGAGGGGCATGAAACATTCTAACCAGGTAAGGGAGTTTGTAATTACCGATAAAGGTTTAAACCTCATTAACGTTTACCTTGGCCCGGACGGAGTGTTAACAGGTTCTGCAAGGGAGGCGCACCAGATGGAGAAAGTAACCGGAAAAGTAATTTATGAAAATGCGTTAAGCCGGAAAGACCGGGAAATTGACAGAAAGCGCATGGTTTTAGAATCCAAAATTGCAGCATTGCAAACCGAATTTGAATCCGCAGAAGAGGAATTGAACAAAATATACATTGAAGAAAAGCTGGTAAAAGAAGCATCGGAAAAAACACTTATGGAAATGACCAAGCTGCGGGATGGTAACGATGCCGAAAATATAAACGATAAAAGAAGCTCCTGAAAATAATGGAAGAAGAAAAGGAAACACCTTGGGAACTGCGGCTTTATGTGGCCGGAAAAACCCTTAAATCGGTAACGGCACTAAAAAACCTAAAACAGTATTGCGAAGAGCATTTGCAGGGCAAATATACAATTGAAGTGATCGATCTGCTCGAACAGCCGCAATTAGCAGAAGGGGACCAGATTTTTGCCATACCAACGTTAGTGAGAAAATTCCCTGAGCCAATGCGTAAAATTATCGGAGACCTCTCTAACGAAGAAAAGGTGCTCGTTGGCCTAAACATAAGGCCTGTAAAAGCAGAATCATGAGCGTTTGGGACGAGGAACCTAAAAACAATGAAGATTTAAACGACGCAGAAAAAGCAGTTTATAAACTTAGGTTATACATTACCGGTGCATCGCCAAACTCATTGCGTGCCGTTACTTATACAAAAGGATTTTGCGAAAAGTACTTAAAAGGGCAATACGAGCTGGAAATAATTGATGTTTACCAGCAACCCTTGATTGCACAGCGTGAGCAGCTTGTTGCCCTGCCAATGCTGGTTAGAAAGTTTCCGCTCCCGGAAAAAAAATTAATAGGTGATATGTCTGACACAGATAAAATGTTTAAAGGTTTGGGTTTAGAGAATATTGGTTAGATATGTCAACTGTGTTAATAAACAACCAACTGCTGGCTCAGAATGAGGAATTACGCAGACAATTAGAAGAAGCAAACGATACGATCGATGCTATCCGCAGCGGGCAGGTTGATGCACTGATCGTAAACGCCGGCGATGGGCACGAACTTTATACACTTCGCAGCGCAGACCAAACTTATCGGGTTTTTATTGAGAAGATGGCCGAAGGTGCAGTAACGTTGGATCAGAAAGGCATTGTTTTATACAGCAATTCCCGGTTTGCTTTAATGCTTGGCCTGCCGCTCGAAAAAGTAATTGGTGCGCAGTTTGAAACTTTTGTGCCGCCCGTATATCAGGAAGAGTTTGTACACCTTGTTGAAAAAGGCTGGCGCGAAGAAACGAAAGGAGAGATCAGCCTGAACAATGTTGGTCAGCAGGAAATCCCGTTTTTGCTTTCCCTAAACACTTTGCCTCTAAATGGCGAAGCAACGTTAAGTATTATCCTTACAGATCTAACCTCGCAAAAAGCAGTAGAACATCAGCTAAAATCTAAAAACGAACAATTAGAAGAAGCATGGCAAAACGCCGAAGATTTGAATAACGAGCTGGAAAATATTGTTCAGGAAAGAACAAAAGACCTGTTGTTAAGCCAGGAACATTTTAAGTTTTTGGCAGATAATATCCCGGTTATCGTTTGGACAGCAAGGCCAGATGGCAGCCTGGATTATTATAACCAGCGCTGGTACGATTACACCGGGATGGGTTTTGAAGAAACAAAAAACTGGGGCTGGAAATTTGTGGTGCACCCGGATGATTTAGAAAGCACAACCAACACCTGGAAAAAATCGGTAGAAACCGGCGAGCCTTACGAAATGCAGCTCCGGCTTAAAAATGCTGCGGACGGAAAATATCGCTGGCATCTGGGTTACGCAGTTGCTTATAAAGATGAACACGGCAAAATTGTTAAATGGTTCGGCACCAATACTGATATTGAAGACCAAAAACAGGAAATGGAAAAACGCGACGAGTTTATCGGCGTAGCCAGCCACGAACTTAAAACGCCTTTAACCAGCGCAAAAGGTTACATCCAGTTAATTGATAATTACCAGAAAGAAACCTTGCCCGTTTTGGTAAAAACGTTTGTAAAAAAAGCAAACGACTCGTTAGACAAACTGCAAATATTAGTGAACGATTTGCTCGATGTAAGCAAGATACAAGCTGGTAAATTAGAGTTTAGCGTAGCCAAAATAAACCTGGCCGATTTGATTACTACCTGTGTAGAAAACGCAGCCCATATCTATCAATCTTCTGTAATTGTAAATCGATATACAGGCGATTTTGTAGTTAACGGTAATTTTGAACGCTTGGAACAAGTGTTGATGAACCTGATAAACAACGCTGTAAAATATGCCGACAACGATTATACAATCGAAATTAACGCTATTCATGTTGATGGTTTTGTAAAAGTTTCTGTTACCGATAGAGGCATCGGCTTAACAGAAGCGCAAAAGGAACGTGTTTTCGAACGGTTTTACCGCGTACAAGATAAAAATTTTACTACCAGCGGCCTGGGGATGGGTTTGTACATTTCTTCGGAAATTATTAAAGCACATCATGGTTATATGACGGTAGAAAGCAAACTTAATGAAGGTTCTACATTTTGTTTCAACTTGCCGTTGTAGAGATGTTTTATGTTGATGCTTCTTTTATCGGCCTAAAAATAGCATGGTAAAAGAAGTATCTGCAGTTCTCTAATCAACTTATAAACCCTTTTCCCGCAGGTAAAAAACATAATCCGTAACAGGCAACTGCTTTAACCCTGCCAGTTTTAAATGCTGCCCAATTTGCGCCCGGTGATGTGTGCCATGGTTAATTACATGCGCCATGATATCACTTAACTGGTTTTGAAATCTTTCACCTTTTGAATTTTGGTAACTGATTATTTTATTAAAATCTTCCGGTTTTTGCTGATCGATAAAATCAATCCAGTCCAAATGATTTTTTGGGATGATCGATGCGAAAGTTTCTATCTTCCAATCCGGCCAGATTACGCCGTTAGCTACTGGTAATCCTTTGCAACGGTTTAGCCAAACTTGTTGTGTTGCCAACAGATGCGCCATTAATTGTACTTGTTTTTCGGGTGCATTCAGTTCTAAAATACATTGCAGTATTAATGAGTTGGCATATTGGTCGTAATTAAACATTTTAGTAAAGTGTGCTTTCATTTTTAAAGAAGTAATGGCCGTAAAAAAATCAATCTGTAACAAAGTTTAAAAGTGCATGTTATCTTTCAAACTAAAACTAAAACTAAAAATTGAAGAATGCGACTTGTGATTTAAACAAAACATAACACAAACTTCTGATGCTTCTTTTACCAGCTAATTCTCATTATCCTTCCGCCTAAAATCAAAACCATGAGCCTCTTCCAAAAAACAAATACTTTGCCCTTAAATAAACAAGTTGTGGTAATTACCGGTGCTTCCAGCGGTGTTGGCCGTGCCACTGCGCTTGAGTTTGCACGTTACCGTTGTACCGTTATTTTGGCTGCGCGCCAGCAAAACGAATTGGAAGAAGTAGCTGAAGTTTGTACTAAACTTGGTGCAAAAGCATTGGCCGTGCCAACAGATGTTACCGATGCCGAAAGCGTAAATAACCTAGCGAAAGCCGCTATTGCTTTTGGCAGACAAATAAATGTTTGGGTAAATGCGGCCGGTGTAGCTATTGTGGGCGAGTTTAATGCCGTGCCATTGGAGGAGCACGAAAAGGTAATCCGCACTAATTTGTTGGGATACATCTATAGTGCTTATGCCGTGCTGCCTTATTTCAAACAGCAGCAAACGGGCACTATCATCAACATGAATTCTGTTGGTGCCTGGGTTGCAACGCCTTACAGTTTGTCGTACGGCGTGAGCAAGTTTGGTGCAAGCGGTTACAGCAAAGCTTTGCGCGCCGAACTTTCCCGTTTCCCGCATATCCATGTTTGCGATGTTTTTCCGGCTTTCTTAGATACGCCGGGAACCAGGCACGCCGGAAATTACATTGGTAAAGTTTTAAAACCGATTCCTCCGGTTTATCCAACTACAAAAATTGCAGGTATCATTGTTTCTTTGGCTGTTCGACCGAGAAATTCGGTAACAGTAGGTGCTGTGGCTTATTTAGTAAAGTTAAGTAGCCT
>CAZZVO010000136.1:4344-10838 GCA_964657505.1 uncultured Mucilaginibacter sp.
GAAAAAATAAACGCTTAGCTTCTTTTATCGCACTAAATTTTGCCTGGTAAAAGAAGCATGCCAATTTTGTTTTTTATGAATGCTGCTATTGTTTTAGCTGAAATTCCAGAAAAAGCTTTTGATCAAAATTGCATCGTTCATGTTGATCATCTCCGGATGTTTAAAATGGCTGATCAGGATCGTTACCAAAAAATTAATACCAACTAAAGAAAAAGCAGAAACAGTCATCATGCGCCTGTGCTGCTTAACTTTCCTATTTAATTTATCTATCAGTTCGTCTTTCATTGTATTTATTATTAAGTGGGCAACTATTACTGCCTTATACGAACGCAAATAAGTTAAGTTGCTTTTATTATCAAAGATACAACATTAATGCCATTTTAGTATTAATCTTTCAAGGAATCTATTTTTTCGTTAAGAAAATAGAAATTCTGACAGTCGGATTACGACGTTTTCAGCGGGCATTTCTAAAGATCAGTTTACAACAGTAGCTACAGGCTTTCTATTTTTGTATCTTGTGAAGAATTGACCCTCCGTCAAAAAATTACAACCAATTATGAAAAGAAGCTTATCTAAAGGATTGATTCCAGCAGTGTTTTTATTTATCGTTTTTACTCAAGTTACAATCGCCCAAAAGTTGCAGGTGCAAGTATTAACAGTAGAATATTTGCACAACCCGCTTGGACTGGACGTTTTAAAGCCTCGTTTTAGCTGGAAGTTGATCAGTAACGAGCGCGGCATTATGCAGCAATCGTATGAAATACGTGTAGGGACAAATCCAACAGGAATTAATTCAGGCAAAAATACAGTTTGGCAAAGTGGTGTTGTTTTGGGTGATCAATCCATCCAGGTTGTTTATTCCGGACCTGCTTTAAAATCAAAAACCTACTATTACTGGCAGGTTAGGGTAAAAGATAATCATGGCAACACATCTCCCTGGAGCGATGTGAACTTTTGGCAAATGGGAATGCTGAACCCGGCAGACTGGACAGCCAAATGGATTACAACTTTTGCTGCCGATACGCTTCCCGGTGCAAACCCATACTTCCGGAAATCGTTTTCCTTTTCCAAATCCATCAAATCGGCAACCGCTTTTATTACTGCCCATGGTCTTTACGAAGCCAGGATCAATGGCAAAAAGATAGGAAAAGATTTTTTTACGCCCGGTTGGACGAGTTACCATAAACACCTGCTTTACCAAACCTATAACGTTACCGATTTATTAAAAAAAGGCGATAATACACTCGGTCTAACGCTTGGCGATGGCTGGTACCGCGGTTATCTGGCTTTTGATGGTAAACGGAATTATTACGGCAACCAATTGAGTGGTTTACTACAATTAGAAGTTGAATTTACCGATGGTACAAAGCAAGTGGTGCAAACAGACGAATCCTGGACGTATGCAAAAGGCCCTGTTTTATCCTCTGATCTTTATAATGGCGAAGACTATGATGCGCGTTTGGAATTAAAAGGTTGGGACGAAAATAATTTTAATGCCACCAATTGGAAAGCGGTTACCGTTCTGCCTTACGGGCCAGAAAAACTGGAAGCCAGCATCAGTCCCTTAGCCCGTAAGCATGAAGAATTTAAGCCTAAACAAATCATCACAACGCCAAAAGGGGAAACCGTAATTGATTTTGGGCAGAACCTGGTAGGCTGGGTTCAATTTAAAGTGAAAGGCGCAAAGGGCACAACCGTAAAATTAGAACACGGGGAAGTGCTGGATAAACAGGGCAATTTTTATAATGCCAATTTACGGTCTGCAAAACAAACCATCAGTTACACCTTAAAAGGCAGTGATTTGCCCGAAACCTACGAGCCACATTTTACTTATCAGGGTTTTCGGTACATCAAATTGCAAGGCTTCCCAAGCAAACCTAATCCTGATGATTTTACGGCCATCGCAATTTATGCCGATATGGAACCTACCGGAACTTTCGCTACTTCAAACCCGCTGCTCAATCAGTTGCAGCACAACATCCAATGGGGGCAAAAAGGTAATTTTTTAGATGTTCCTACGGATTGTCCGCAGCGCAATGAACGTTTGGGCTGGACGGGCGACGCACAGGTATTTTCGCGAACGGCTGCTTTCAATATGAATGTTGCCGGCTTTTTTACCAAGTGGATGAAAGATGTACAAGCCGATCAACTACCAAACGGCAGCGTACCTTTTGTGATACCTAATGTTTTGGGGAATCAGGCAGCAGGATCAACAGGATGGGCGGATGTAGCTACGATTATCCCATGGAATATGTACCTGGCTTACGGCGATAAAACCTTACTGGCCAATCAATACAACAGCATGAAAGCCTGGGTGGATTTTATGACTGGGCAAAGCAAAGAACATTTGTGGAACACTGGGTTTCATTTTGGCGACTGGCTATTTTTCCGGCCAGAGGATGACAACGACGGCAGTGCAGCGATAACAGATAAATACTTGATTGCACAGACCTTTTACGCACATTCTACCCAATTGTTCATCAACTCCGCAAAAGTTTTAGGCAAGCAGGAGGATATCATCAAATACCAAAACCTGCTGGATGAAATTAAAAAAGCTTTTTTAAAGGAATATTTAACGCCAAACGGCAGGTTGGTTTCCGGTTCGCAAACGGCTTATGTTTTAGCACTTGAGTTTGATATGCTGCCAGAAAAACAACGCCAGCAAGCAGTTGAAAGACTGGTTCAAAATATAAAAAACTATGGGAACCATTTAACCACGGGTTTTTTAGGAACGCCTTATCTCTGCCACGTATTGAGCCGTTTTGGTTATACTGATGTTGCTTACACGTTATTGCTGCAAGACACTTACCCATCATGGTTATACCAGGTGAAACTTGGTGCCACAACCATGTGGGAACGTTGGGATGGCCAAAAGCCGGACGGAACTTTCCAAACCACAAACATGAACTCCTTTAACCACTATGCTTACGGTGCCATTGGCGATTGGATGTACCGTAACCTGGTTGGATTGGATACTGATGAATCCGGGCCGGGATATAAAAAAATCACCTTTTCGCCAGAAGTGGGCGGCAACTTAAATTATGCAATGGCAACTTTGCAAACGCTTTACGGGTTAGTTAGCACGAGATGGAATTTGGAAGGCAACACTTTTAGTTTAGATGTAACCATTCCTGCCAATACTACCGCTACCATCAATCTTCCTGGTGCTGCCACAGCAAAAGTGAATGAATCTGGTACAGACATCAATCAAACAAAAGGCATAAGCCAAGTAAATAAAGACGGGAAGAATTTAAAAGTAACTATTGGCTCTGGCACTTACCATTTTGCGTACAGCAAATAATTTGGTTGAGAATTGATAAGGCGGTAAAAATAATGTGGCCAGTTGACTATACTTCGTTTACCACACTATTTTTATGCCGGTAAAAGAAGCATCGTTTGTATGTTAGCAGCGGTTGCTGTAAATCATTATATTTGAATAAAACCTCCAAAACTATGAGCCAAATCAACAAAGAAGATATTAAGCAGGAAGTGTTTGACCTGTATGATGACTACGCCCACGACCGGCTTGACCGCCGTGCTTTCGTGCAAAAGCTATCCCTTTATGCAGTTGGCGGATTGACTGTACCCGCGCTCATGAGTTTCCTGATGCCGGACTACAAAGGTAACATACAAATCAAGCCGGACGATCCACGCTTACAATCCGGCTATATCAATTATCCCTCCCCAAAAGGCGGAGGAACCATCAAAGGATTACTGTCAAAACCAATAGACGCCAAAAAGAAACTGGGCGGCATTATCGTAGTACACGAAAACCGTGGTTTGAACCCTTACATTGAAGATGTGGGCAGAAGGGCGGCTTTAGCAGGATTTATTTCTCTCGCGCCCGATGCTCTGACGCCGCTGGGCGGTTATCCGGGCAACGATGACGAGGGACGTGCCTTGCAAAGTAAAAGAGACCCAAAAGAAATGGAGGAAGATTTTATAGCAGCTTTCAATTACCTTAAAAGCCACAAAGACTGTAATGGTAAGGTTGGCGTGGTGGGTTTTTGTTATGGCGGCGGCATAGCCAACATGATGGCCGTCCGCGTGCCCGAACTGGCGGCCGCCGTGTCTTTTTACGGCAGTCAGCCTGCTACCAGCGATGTGCCTAAAATTAAAGTACCTTTAATGCTGCACTATGCCTCGCTGGATACCAGGATTACGGGTGGCTGGCCAGCTTACGAAGCCGCTTTAAAAGAGAATGGCAAAAAATACCAGGCATTTATTTACGAAAACGTAAACCACGGCTTCCATAACGATACAACACCTCGGTACGATAAAGCTGCCGCAGAACTGGCTTGGAAACGCACTATTGATTTTTTTGGGGAGAATCTGAAATAGTTCGTACAAAGTTCCTATCTATTGTCTTAGTTAAACAAAAAAGCGGTCATTTCCCAAGTTCAATCCAAACCGGAACATGGTCGCTGGTTTTTTCCCATCCACGGACGTGGTGGTCAACACCGGCATTGAGCAGACGGCTGTCAAGGTGCGGACTAAGCAGGAAATGATCAATGCGTAAACCCGCGTTGCGGCCATAAGCATTGCGGAAATAATCATAAAAAGTATAAATGGTTTCCTGCGGATAAATTTTACGGATGGCATCAGTCCATCCCTGTGAAACCAAATTTTTAAAAGCAGCGCGCACTTCCGGCCGAAAAAGGGCATCTTCCAGCCAGCGTTCGGGTTTGTACACATCCAATTCTGTTGGGATTACATTATAATCTCCCGTCAAAACTACAGGTTTATCTGAAGCAAGCAGATCAGCGGCATGAGCTGTAAACTTCTCAAACCAACTTAGTTTATAGTCCAATTTGGGTCCGGGTGCCGGGTTGCCATTCGGCAGGTAAAGGCAACCAATAATTATTCCTCCAACAGATGCTTCCAAATAACGGCTCTGACTTTCATCCGGATCGTCCGGAAGCCCTTTTCTAATCTCTTTCAAGTCTTCGTTCCGCGACAAGATGGCAACACCGTTCCAGCTTTTTTGTCCGTGCCATAATGCCTGATAACCAGCCTTATGTACAGCCTGTTCCGGGAATTTTTCCTGCGGTGCTTTCAACTCCTGCAAGCAAACAACATCTGGTTTTGTCTCTTCCAACCAGCGCAGCAATACCGGCAGGCGGCCATTAACCCCGTTAACATTATAAGTAGCTATTTTCATGATGAAAGTAAAATTAGCGATAAGTTTTACCCAATTATACCGAAACAAATTGGAATTGGCAGAACAGTTAGAAAGCTAAATGCTTCTTTTATCAACATAAAACTTGTGCCGAAAAAAGAGAAAGAAGTAGTAAAAACAGCAATTAAAGCGATGAAGTTTTTATCTTTAAATTTGAGATCGATGGTTGTAGATAATCAACCCAACCAATCTTGTTATCACTAAGAATCAACCAAATCTTTCTATGAAATTTAACCAACAAACTTCTTTAGATACCTTTTTAAATGTTTTGTTCGAACGCTATCAGGCAAAAGTGCCTGCGGTAACAAAGATTACACAGGCTTTAATTGAACGCGGAGTGGTAGCTTCTCAGCAGGAAATCGTTAATGATCATATTGCTTTCCGCACGTTGGATGTCCCAAATTTGGGCATCCAATCTTTCGAGAAAATATTTTTACATCACGGCTATCAAAAAAAAGACTATTATTATTTTGAGGGAAAAAAGCTGAACGCTTACTGGTATGCGCCGCCATCCGATCAATATCCGCGAATTTTTTTAAGTGAACTGGTTGTGGATAAGCTTTCGGACAAGGCGCAGCAGCTCATTCATCGTTATACAGATGCAATTAAAACTGACCCTGTAGATCAGCTCGACTTAAATAATGGGCAGCAGATCGGAGAGTTTTTCCACCAATCGCTTTGGCAATTGCCAACCAAACAAGATTATTTAGCCCTGCTGGAAGAAAGCGAATACGCGGCATGGGTAATTTACAACCGCTATTACCTTAACCACTACACCATAAGTGTCCATGCGTTGAAAGAAGGTTACAACACGCTGCTTGATTTTGATGGTTTTGTTGAAGGTCTGGGCATTAAACTGAATACTTCGGGCGGTAAAATTAAAGTGAGCGAAGATGGTTTGTTACTTCAAAGCAGCACAATAGCCAAAATGCAGGAAGCAGTTTTTGCAGATGCTGAAACCCTAAACATTGCAGGAAGTTACGTGGAGTTTGCAGAAAGGCTCGTCCTGCCCAAGTTTAGTGATCTCCCACCTCACGAAATAAAACCGCAGCACAGAAGGGACGGTTTTGAAACCAGCAACGCCGATAAAATTTTTGAGAGCACCTATACCCAACAAGTAAGTTCGTAAAGAATTAAGTTGTTAAATGAAGCTTTTGATAGATTTTAGGAGATAAAAACAGCATTAACTGTTCATCACTGCGCCACAATTAATATCGATTGTTTGTCCGGTGATGGATTTTTGGCTGAGGAGATAGGCCACTAAATCCGCAATTTCTTCCGGTGCGCTCATCCTTCCCAACGGAACGCTTTGCAT
>CAZZVO010000137.1:0-10815 GCA_964657505.1 uncultured Mucilaginibacter sp.
TCTGTACCGGGTTTAAAGCGATCTCTATCGGGATGGTTACCAATTTTTCTACTTCTTCCGCACTTTGGCCTGGCCATTGGGTAATAATGTCCACCTCCGTATTGGTTACATCCGGGAAAGCTTCGATTGGCATTTGCAGGAAGGTGTAAATCCCGGTCAAAACCAATGCAACGGCCAGAAGTATAATGAGATATTTGTTTTTTAACGAAAAACCAATAACACCTCTAAGGACTTTAATCATTTCTATTTAATTGATATTGATAACCTTAGCTATTTAAAGAACCATAAATAAGCAGCGCGTTTGAGCCGATCACGCGTTCTCCCGGTCTTAATCCGCTTTTAATATAAACCGTGCTTCCGTTGATGCTGATGATATCCACCGGCCTGATCTGTACGTCTTTTTCTCCTTTTACAGTGATCACGTAATACTGGCTGTGGTCGAAAACAAGCGCACTGCTGGCAACCGATACGGCCTGTTTGTTTTCCCGGTCGTTCAGGCTTACGGTTGCAAACATTTCCGGCTTTAAAGCATAGCCGGGATTGTTTAGCACGACCCTCATTTTCATTACTTTAGATGTTGGGTCGAGTACGTTCATCAGTTCATCTACTTTACCTTTAAAAACTTTGTCAGGATAGGAAATGGTTGTCACATCAACCGGATCGCCGCGGTGTACTTTGGCAATATTTTCTTCATAAACATTGGCTTGTACCCAAACATTTTTCAGGTCGGATATGGTGAAAAGCCCGGTATTGTTATCGGTGCGGATAGCCATGCCGTTGGTTACATTCTTTTGCACAACAAAACCTTCTATTGGCGCTTTGATCAAATACTCGCCGTTTCTGTTGTTGCCGTTTACGCTCAATACTTTTTCTGCTGCTGTTTTAGCTGCAACTGCCTGTTCGTAAGCAACTTCTGCATTGGTGATGTCTACTTCGGATGCTAAACCGCTTTTATACAAATCCTTTTGCTGCGCAAGTTGCCGGGCAGTTAAACGAACTGTGGCATCGGCAGTAGTTGCCGTGGAATTATAGTTAGCCACTTCGGCACTTTTAACCACGCCTAAAACCTGGCCCTTGTGAACGTAATCGCCGGGCATCACATTTACATTTTGCACGTTTCCACTCACCAATGGAAATACATTAACTACGTTATTGGTATTGAAATCTACAATGCCATTAAATTTGATGGCATTGGTTATGTTGGATGTTTTTGCGGTATCAATTACCATCGTTCGCATCAAAGAATCGGGCACAACATACGCCACTCTTGTATCTGTAAAAGTTTCTTTTGATTTGCAAGAGAACAGTACGGATAACAGAAAACAACTTTTAATAATATAGATACTGTTTTTATCGGTCTTTTTTTTCATGTTGAAATTTTTAAAGAAAATCAGGGCAAACTATTGATTAAAAAATGGTGTGCCGGTAACAAAATTTAGCTGCTCTAAGGAAGTGACGCGGTTAAGTTGGATGTTGTTTAATTGTAAAGTATTAATCTTGTACGAATCATAAAAATCCAAGAATTCCAACAATCCAATATTTCGTTTTTCATAGTTGATAAAAACTTCATTAATCAAATGTGTAAAATCAGTTTTAAAAGTTGGGTCGAAACTGTTGTAAACATTTTCATATCGAAGTGCAACTTTGTAATTAATGGCAATATCACTTTCAACCTGGTTTTGCTGGTTTTGTAATTGAATTTTACTTTGGTCAATCGCTATTCTGGCTTGTTTGATATTGCCCTGGTTTCGGTTGAAAAATGGCAATGCAAACCCGATCCCAATTCCCGTGTAATCCTTAATATAACTGGCTTGTTTATCGTAATCCACACCAATACTAACATCAGGTACTGCGTTGGCTTTTTGCAAGGTTAAGTTTACATTATTGTAATCCAAAGTTGCTTTTGCAAGTTTCAAATCACTTCGATTTGTATAAGCCGAATCAAGCAGCTTTTGATAAGGTACAGAAGTTATGATTTGCTTTCCATCAAAATCATAATTGTATTGTGGTATGATGTAAGTATTCGGATTTGCCCGAATCAAAAACTTGAGTTGGTTTTGAGTTGTATCGATGCCAACTTCTAAGTTTGTATATTCTGATTGCAAAGAATACAATTGGGATTGGATCCTTATCACTTCTTTTTCGGCAATATTGCCTTTTGCATATTGTTCCTTGTAAGCTTTTAAAAGTTTTGTTAAAGAAGTAATTTCAGCATCATAAACTTTGGCAGATTGCTGCTGAAAATAAACCGTGAAAAAATCTGTACGCAATGCAAGTTTCAGCGTCCGTAACAAATCAAAAAATTGATATTGTGATTGTTGAATTCCAATTTTAGCTAATTGAATGTTTTTGTTGCGCTTGCCGGCAGTTAAAAAAAGCTGGTTTACACTAAAAGTATATTCGCCTGTCGAAGCGCTAACATCAAAAATTCTTTTGGTGGTTGGATTATATAATACGTTGGAAAAATTAAAATCAGGGTTTTGAAATAAACGTGCTGTAATTACCTGTGCTTGTGCCGTATTAATATTATAATGCTCTATAATTAATTGCAGGTTGTTTTTTAAAAACTGTTCTTCTGCCTGTTTAATAGTGAGTTTTACCGTATCTCGGCCAGGTGGGGGAGCCTGGGCAAAAGTGATATTTCCGGCGACTACACACCAAAACAGGCATAGAAAAAGAACAGCTAATGGGATTCGGTGCATCGTAAATATTTTACGCCAAAATTATAGCGATAAAAGAAGCATCACATTAAAGCGGGATTAGAATTTATGGCGATATAGATTTAGGCCGATAAAAGAAGCATCAGCAAGATTCCGGATTTAAGCTTTCCGATAAACAAGTTTTAGGGTGATAAAAGAAGCATCACCTAAAACCAAATTAGAATTTATGTGATTTAAATTCAATAGTAAAAACTGTTCCAGCACCAGCGGAAGTAGTGAAATTAATTTTTCCGTTAAACAGTTGGATCACTTTTTCGGCAACATACAAGCCAATCCCGCTGCCTAAAAAGCTATGTGAATTTTCTCCCCGAAAAAACGGATTGAAAATTTGGTTCCGGTTTATTTCCGGGATGCCGATGCCTTGGTCTCTGACTTGTATTTTTATCCGTTCAGTATCCGCAGTAAGCCAAAGTTGCACCGGTTTAGCGTTCGAAAATTTAAAAGCGTTGCCAATAATGTTGTTCAAAGCAATAACCAACAATTGTCGGTTAACAGATAAAGTAAGGTGGGTTTCATCTTCCGGCATTTGCAGCATAACCACGTTGAGCATTCCTTTGCCTTGCTTTTCGTTCCAGTATTTTTGAAGTTCCCAAATTAAATCATCGATACGTATATTGGTTTGTGCAGAAATGGTATAATCTGCATCAACTTGCGCCAGTTCCATCAAACTGCTGATCGTTTCTTTCAGTTTTTCAGAATCGTTTAGGATGGATTTCAGTAAAAGTTCATATTCTTCTTTGCTGCGAGGATGGTACAAAGCGACTTCAATTTCGCCAATAATACTGGTTACCGGAGTCCGTAATTCATGCGAAGCATTGGCGATGTAAGTTTTCTGCATTTCGAAAGCGTTTTCCAAATGCTCCAGCAACCTGTTAAAATTAAGTGCCAATTCGGTGATTTCGTCTTTGCCTTTGCCTTCGTTAACCCGCAAGTTCAGGTTGGTTGCTTTAATTTTTTGCATTTGCTTAACCAATTTATTAAGCGGTAGCAAGGCTTCTTTCGCAAACCAACGGCCAATCAAAAACAAGCTTAACCCAACGGTTATAAACAGAAAAATCATGATTTCCCGCAACTGTTTCAACCTGCGCAAACCTTCTAAATCGCTGGCCGAAACCAAGATTACAAAGTTTCCCTGGTTATCTTTGTAGTAAATTCCAACTACTTGCCGGTCGTTTTCAGCCAATTGCAAGTAACTATTTTTGCGGACTTGGTTGATGGTACTTGCATTCCAATATTGCATTTTATCCTGTATAAAAGCAGCATTGTTGTCGCTGTTGTAAATCCGGATCACCTCGCCCGGCAATTCATTTAAATACTTTGCGTGTACTTTGTTGAGGGAATCGGTAGAAATCTCGTCGGCTTCCAAGTAAAGCCTGGCCGTTACGGTTGCGCGCTCTTTTAAATGCGTGTAAAAATCATTCCGGAAAACAATGACGAACGAAAGGTAAATTGCTACAAAAACCACCAGCAAAACGCCGGAACTGATTAATGTAAAATATAACGAAAGCCGGTTCTTGATTTTCATGCCCGGTTTTTACTTCAAAATATAACCTTTGCCAATCACGGTGTGGATGAGTTTGCGGTCGTAACCTTTTTCAATTTTTTTGCGCAGGTAATTTACGTAAACATCAATCATGTTAGTGCCCGTGTCAAATTCAATTCCCCAAACATCTTTGGCAATTTTTTGCCTCGATAAAATTTTGTCTTTATGGCGGATAAACAGAACCAGTAAATCGAATTCTTTGGTGGTTAAATTGATTGAATTGCCAGCCCTCGTTGCTTCGTTGCTTTGCGTGTTTAGCACCATATCTTCAAATTCGAGCAGATGCGTTTCCGTTTGTTTTTTTCTGCGGAGCAAAGCTTCTATACGAGCCAGTAATTCGTTAAAGTGGAATGGTTTAAGCAGATAATCATCAGCACCGGCTTTTAAACCTTTTACTTTATCGTCAACCGTGCCCAAAGCGGTAAGCATCAGCACCGGGACTTCCCCGTTTTTTAAGCGGATTTGCCGGCAGATTTCAATGCCGTTTACATAAGGCAGCATCACATCCAAAATTATCAGGTTATATTCTTTGTTGAAAACCTGCTTTAATGCTGCCGCGCCATCTTTTGCCAGTTCTACTTCATACTGGTTTTCTTCCAAGCCTTTTTTAATAAAGGAGGCTACTTTTTCTTCATCTTCAATTAAAAGTATGTTCGGCATTCGTTTTTTTTATGATTTCAAAACCAATATTTCCCCGGATAAATCTACTCTTAAATAGATATTTCTTTTAGCAGTATAAATTTAGGTTAGGGTTGTTTGGATAGATGTTAAAAGAATGTTGTCGCCCATTATCTTGTAGAAACTATTGCTACCGAACTATAGAAAAATAAAAAAAATTGTTGTAATTATTGTTCTGAAACAATATTTTTACATATAACGTAAACCCGTAGTGCATTTAAGCGATATTGATTTTGAGGTTGTTGATGTTTCGGTTTAGACTGTTGTTGATGAACTGAACAACAGTAAGTGTAGCTATTTTAGCTAAAATTCTTGTTTTAAAGCCCGTAAAACTTTTTGCATAATTTCTTCTGATCATAAATTGGTCACATAGCTGGGAAAATAGTGTTTCGATACGTTTTCTTGATTTCCGAAATACAAAAGGTTGTCTTTTATAATTATTCTGGTTTTCGCACATAGAGACTTCAAGTTTAATTTGCCTGCTTTCAAACAAATCCAGTTGGTATGCTGCCGACAAGTAACCCTTGTCTGCTAAAAGGACACCATTTCGGAGTTGTACCTTGACATCTTTCAAATATTGCACGTCATATACAGATGCAGGGCTAATATCCAAACTTTGGAAAATGCCTTTTACCGTGCATATAGCGTGTAACTTATAGCCATAATAATGCAGCTTTTGCGAAGCACAATAGCCTTTATTTGGCCATGCATAGTCTGTTTCCTTACAAATCTTACCCCCGCCACTCCTGGACAGTTTACATACTTCTAAAGGCATACTATCCACTATAAAACAGTTTTCACCTTTTCCTAAAATCTCCGCCAGTTTTTTCCTTACTAATTAAATTTGAAAAAACAACTTCCTTTTCCGCCTATTATAAACACTCCTTTCAATCAACGAATGAAAGTCAAAAGGTAATATCCTAAATAATTGATGTTCGCTGTCAACACCCATATATTCAGCAGTAAAAGTTAAGGCTATTACCCCTAAATCTGACAGCTTAGGTTTTCTAACCTGGTGCAGAAAACTTTCGCTTTGAAAACCTAAACCCTTTAATACTTCCAAAATTTTATCGTAATTTATCCTAAAGTTGTGCATATAAATTGTTGTGTGGTAACTCCAATTTACTGCTTTCCAGCAGTTTGCACAACTTTTACTAAATGCACTACGGGTTTAGTTAATAATAACATTTTATACAGAATGGCACTAAATCGATTTGAAGCAGGAGGATTTCATGAAAACGACTATCGAAATAAACTTAAAAACTACAAGATCGATCTATTAATATGGCTGTTGTTTATTCTTTATGAGACGGTTCTCATCGGATTAGTCTCCGGTGTTTTCGGCAATCCTATTACCTACATTTCACACTATTTTCTTATTATATTTCTATTCTACAGTCATGCGAATCTGATATTACCATGGGTATTTGGAACTAAAAGAGTTGTGATATGGATGCTGCCAGCTTTGGTTCTCGAAGTTGCTATATTTGTATTCCTTTCTTTCATTTTAGACCAGTTTTTGATTGCAATTCACGTTCTTCAAAGGGGTGTACCTTTAAAGCTAAATTATCTTTACAGCCTTAAGGCTGTTTATAGATGTGTCTATTTTTTAGCTTTTTCAACGGTCTATTACTTTCTTATTACTTATTTCAAAGAGAAAAGAAAAACCAACGAGCTTGAAAGACAGAGGCTAGAAGATATTATTAATCGCCAAAAATCTGAACAAGAGTTAACAAAAGCGCAAAACGCTTTTTTAAAAGCACAAATTCAGCCGCACTTTTTGTTTAATACTTTAGATTTTATTTATCATAAGATCGATGAAGTCTCGCCAGTTGCTGCTGAAGTTATAATTATTCTCTTAGAAATGATGCGTTATGCAATAGATTCAGACAAAATGGGGCGGATTTATTTGCCTTGAGGATGAGATTGTTCAGGTGGAAAACCTCCTGTTTTTAAACCAAATCAGAAAAAGCGATTCAATTGAATTTCGACTTGTTATTGAGGAGAAGATGCGGCAAATTGATTTTATTCCATTGGTTTTATTGACCCTGGTAGAAAATATTTTCAAACATGGCGATTTATCGAAGCATGAACACGAGGCTATTGTCCTTATCTACTCAAATGCGACAACAATTTTTATTGAGACGGACAACTTAATTATTCAGCGGAAAGCAAGGGAGAGCAGGCACACAGGATTAGAAAACACTAGAAAGAGATTGAAAAACGCTTACGGTAAGCAAGTACTATTTGATTTTTACAGACCAAGAAAATCGTTTTAAAGTAGCCATTGCTATTCCACTGGACTGTTTGAAAGTGCACGACGAGCCATCAGTACTTTTAACAAATAATGATATATAGTTCCTTCAAAGATGCGCTGCTGTGAATCAAAGAGACGATTAATATGCATATGGAGTAACTCACTCAATAGTTTGCTACGCTCCCCGGTAGTAGCATTACTGGCGAGTTGAAGTAGGGCTTTTTTATAGGAGCTATTGATGGTACTGTCAAGTGTAGGGAAATTAAAACTGTAATTCGATTTCAAGTTTTGAAACCCCTGGTTTAATTTCTTAAATTTTTCTGAGTTGATTCCAAGTTCTTTTGTAAAAGCGTTAGCCATCACTTTTACAAAATCAACGTACTGGGAAGGGTGATCGAAAAAGATTAATAAGAGCTGCTGGATAAAGGATAGGGTGCAGAGAATTAATTCATCTGTACTTTTATTTTTAGCAAGCGTATTAATAATATATTTGCTATCAAAACAGAACATTTGTTCGACATGTTCAATGTGATGTATCCCGTAGCGTCCTGTTTCCCTAAAATAGGTTTTGATTTGGATATCCGAAATAAAGCCTTTAGAACAGTACGGATCAAGTATAGATTTCAGTCGGCTAATACACTCGTAACTCGTCAAGTTATCTTTCAAACGCATCCTTAACCTAATATGTGGCTTAGGCTCATCGTATCGGATAAAGAACCATCCGCAAATGAGGGTTTTCACGCCCTTTAAATATGGGCGAAGGCATTTTAAGATTAAATCGTTAGCTCTTTTTGGATGGCAGTAAATTTCAAAATATAGCCATTCGTTTCCTGGAAAAACAATGCTTTTATGGTTGTAATGCTCCTCTTGCAGCAAGGCTAAATTCGTGTAGGAATTATAAACAGGTGCGTGGTGACAGTAGCTGGCTATATATTCACTCGCGTACTTTTTCCCGTTAATGTCGGATAGGCCATCTTGCAATTCTAGTAAAGCTTCTGAAATATAAATATCTTGCTCCCGGTGCTGTCTACAATAATACAAAAAGGCACACATGTCCTGACTTATATCAGGATCGAAACGAAGCGTCTGGTCTGCATGCCCGGTTTTAAAAGGAAAACAAATGTTTTCCAGCTTCACCAATCGATCAAATCATTTTGCATATTCTTTTCTGTTTTAATAATTCCAGCAGGTACCAACCACATTGCACGTGAAACAATAATGTCCTTATAAACAACCCTTGGGTAGCGGATGAGATTTGGAAACGATTCTCGAATGTCAAAGTTAAGGTTTGATTTAATCTTATGGTGTTGCAGGTCGCAAAGAAAGCGAAAAACCGGAAGGTTAGACCGACTGTAATTATAGGCAGAAGGCATCCGTGGAACCAGTCGTTTTTTATACTTTTTTGACCAAAGCACCACTTCGGAATTACGAACACTAACCAAGATGTCGTTAAAGGAAATAGGAGAGGCATCGCATGACCAAGTTAAGATAGGGAGTTCAAAAGCATAAATTTTATTTCTTCTGTTTACATTGTCAAACAATTTTTCTGCCTGATAGCCAATGTCAAAAAAAGGATGTCAGTGTTGGCCTGCTCTTCAATTTGTACTACTTCATGTGCAAATCCTTCCAACTCTTGGCTTGCGATTGTAAATCTTCCTAACAAAATGTTAGCTGTACAGCCACCAATGCTCTCAATCACAAGCTTGTTATTCCATAACCGGAACATGACGCTTAACGTGTTAGGCAGCGGGCGCTTATTTTCCTTTTCTACATTAAATTCGTCAAGCCGTATTGTGCGGCCTTTTATAAGCCCAGCGAGCAAAAAATGCTGGAATTCTGTATCCAGTACAGCAGTTTTTGAAAGATTTGGTGAATATGAGCTGTCAAAAATATCAGTAAGCTGATTTTCGACCAAATGTTCATCGAAATTGCCATAACCAACACCTATTTCAGGATCCATTGCCTCCGACAAAGGAATCATCCGCTCCTCATATTTTTTTAGAAATGAATTTTGAAAATCGAACAGCTTTCGATTTGGGGATTCTGGTACAGAATCAGCAAGAAATTTAATTAAGCTAGGTATGGATTTGAGGCTGTTAATATTAAAGCTTCCATATTTTACCGCTCTCTCTGCAATCGTGTAATAGTCAATTCCTGTTAAAGGATTCGATTTTGTTCTTCTAAAGTAATCCTCACCGATAATATTTGCACATTTTTCGGTCAACAAAAGCTGCAATGATAACATTTGTTCAAGTAGCCTGTAAGTGGCCAAATTAGACATTTGGAATTCTGACATCATTCTTTGGCACACTTCTTCTTTCGAAGTCTTTTCACAGCACAGATTTATTACTGCTAGAAGTTGAGGAAAACTCCTTACGGAAGCCGTTTCGAATAGATTATTCTTTATCCGAATGTACCGAACTTCCATGTCCACTTAGTAGAACGACAAGTTTGTCTGAATGCTAGTTGAGTTAGCAATTAGCTTAGAAATATCCTCATTGATGTGATCTAAATGCTTCCAATCTATATAAGTGTGAGAGACCATTTCCTGAGACAGAACTGGAGAGATGGAGTTATCGTTTGAAATTGGTAAAAGTGTAAAAGCAGCGAACTTACCAAATGGGGTAGATCTATACCTCGCCCGATTGAAATATTTCCATATCGAAAAATTTACTTTCGTAAATGTTCCTTCATTTGGTGCAACGGGAATATCTTTGATTATTTGATAAAACGAAGGCGAAGATTCCTTGATCAAATTCTTAAGCTCGTGCCATTTGTCCTCGACGTTGTCTGTTATACTAAATGCGGGAGTCCTACAAAGCAAATTGTTCAACACTTTCAAATCCATAAATCCTCCCTTTAATTCTTATCATGGAGCTAAATCCACGTAGCATTACCTTATAACCTAATCCAAAAGAAAAATTTATAGATGTCAATACGCAAATTTTTTTACATAACAGTGCATCCACGGTTTAAAAAGGCAGATATTTAGGATTTAGATTTTCAAATCTACTGGCAAATGAAGACAACTAATCCCAGTGTGCGCATCAGGAAATTAAGATGGCAGATTTTGAATTGACCACTCTTGCCGTGCGACTTTCTTTAAATCCGCACTGTTTAAAGGGTGTTGCTACTTTATTTATTCAATTTTAACTATATTTTTCATGGTTTCCGCCTGCGGTAGGCTTGAATCAAAAGAGAGTTATAAAATTTGGTTTGGAAACAACTGACTTGTATCTATTGAAACAAATTTTATTTTTTTTGTACCTGTAAGTGCACTCCAACTAGGCCGCCCATATTGTTGGTAAAATTACCCGCATCGAGTGCAAAACCGGCAGATAGCTTTAAACTTTTAGAAACGCTGTAATACAATTCCTGCAAGGCATAATACTGGCCAAGGTTGGGGCCGCTATTCTGGTACTGGCCATTGGTATAGGTCAGCATTGTTTTACCGGAAAGCTTCTTGCTTACCCTGAGCAACAGGCCAATATTCACGCCCACAATCTGGTTATAAATGATATTGGAATTGCCTGGCAAATTTGGGGTGTTCCAATCAAACGGTGCAATGCCCCGTTTCTGAAAGTAAGGATAATATTGCGCCCGGTTGCGGTTGATAA
>CAZZVO010000138.1:0-10718 GCA_964657505.1 uncultured Mucilaginibacter sp.
TAGTTAGTCCGTATTTATAGTATATAAGACTATTAAATTATTAAATAAATTACTGTCAAATAATAACAGCACAATTGGTATAAAAAGTAAGCCGCCGAGCGTAATCTGCCAGGTGTTAACTTCCATTTTTTTTAAGGTGAGACCAGAATTGGCGTAATAAATACTGCCGGAAGACAAAGCGGTAATGCCGGCAACCAGCGCCAGTAAACCTTGCAAAGTAGCATGACTGTGGTACAAGTTGGGGATTGAAGCCAACGCCAAGCCAGAAACAGCAATTGCCACGCCGGTTATTTCATATTTTGAAAGTTTACGCTTGTAAAAAACTGCCGAAAAAAGGATCAGCAATAAAGGGTTTACAGCGGTAATTAAGCTGATTAATCCGGCAGAAACAAATTTGATGGCGATAAGATAACCAGACATGTAAACCGTTACATTCAAAATTCCCAGGATAAACAGTTTTTTAAATTCTGCGGATGAAGGCAGCCGACTTGTTTTATTGTTGATCCCATAAGTATAACCCAACAAAAGCACACTTACCGTAAACAATCGGATGAGCGTGAGCAAAAACAAATCAGCCGAATGGAGCGCAAATTTGGTAGCAACTGTTGCAGAAGCCCAAAGCAAGGCAAATAATAATCCTTCGGCAATATCCATGTTTTGTGGTGACAGATCGAGGAGCGAAGATAGCTTTTCGCTTCATTATCGGCTTGCAAAATTTATGCAGGTAAAAGAAGTATTGTTGTTATGGCCGCAACGCTTTCAAAATCTTTTTTCCTTTGGATTGTATACCGGCGCTTCCGTCTTTCATTAAAAATTCCACTTCGCGCGCCAGTTCATCTGCAATCCAATCGTAGCGGTTTCTTAGGTTAAACATTACTTCGCAACAAAAAACTTTTACGGCGACGGCAATTTTGGGGTCGATCAGCCACTCAAAACAAGTTTCAATAATTGGTTCAAGATTGGCTTTTTCTATCCTGGATTTAATTGCCCGATTTGCTTTTGGAGAAGTTAAATACACCAAAATTTTAACATAATGCCGCTGGCAACTTGGATTTTTTACTTGTGGAAAACGTAGAAGTAATTCGTCCAAATTTTCCAAGAAGAGCATCTCATCTTTCAACAACAAATTTTCCAAAATCCAAGCTGCACGAAAACCAATTTGTAGATTGGGATCAAAAGTAAGTTCGATTAAATCTTTTACATTGATATCTTGCTGTTTTACAATTTCAGTAAGGTTTAAAACCTTTTCTTTGGTTAAGGTTATTTCAATTTGTTTGCGTAACGCTTTGGTTTGCATTTAATTTAAAAAATTGAAATACTGTTTTTATCCCATTAAAACCTTATTTGTTAAAAGTACTTTCGGCAATTTCAACCCAACTTTCTACCGTCATTTTTGAAGCCAATTCTCCAATAAACTTAAACGGTATATGGTTTATGTTTTTAAAACGGATACAACCTTTGCCCATATCCAACTTAGTTTTGCTGTGCTTTGGATATTCTTCAGTAAACCAAGCCAGTAAATTTTTGTCAGCGTAAACGCCCATGTGGTACATGGAAATGAAGTTTTTTTGGGACGCAATATTGATAAAAGGCAAAGGCAATTTGGGGTTGCAACGGTAACCTTTTGGAAACAAAGAATGCGGCACCACATAACCAATCATGCCGTAACTCATGGTTTCTTCAAAACCTTTTGGCAGGTTTTCGAGGATTGCTTTTCTCAAAGTTTGGATGGCTTGCCGCCTGTCTTCCGCAAGGCTTTCCACATATTCTTGTACGGTAGCTGCTTTTGATTGCATGATCCTGTTGGTTTTAGGTAATTGAAGCAACAATGTACGTTTTTCTCAATCCAAATGAAACAAAGCAGCCGGATAAAAAATACCTGCTAAAAGAAGCATTGCAAAAACCTCAAAAAACGTTTATAATGAAGCCGATAAGCTTTATCTTTGCAGCAAAATTAGTACAACATGATTACGGTATCCAACCTCTCCTTACGTTACGGCAAACGCACCCTTTTTGAAGATGTTAACCTCAAATTTACGCAAGGCAACTGCTACGGTATTATCGGCGCAAACGGCGCAGGTAAATCGACTTTTTTAAAAATCCTTGCTAAAGAAATCGACCCAAACAGCGGTTCTGTAAGTTTTACACCTGGCGAGCGCATGGCCGTCCTAAAACAAAACCACTATGAGTTTGATGAATTTACGGTGATAGAAACAGTATTGATTGGCCACCAGGAAATGTACAAGGTGATGAAGGAAAAAGACGCCATTTACATGAAGGAGGATTTTAACGACAAAGACGGCGAACGAGCCGGCGAACTGGAAAACCTGTTTGCCGAAATGGATGGCTGGAACGCCGAAAGCAACGCAGCAACTCTGTTAAGCAATTTGGGCATTAAAGAAGATTTGCATTTTAAACAGTTAAAAGAGCTGGACGGTAACCAAAAAGTACGCGTGTTATTGGCGCAAGCTTTATTTGGTAACCCGGATATTTTGTTGCTTGATGAACCAACCAATGATTTGGATATCAACACGATTGCCTGGCTGGAAGACTTTTTGGCAACTTACGAAGCGATCGTTTTGGTCGTATCGCACGACAGGCATTTTCTGGACACGGTTTGTACGCACATTGTGGATATTGATTTTGCGAAGATGACGATCTACACCGGCAATTATTCTTTCTGGTACGAATCCAGTCAATTAGCTTTGAAACAACGTTCTGACCAAAACAAGAAAACGGAAGACCGCGTGAAGGAATTGCAGGAATTTATCCGGCGTTTTAGTGCCAATGCTTCCAAATCTAAACAGGCAACCAGTCGTAAAAAAGCTTTGGACAAGATTAATGTGGATGAAATTAAACCTTCCAACCGAAAATATCCGGCTATTTTGTTCAATAATTTAGGCAGGGAAGCGGGCGATCAAATCCTTCAAATTGAAAATTTAAGCAAGACTTCGCACGGGGAAGTGCTTTTCGCCAACCTGAATTTGATGGTAAACAAAGGCGATAAAATTGCCATGATTTCCCAGAACAGTTTGGCCACTTCTGCTTTTTACGATATTTTAACCGGCCGTGATACAGATTACACCGGCAGTTTTAAATGGGGTGTAACCATTAAAACGGCTGACATTCCGATGGATAACCTCGACTATTTTAAAGGAAAAGACGAGAACCTAATCGATTGGCTGCGCGAATATTCGGAAGGGGAAAAAGACGACCAGTTTATCCGTGGGTTTTTAGGGAGGATGTTGTTTTCGGGAGAAGAAGTTTTGAAGAAATCGACTGTACTTTCCGGAGGGGAAAAAATGCGCTGTATGTTTTCGCGGATGATGCTCCAGGCAGCCAATGTTTTGCTTTTTGATGAGCCAACCAATCACCTGGATTTAGAATCGATTACCGCTTTAAACAACGGTATGAAAGATTTCCGCGGAACTATTTTATTCACTTCCCGCGATCATGAATTAACAGAAACCGTGGCCAACCGAATTGTAGAATTAACTCCCGGCGGCGTTATTGATAAATTAATGGGTTACGACGAATTTATAAAAAGTGATGCCGTTAAAAAGCAACAAGAAGAATTATATGCTTTGGCATAAATAATTTCGGAACAAAAATTTTCACATAAAAAAAGGGGTGCTAAAAAAAGCATCCCTTTTTATTTGGGTAAAAATTGAGGAATTACAAATTGTTGGCAGTGCCAGAACCAGGTTCGTGATCTGTCATGCGGCCAGTTGTGCGGCCTTGCGGACGATCGGCAAAGGAGTGTGGCGTGTTCATGCCAGAAGTTGTACTTCCTTTATCGTCATCATCGTCTAAATCGTCATCGTCAATAATATCGGCATCATCAAAATCATCTGCAGCATCAGGCTCATCCGGAAACGTGTCGTCATCGTCATCAAATAACTCATCTTCATCAGGATCAGGAATTGTTTCATCAATATCATCGTCATCATCCTCCTCAATAACCGCATTCCTTGGAGAAGTGTTAAAAATAGAATTGGAATTTTTTGAGGCATAACCTGGGCCGTTGGTGCTTAAAAAATCAACTTGATCATTTAGGCTGGTGGCATTAGTAAGTGTCATAAGTTTGATGTTTAGTGTTTGTTATAGAATCACAAAGCAATTAGAATATCTCATTGTTTGCACAAATCTGAATTTTATAAAAACGCTTAAGTCGGCAGTACTATTTTTATACCGATAAAAACAGTATTAACATTCGGTCAAATATTATGCCTGTACTTTAGCCAAACAAATTTCTTTTAATTTAGAAATGGTGTAATCAATTTCTTCGCGGGTATTGTACTTGGAAAACGAAAAACGGATAGCTGGCCGCGCAGGGTTTGCACCAATCCCGGTTAAAACATGTGATCCAATATCGGTACCCGAACTGCATGCGCTGCCGCCAGAAACTGAAATACCTGCAATATCTAAGCTAAAAAGCATCATTTCTGCCATTTCCATCTCTGGGAAAGAAACATTTAAAACCGTGTATAAACTTTTTTCGGGATCGGTTTCGCCATTAAACTGAACATCGGGAATGGCCTCAATTAATTGCTGCATCATGTAGCTTTTTAAACCCAATATGTGGCTTTTGTGCACTTCCATTTCGGTGTAAGCAATCTGCAAAGCTTTGGCAAGCCCGGCAATACCGTAAACATTCTCTGTGCCGCCGCGCATATTCCGTTCCTGCGAACCACCGTAAATAAGCGGTTTTATTTTGTTGCGTGGGTTTACGTACAAAAAACCAACGCCTTTTGGCCCGTGCAATTTATGTGCGGCACAAACTAAAAAATGCACTTTAAGCTTACTGAGGTCGTGTGGAAAATGCCCCATCGTTTGTACGGTATCGCAATGAAAAACAGCGTTGTACTGCTCGCATAAAAGCCCAACTTTTTCTATATCCGTGAGCGTTGCAATTTCGTTGTTGGCATGCATCAGCGATACAAAACTGCGCCCGTTTTCCTGTAACAATTGCTCCAGATGATTTAGGTTGATGTTTCCTTTTGCATCAACCTCAACAAAACTCAATTGGATAGTCCCGGCTTTTTCTAAAGCTTTTAAAGTATGCAAAACGGCATGGTGTTCAATTTCGCTGGTGATGGCGTGTTTGATCCCCAAATCAGCGATGGCACAACGGATCGCCATGTTATCTGCTTCTGTTCCGCCGGAGGTAAAAAATATTTCTGACGGAGAGGCATGCAAAAGCGAAGCAACAATTTTACGTGCTTTTTCTATGATTGTCCGGGCTTCGCGGCCGAAAGAATGGATAGACGACGGGTTGCCGTAGCAGCTTTCCATTACGTGGTAAACTTCCTTTAAAACCTCCTGGTCAATTGGTGTTGTGGCAGCGTTATCAAGGTAAACTCTCATTATATTTTACTGTTTTTGTTGAAAATAGTATGGTAAAAGAAGCATCATTCCTGCATTTGCAATGCTTCTTTGATATCGGAAATTAATTTATTTGCCAGGCTGTTTGCCACTTGTTCAGAGTTTCCTTCGGAATAAATACGAATAATTGGTTCCGTATTTGATTTACGCAGATGCACCCAGTCACTGCCGAATTCGATCTTCAAACCGTCGATAACAGAATGCGGTTGTTTCTGGTATTTTAACCGCATCCGCTCCAGTAAAGCATCGATATCCATTTCCGGCGTAAGTGTAATTTTATTTTTGGAGATGTGATAATTCGGATAAGTGCTCCTCAAAACCGAAACAGAGCGGCCGAATTTGGCCAAATGCGTTAAAAACAACGCGATGCCAACCAACGCGTCACGGCCATAATGCAGTTCGGGATAAATAATTCCGCCGTTGCCCTCGCCGCCAATTACGGCATTAACTTCTTTCATCCGGTTTACCACATTCACCTCTCCCACTGCCGAAGCAAAATATTTGCCTTTTGCTTTTTCAGTCACATCCTGCAAAGCTCGTGTGGACGAAAGATTGGAAACCGTATTGCCAGTTTTGTTCTTCAATACATAATCTGCAACGGTTACCAGCGTGTATTCTTCACCAAAAAAATTGCCGTCCTCGCTTACAAAACATAAACGGTCTACATCCGGATCCACCGCAATGCCTAAATCTGCGTTTTTGGCTAAAACTTCTTTGGATAAAGCCAGCAGGTTTTCGGGCAATGGTTCCGGGTTATGGGGGAAATTGCCGTCCGGTTCGCAAAATAATTCGTGGATTACTTCGACGCCTAATGACCGAAGCAAAGCAGGAACAAAAATGCCGCCGGTAGAATTTACGGCATCCACCACAATTTTAAAATTGGCGTTGCGAATAACTTCTACATTAACCAAAGGCAAAGCCAGGATTAGGTCGATGTGTTTTTGCAGATAGGAAGCATCCAAACTTACTTTGCCTAACTGACCTACTTCTGCATATTTAATTTCGCCGCTTTCTGCCAGTTCCAGCACTTCTGCCCCATCTGCATCGCTTATAAATTCGCCTTCGTGATTAAGTAATTTTAAAGCGTTCCATTGTTTTGGATTGTGACTCGCGGTGATAATAATACCGCCGCCAGCATTTTCTGCGGGCACAGCAATTTCTACCGTTGGCGTGGTGGATAAGCCGAGATCAACCACATCAATACCCAAACCTTGCAAAGTCCCGGTAACCACATTTAGAACCATTTGGCCAGAAATTCGGGCATCGCGTCCAACAACTACTTTTTTTATGCCTGTTTTTTTGATCAGCCAAGAGCCAAAAGCTGAAGTAAATTTTACAATATCTGTCGGCGTAAGTGCATTTCCAGCTTGACCGCCGATAGTGCCCCTGATGCCGGAAATTGATTTTATTAGTGCCAAGAATATCTGTTTTAAAACACAATAATACGAATAAATGGCTTAGCCTGGCTATAAAATTTGGGTTGATTGCAGCTTGATTAGCTATATTCGCAGCCTTAAATATCCATGCAAACTGGTTTATTTTGAACCTATTTCAATCACAGATAATGCTGCAATGCCTGATTTTTTAACCCAATTTGACCAGCATTGGTTCCACCTGATCAACCACAATTGGAGCAATCCTTTTTTTGATTGGATGATGCCTTTGCTGCGTACGCCACGAAATTGGGTTTCGCTTTATTTGTTTATCATCGGTTTCAGCATTTATCGTTACCGTAAAATTTCCATTCTGATTATTGCCTTGCTTTTGGCCAGTGTTGGTACGGCAGATTTTGTTTGTGTGCGGGTGATAAAAGCCTATGTAAAAAGAGTACGGCCGTGTAACGACAAACAATTTGAACCGACCGTCATCAATCGTGCGCCTTGCGGTACCGGTTTAAGTTTTCCGTCTGCCCACGCCAGCGATCATTTTGCTGTCGCTATATTTTGCTGCATGGCTTTTAAGCGAAACTGGCATTGGATCTGGCCGTTTGCCATTTTTTGGGCTGCGCTGATTTGTTATGCGCAGGTTTATGTGGGCGTTCACTATCCGGTTGATGTTCTTGCCGGGGCAGCGTTTGGTGCTTTGATTGGATGTTTATACGGTTTGGTTTACAACCGTTTATATCTTAAATTTTCATGAAACCCTGGATCATCATTCCGCTTTTTTTGAGTGCATTTTTAGGCGGGGCAAGTATTTTTTTCTTCCGAAAAGATATTGGCAAAAACCTCAAACTTATCCTTTCTTTCAGTGGTGCTTATTTGTTTGCCATCACCGTTTTGCATTTAATCCCGGATGCTTACCAAAGCCACGACCGTTATGTGGGCGTTTTTATCATGGCCGGGTTTTTATTTCAATTGGTTTTAGAACTTTTTTCGGATGGTGTAGAACATGGCCATCTTCACCAGCACCAACATCATCAAGCTTCCTTTCCTTCGGGCATCATGATCAGTTTATGTTTACACGCTTTTTTAGAAGGAATGCCGCTGGCACAAGGCCACCAACAGGAACTGGTTTTTGGGATTGCTTTGCACCATATTCCGGCTGCTTTTGCTTTGGGAAGTGTGCTGATGCAAAATCACCTTGGTAAAAGAAGCATACTGTTTTTACTGGTTGTTTTTGCGTTGATGACGCCCGCCGGTTACTTCACCAGTCATCTTTTAAGCACAAGCATGGCGGGATTGCAGCAATATTTTTCGAGGATTATGGGCATCGTTATCGGGATTTTCCTGCATATCTCGACTACTATTTTGTTTGAGTCGAGTTCCGATCATCGTTTTAATTTGCGTAAAATGGTTGTCGTGTTGATCGGTTCTGGAATTGCCCTGGCTACTTTTTTTGCAGAAGTTTGAGGTATTATCCGCGGAGTTTATCCAGCAAGATGCACAAAGTAGAAGCTTCTTCTTCCGTCAAATGATCACCAAAAAAATCTTTCATCTTCAATTCCTGGTCAATCACAGCCAATATTTCTAAACCCGTTTTGCTGATGCGGATATCCACCGCGCGCCTATCATTAGAATTGGTGCAGCGGGTGACCAATTCTTTTTGTACTAACCGGTCTACAATCCGCGAAGCATCGCACATTTTATCAATCATACGTTCTTTCAGCAAATTTACGGTCGCAGGGTTTGGATATTGGCCGCGTAAAATGCGCAAAATGTTAAATTGCTGTTGGGTAATACTATGTTTTCCAAGCTTTTCGCGTAAAAAAGTGCTGAGCCAACTGTAAGTATAACTAACATTAACTACTGCTTTATGGTAATCATCCTCAAATTTGCCCTGTATTTCCTTTTCTAATTCCATAATTTTAAACCCCTCATGCGGTAAATTTATAATAAATTAATTAGATCGCGGAAGCAGCATTTAGCAATCTATCATAAAAAGATTTGATTTCTACAGAGTTGCTGCAAAGGTTTATGCTTCTTTTATCCATCTAATTTTGATGATTTTATGCCGATAAAAGAAGCATTAGAATTTTCTCTCAATTCAAAATTTTAACACGGATTTTGCCTTCTAAATATTGTTGCAAATGCTTTCCGTTTCCGTGTAAAGTCCAAACTTGTTGTGGTTGTACTTTGCTGATCAGCAGTAGAATATCGTCCCAATCTGCATGGTCCGAAATGTACAACGAATCCTGTGCGTTCGTTTGCAAATTTTCCCAGCCGGAAGCAAAAATTCGCCTTAAACCTGTTGCGCGAATGTAACTGTGGAACGTAAATGGCGGCACCAAATAGATAAAATTGTTTTTGGTTTTGATGGATTTCCGGTCGTACAAACGGTATTTCGCCTTTAAAAAACCAAACTTTTCGTAAATGCGGTTGAGCGGTTCAATGTTTCGGTGGACTAAAATTTCCTTCTCCGGACAAAACTGGTTAATCAATTGAATCAACCGCTGACTTTTGCCCAAAGCATAAGCACCAAGCAAAATGTTGGAAGGGATATCGTTCAGTTTCTGTATTCCTGCAACCTGGTCCGGATGTTTTGTTTTTGGATTGGCAAAGGTTGTTTCGGTAATCAGCACATCAGCTTTTGCCCATTCCAGCATTTCGCAAGTGGCATCGGGCTGCAATTTAAAATCACCGGTGTATAAATATTTGATGCCTTCAAACTCCATCAAAACCTGTGCAGAACCTAAAATATGTCCGGCCGGAATCAGCGTTATCTGTACTTCTTTCAGCTTGAAACTTTGATGGAACGGAACACTATTTTTGGTTTTGCCAGAGTTTTTCCCGTAACGCAAATCCATAAAAGCCAAGGTAGCCGCTGTTGCATAAACTTGATGATGGCCGGCAATGGCATGGTCTGCATGTGCATGCGAAATCACGGCAGTTTGTACCGGTTTAAGCGGATCGAGGTAAAAATCTCCGGCGGCGCAGTACAAACCGTTGCTGGTTAGTTCCAAAAAATATTCCCGGATCATTTGTTTTGCGCCAAAGCCAGCAGTTGTTGGTGGATTTGCAAAACTTGTGGAATTACCATCGTTTGCGCATCGTTCAAAATTATAAAATCAGCTTTGGCTTCCTTTTCAGCTTGCGGCATTTGTTTTTTTTCTCTGCGGAGGACTTCTTCTTCCGTTAAATGATCGCGTTGTACAACTCTTTGAACGCGACCTTCCAGCGAAGCTGAAACCACAATAGTTTTATCGCATTGCTTGTCCGATCCGCTTTCAAATAAAATCGCTGCTTCTTTTAGCACATAAAAATTAGTGTCGAATTGAATTGCCCAATGATCAAAAGCCCGAAAAACGGCCGGATGAACTAACGCGTTCAGCTTTTTCAGCTCATCTTCATTCTTAAAAACAATGTTCGAAAGGTGTTTTCGATTGAGGCTGCCATCTTCAAAATAAGCTTCTTTACCAAAATTACTGCGAATGGCTTCTACCAAAACAGCATCTTCGGTCATTACTTTTTTGGCGTGGTCATCAGCATAAAAAACCGGCACACCCAACAATTCAAACAGTTTGCAAACGGTGGTTTTCCCGCTGCCGATGTTCCCGGTGATGCCAATTTTAAGCATTATTTACGGACGATAAAATTAATACTTGCCGGTTGAATGTTCACAATTTTACAATAATCAGGTTGCTGTTTTAGGATTACCGGCAACATCACTGATCCGTTTTTTTGCCAGGAATCTAAATCGGCAATTACTTCAAAAAAGTCTGCATCCACATCAGCATAATTATTCAATGCAACCATAAACGTGACTTTTACTTTTTTGGGGAACAACGTTACTTTGCTATAAATTTTGTTGTTGATGAGCTTGATAGGAATTTCAAGCGTTTTCTCTGTAAACTCATCAACCGGAATATTCACATCAACCGTTTTTGGGTAAATGCT
>CAZZVO010000139.1:0-10657 GCA_964657505.1 uncultured Mucilaginibacter sp.
TGCCGGAACCTTCATAATCTCCGGCAAAAGCGGCACAATACGGCGCGCATAATCTTTCACTTCCCCCACAGAATAAAAACGGCCGGTATAAATTAATTGGTTGCTTGGGCCAACGTCTTTTAATTGATGTTTAATCGGACTGTCGGGGTAATTGGCGCGGTTAAACTGGCCAATACCAAAACGCGAAGGAGCCAAGTTGTTCACGCCGTTTACATTGATTACAAAATACAGCTCGGTGCTATCGGAAAGTGAAAAAACAGACGATGCTTCTTTTACCGTATTAATTTTAGTGTTTTTGGGGAGGGAAATAGTCGCTTTATTAGTTAACGCAGCAGTAGTTGTATTGATGTTGCCGCTGTTTTTAGGTGCTGATAAAACAGGAGGAGCAGCAGGTTGAACTGGCGCAGGTGCTGGAGCAGGATTTGCAGCTACAGCTTGCTGCTGTTGATAACGATCCTGCGAAAAAGGGATTTCGTTCGGGTCGCTATCCATCAACGCAAAAGGGCGTGCGGCAATAATATCCTGATTTGCGTTGATGAAAAGCAAATGTTGTTTTACCAAAGGCGTAACCAAACGGTCGTCCGGATATTGTGCCGCGATTTGCTGCAACTCCAGTTTAAAAGGTTCTAATTTTTGCTGATGCCCTAAAGCAATGGTTTTTAAATAAGCTAATTGCGGTGCCTGTTTATTTTGCGGGTTAATTTTTAAGGCAGAATCTGTTTGGGCGATGACCTGGTTGTACTGTCTTTTCCGGTAAAAATCATACACGGAATTGTATAATGTATTTTGCTGTGCATCTTCCGAAAGCATTTTCCGCCCATATTCCGGGTCGAGGATAATTTGCGCATACTGCGTTTGCGGGTAGTTTTTTAGCAACAGGTTTTTGTATTTTTCTGCCTGCGGCTCATTGTGTTCGTCGGTGTATAAACGGTATAAGCTGTAATAAATAACGGCCAAGTTTGGGTTCTCGGGGAAACGTTTCAGCAAATATTCGTAAGTGGAAATGGACTCTTTATTATCAGCCAAAATATCTTTATAAAAACCGGCAATATCAGCATAAGCATTGAAAATGATGTTGTTAGATTGTTGCAGCAAAGCGGGCGTTAGCGGGATGCTCCTTAAAAGTTCCTGCTTGTAATTGCTTGCGCCGGGCGCAGCTAATATTGGTGTTTTTATTGGCGTAGCTACATCGGGATCATTCGTTCCATTTGGATTAGTAGCTGCCATCGTAACCACGCGCGAACTGAGTCGCCAGTTATCTTCCAGCTTGCGTTTCCCCCAAACCCTGATAAAACTGACCAAGCCCTGGTTAACCGTTTCCGGATTATAAAAATAAAACGAACTGGAACTTCTGCCGGAAGAATTCGAAACATTGCCGCCATTCAAAGCCGGATTAACCGTAACAGGCGCGTTCTGCTGCTGTAAAATCTGCTGGTCCACCATTAAATTAATTCGGTTCGCGCGGTCTGCTTCTTTTAGTTTAGCTAAAGATTGCAAAGTATCCTGCTGGGCAATAGTTTGATAACGGCTGGCCAGCAATTGCAGGTTGTTGGCTTTTTTAAGGATTTGCTGGTAACCGGGATACGAAGGCGGCAGGTTCCGCAGTGTGCTGTCGTAATATTTTTTTGCCTGGATGTAATCTGTTTTGTATTTAAAGTTGATGTCGGCCAGCCGCAGGTACGATAACCCTTTTTGTTTCTGGTTGCGGGTACTGTTTTTAACGGACAATTTATAGTTTAATACTGCCGCATCAATTTGCTGTGCAGCCAGCGCGGTTTCTCCAATTTGATAATAAATCTGGTCGATAAAATCTGCGTTTTTATCATCTTTCAGCAAAAGGCGTAAGTTGGCAATGCGGTTGGTTTGCTGTCCGTCGTGGTTTTCTTCTATCCGTAACCGGTTTAAATCCGCATTAAAAGCAAGCTCAAAAGAAGCATTGCTGTGCACCACGCGCGAATAAGCCTGATAAGCTTCTGCCGGTTTTTTATTAGCTTCCTGTAATTGTGCCAGTATAAAAGTTAAGCGGATGCGTTTTTTACTGTCTTTTTCTAAAGCAACGGCTTGTACGGCCAGTTTTTCTGCTTCGGCATAATCTCCCTGGTCAATGTTAAATTGCAGGTTGGCACCGGTAATGTCTTTCGCAGAATTTTTTTTCGCGTCAAACAATAGTCGGGCGGTATCTAATGTGCTTTTAGCTTTTTTAGGCTGGTTCAACTTCATTAAAGAACGTGCTTTCCAGGCTAAAGCCGTCCGGCTTAATTCTTTGTTTTCGGGGAAGGAGCGGATAACGTAGTCAAAAAACTCAACTGCATTAAAATAATCACTGCTGAGGTAATTGGCTTGGCCGAGCAAAAAATAAGCATCGCCCAAATAATGGCTTTGTTCCTTTATGCTGATGATGGTGTTTGCGCGCACAGTAACTGCTTCTAAATCTTTGCTCGATGCGGCAGTTTTGGCAATTGTATCTTGGTAAACGCTTAAAATTTCGGCATAATCATCTACATAAACCTGCGCCATCAATTCTTCTTTTTGCAGGATAATTTGCCGCGCATTGAACAAAATATTGTAGTGCGCCGTCAAATTTTGCATCGAACGGTTAAAGCCACTTTCTTTTTCTAACGAACAGCCTGCAACTGTTAACAAAAAAAGTAGTGGTAAAAACAGTATGTAGTTAAAATGGCGGGAACGAACCAAGCGGATTATGTATTAAATTTTTTGATCATGTAGCAGATGCGCAATTGATTGTCCAAATTACTAACTAAAATTCATTCCTAATCAATAATTTTGAAACCTTGCTGTGGCATAAAACCAATCAAACTCAGATGAATAATTATATCAAATACAGCGGATTAGGCTTTCAAATGATCGTCATTATTGGTTTGTTTTCTTTTGCAGGTTATAAAATTGACCATGCATTAAACCATCAAACGCAATGGGTTACTGCAGTTTTATCTTTATGCGGCGTATTTGTTTCATTATACATCGTTTTAAAATCGTTGAAAGATTGAAGTTGATCAAGTTTATTTACAGTTACTTATTGGCCATGTTGCTGATAGCGTTGCCGCCTTTTGCATACGTATTTTTTTTTAAAGGGTTTGGGCTGATACCGCTTTTTTGGCCGATGTTTTTGATGTTTGCAGTGCTTACCTTTTCAATCTGTTTTTTTACTTCATTAACCAACCTTAAAAACGCCGAAGTATCAGTTCAGGTATTTATGGCCGGTACAGTTTTTAAATTGCTTTTCTGTTTGTTCTTTGTACTGGTTTATCTGCACCAATATCAGGTAAACCAAGTGCATTTTTTACTGTGCTTTTTTTATTTATATTTATTAAATACGGTCTTTGAAGTTTATGCTTTGTTGTGTAACTTGCGCCTCCAAAATCAAAAGTAAAAATCGCAGTAATTGATGTATTTAAGCCACATTTTGAACTCAAAAAAATATAAGTTAAGCTTCTTTCTTGCAGTTTTTTCTGTGTTTTTTGCAATGAACGTATTTGCAAGTCAGGACAATCCAAGGCAGGAAAATACATCAAATAAAAATGAAGAAGCTTTCGATCCAACCACTACTATTTTAGAACACATTGCAGATTCGCATTACTGGCATTTGTGGGGAGAAACTGCTATTCCGCTTCCGGTTGTTTTATATACAGATCAGGGTTTGGAAGTATTTTCTTCTTCAAAGTTTGATGATGGCCGTGATGCTTACAAAGGCAAATATTACACTTATCAGTTAGTAAAAGATAAGGTAAAAGCAGTAGATCAATCTGGTAAGGTTGATGAAGCAACATCAAAGAAAGTTTATGATTTTTCGATCACTAAAAATGTGGTGACACTTTGGATTTCTTGCCTGTTGCTTTTGTTTCTTTTTCTGGGAGTTGCATCTGCTTACAAAAAAACTATTGGCAAAGCACCAAAAGGTTTCCAATCATTTATAGAACCTGTAATTGTTTTTGTTCGGGATGATATTGCACGTCCAAATATCGGTTACAAGTATGAGCGGTTCATGCCTCTTTTATTAACTATTTTCTTTTTTATCTGGATCAATAACCTGATTGGTTTAGTTCCATTTTTTCCCGGAGGCGCTAACTTAACAGGGAATATTGCAGTTACTTTTGTGTTGGCCGCAATTACAATGATTGTCGTAAACCTAAATGGGAACAAACATTATTGGAAACATATTTTCGTTCCTGCTGATGTACCGGTTTGGCTTTGGCCTTTGTGGTGGATTGTAGAATTGCTTGGTATTTTTTCACGCCCATTTGCTTTAATGATCCGTTTATTTGCTAATATTACAGCAGGGCACATTATTGTGTTGAGCTTGATATCTCTCATCTTCGTTTTTAAATCGATAGCTGTTGCGCCGGTTTCCATTGCTTTTGTGGTTTTTATGGATGTGCTGGAGTTGCTGGTGGCGTTATTGCAAGCTTTTATTTTTACCTTGCTTACGGCACTGTTTATTGGAACAGCTACCGAAGAGCATCATTACTAATTTGTAACAACTGTATATTTTATATTTAACTTTTAATTTTTAAACACAATGATGACTGGAAGTATTGCTGCAATTGGTGCAGGTTTAGCTGTAATCGGTGCAGGTATTGGTATCGGTCAGGTAGGTGGCAAAGCCATGGAAGGTATTGCCCGTCAGCCTGAAGCTTCAGGAAAAATTCAAACTGCCATGATTATTGCTGCTGCCTTGATTGAAGGTGCTGCATTATTTGGTGTGGTAGTGGCTTTCTTAGGCAACAACCCTAAGTAAGTAATTTTATTTAGCTGGCCAGTAGCGTTTGGCAACTGGCCAGCTTTAATTTCAATTGGTTAACATAACAAGATATGGAATTAGTAACCCCCGAGATTGGCTTGGTATTTTGGACGACAGTATCCTTTTTAATACTATTCTTTTTACTTGCTAAATTTGCTTGGAAACCTATTATGGGTGCCATTGGCGAACGGGAAAAATCTATCGAAGATGCGTTGCTGAAAGCAGAAGCTGCCAAAGAAGAAATGGCCCGCTTAACCAGCGAAAATGAAGCTTTGCTAAAACAAGCTCGTGCAGAACGCGACTTGATTTTGAAAGAAGCTAAACAGGTGAAGGATCAAATTATTGGTGAAGCAAAGTTATCAGCACAAACAGAAGGCAACAAGATTATCGAAAAAGCAAAAGCAGAGATCAATAATCAGAAAGCAATTGCTATGGCAGACGTTAAAAATCAGATCGCTACACTTTCATTAGATATAGCAGAAAAAATATTACGTCAGCAATTTGAAGATAAACAAAAACAGAACGAGTTGGTGGCATCTCTTTTAAAAGAGGTTAAGCTTAATTAAAAGAGTTAACAGGTTTAAAAATACTTTAATAAACAATGTCTGAGTTTACAGTAGCCACAAGGTATGCCAAATCTTTAATCAGCCTTGCAGAAGAACAAAACCTGCTGGAAGAGGTAAAAACAGATATGGTATTATTTGTAAAAACTTTAAAAACCAACAGTTTGCTAAAAGCAGTTTTAGCTAATCCAATTGTTTCGCCATCTAAAAAAGCGGAAATCTTGGTAGCTGTTTTTTCCGGGAAAGTGCAAGCCGACAGTTTAGCCTTTTTTAAAATTATGGTTGATAAAATGCGTTCCGGAATTTTGTATGCAACTGCAAAAGAGTTTTTAGAGCAGTACAATCAAAAAAAACATATTGTAAAAGCAGCAATTGTTTCGGCAGTACCTTTATCAGAAATTAATCGTAAAGACGTGATTGAAGTTTTGAAAAAGGCTACTGGCGGCGAAATGATTTTGGATGAAAAAGTTGATCCGAAATTGATCGGCGGGTTCATACTAACCATTGGCGACCGTCAGTTTGATACCAGCATTTCAAGTACGTTAAGTAAGCTTAAAAAAGAGTTTAACAATAAATCTGTTGCAGAACTGGCTTAATTCATTTAACCAGAAAGCTGCATAAGGAAATATAGTGTAAAAGAAGCATATCAAATCTGCTTCAAAATTTAATATTAATTATAAAGAAGTCAAAATAAATTCAAAAATGGTAGATATACGACCAGACGAAGTTTCATCCATCCTGCTTCAGCAGTTGGCTGGCTTTAAGTCAGAATCCGAATTAGAAGAAGTTGGTACTGTATTACAAATTGGCGATGGTATTGCCCGTGTTTATGGTTTAACTAAAGTTCAGTCCGGAGAGCTTGTTGAATTTGAAAATGGCCTGCAAGGGATCGTTCTAAACCTGGAAGAAGACAATGTAGGTGTGGTTTTATTAGGTGCTTATGATGAGGTTAAAGAAGGTGATACCGTACGCAGGACTAAAAAAATAGCCTCTATTCGAGTAGGTGAAGGAATGCTTGGCCGTGTTGTAAATACTTTAGGCCAGCCAATAGATGGAAAAGGCCCGATAGCAGGTACAACTTATGAAATGCCCTTGGAGCGTAAAGCTCCTGGTGTGATTTATCGCCAGCCGGTAAACGAACCATTACAAACAGGTATCAAAGCAATTGATGCTATGATACCGATTGGCCGTGGTCAGCGTGAGCTGGTAATTGGCGACAGGCAAACTGGTAAAACCGCTGTTTGTATTGATACCATCATCAACCAAAAAGAATTTTATGATGCTGGGAAACCAGTTTATTGTATTTATGTAGCTTGTGGACAAAAAAACTCCACTGTTGCAAATATTGTAAGGGTTTTGGAAGAAAAAGGTGCAATGCCTTACAGCGTAGTGGTTGCAGCTTCTGCTTCTGACCCTGCTGCAATGCAATTTTTCGCACCTTTTGCTGGTGCCGCTATTGGTGAGTTTTTCCGTGATACTGGTCGCCCGGCATTAATTATCTATGATGATTTGTCTAAACAAGCAGTAGCTTATCGCGAAGTTTCACTGTTGTTACGCCGTCCGCCTGGCCGCGAAGCTTATCCCGGCGATGTATTTTATTTGCACTCCCGTTTGTTAGAACGTGCGGCAAAAATCAATGCAAATGATGCCATTGCACAAGCGATGAATGATTTGCCGGAATCTATCCGAAGTATTGTTAAAGGTGGCGGTTCATTAACTGCTTTGCCAATAATTGAAACCCAGGCTGGCGATGTTTCTGCATATATTCCTACCAACGTAATTTCGATTACAGACGGACAGATCTTCTTAGAATCGAATTTGTTCAATGCTGGTGTTCGTCCTGCTATTAACGTAGGTATTTCGGTTTCCAGGGTTGGTGGTAATGCGCAAATCAAATCCATGAAAAAAGTGGCCGGTACTTTGAAATTAGACCAGGCACAATACCGTGAATTGGAGGCATTTTCCAAGTTTGGTTCTGATTTAGATGCCGCAACTAAAAACGTGTTGGATAAAGGTTCTCGCAACGTAGAAATATTGAAGCAAGCACAATTTGCACCAGTTCCGGTAGAAAAACAGGTTGCAATTATCTATCTCGGCACAAAAAACCTGATGCGTAACGTTCCAGTAAACCGGGTGAGAGAGTTTGAAGCCGAATTCACCAGTCAGTTAGAATTACGCCATCCGGAAGTTTTAGCTGACCTAAAAGGCGGGAAATTAGAGGAGGCAACTACCAGCATACTCGAAACAGTAGCAAAAGAATTAGCTGCAAATTATAATTAAGAAAGTTTTATGTTGAGCGTTTCCAGTTGCCTGTTCAAAATCTGCAACTTACAACCGACAACCGATAACTGAACAAATGGCCAATTTAAAAGAAGTAAGAAACCGGATCGCTTCGGTATCATCAACACAGCAGATAACCAAAGCCATGAAAATGGTTTCGGCAGCCAAGTTAAAGCGGGCAACTAACGCTATCGTGCAAATGCGTCCGTATGCAACAAAGCTGAACGAAATGCTGACTAATCTTTCTGCAAGTTTGGAAGATGCTTCGTCTCCTTACATGCAGGTTCGAGAGCCTGTACGTGTGCTGATTGTGGCTGTTACTTCTAACCGCGGATTGGCCGGTGCTTTTAATGCCAATGTAATTAAAGCGGCCAACAATATAGTTGCAGAGAAATACACAGATCAATTAAGGGCAGGTAACATTTCTGTTGTTGCGATTGGTAAAAAGGCGCAGGAATATTACGAGCGCCGGAAATACAAAGTGGTTGGCAACAATAACGAATTGTTTAACCAGCTTAACTTTGATAATACTTCTGTAATTACAGAAGCCATTATGCAAGGTTTTGTAAATGGGGATTATGATCGCGTTGAATTGGTTTACAATCATTTTAGAAACGCCGCGGTACAATTTATCATGACCGAACAATTGCTGCCAGTACCAAAACCTGATAAAAAAGAAGCGTTAAAAGCAGCACAGGTAGATTATATTTTGGAGCCTTCACAAGAAAAAATTGTGGAAGAATTAATTCCCAAAAACATAAAAGTACAATTGTATAAAGCGATTTTAGATTCTCATGCTTCCGAACATGGTGCACGTATGACGGCTATGGACAAAGCAACAGATAATGCCGGAGATTTGCTGAAAGCTTTAAAACTCTCTTACAACCAAGCGCGCCAGGCTGCTATTACAACCGAATTAAGCGAAATTGTTAGTGGTGCCGCCGCATTATCTAACGGATAAAAAAATTGATTTTGAATTTGAAACCCGGTTAATGCCGGGTTTTTTGTTGATGCTTCTTTTACCAGGTGTTTTTTAGTAAAGCAATTTGTAAGAGAAATTCTTCCAAAAAACCTCTTTTCTGTTTTTCGGTTTCAACAAAACTTGCTTACTTTTGAAAGCAAATTATTAAAACATGAACAAGTCTGCTTCTGCAAACGATACACGGAATTATATTATACTAACGGTTGGTATTTTTATTGGTTTAATCGGCGTTTATTTCCGTTTTTTAGGCGATAGCTTTTTTTATACCTCCGTTTCCAACGTTATTTTGATTATTGGTATCATTGTTTGTTTGCGTATGGTATTTGCCATTTTGAAGTGATGCTTCTTTTATCGTCTCAAAACTATCAACAGCTACTTTGGCCGATATTTAGATAAATCCAATATTTTTTGATCTGCGGCATCGCTCATTAACTGTTGCAGTGTTACATTCGGATTTCTATCCATGTATTGTTTTACAATCTGCCAGCCAGTCCATACAGCTAATTTCGGTGCAGAATTGTTGTGATCGCCTAAACCGGGCGTAAAAGGTGCTTCCGTTAAATATTTTTGTATCTTAGGATAATCGCTTTCATAAAGCAGGTTATCCTCCAAAAAATATCCCCAAATATTCGCTTCGTTATCTTTGCACCATTTTAACTGCTGGTTTGTGTAACCGATCTTAGTTGAATCCGGCACATCCGGTAAAACTTGATCCATAAAATACATTATCTTGCCATTATAAATCATCCTCGAAAGCAGCGATTTATCGTCTTCAGCCTGCTCCTCAAACAAATCCTCCCTCGCAATACTTTCAATCACCCGCGGCACCATATTATCTGGCGTAAAACGCCTGGAAATGTAATGCGGAAAAGTTTCAATCAAAGCCGGGTAAAACTTAGAATTACTGCCGAGAAAAAGGTCCAGCCCGATGGCAAAATAATTGTTCCCGATAGAAGTTTGCGCCTGGAAACCAGAAAAATAAGCATAAACGTGTGGCAAATTTTTCTGCGGATAATAATACTTAATGTGTTTAAAAGCATCTGTCAATTCCGCTTCCTGCTGATTCAAATTCGGGTAAACAGAATCAACTTCGTGCTTCAGATCAAAATACGAACGGTCTTTAAAAACACGTCTCAAATTAGAAAAATAAGCGGTGTCTTTTGTACTGCCTGCATTTAAAATCTTCTCCACAAAATCCGTATAAAAGCCGCCGTAATGTTGTTGCAGTTGCACTGCTTTTGCCGGAAAATTGCTTCCCTGAAAACCATCAAAATCGTGGTCAAAACGTTCAATTTTTACGTTGAGATTAATGCCGGTGACATCAATTTTGTCCTTCCTTTTGCAGGAAACAAGCAAAATGCAAATCAGAAAAAATAAATAGCTTTGTTTTTTCAGGATTTGGAAAAAAGTTTGGTTCATATATCAAACGAAAATAAAATTTTAATCTGTAATACGCCGCATTGTAAAACAGGTTCAATTATACTTTATGAAGATCGCTTTAGCACAACTGAATTACCATGTTGGTAATTTTGAAGCCAACACCAATAAAATAATTTCGGCTATAAAAGAAGCACAGCACAACGGTGCCGACCTGGTGGTTTTTGCTGAATTATGCATTTGCGGTTATCCGCCGAGGGATTTTTTAGAGTTTACCGAGTTTATCGCGCTGTGTGAAAGTTCGGCAAAACAAATTGCTGCGGCTTGTCAAAATATAGCTTGCATTATCGGTTTGCCAACTATTAATTCTTCTCCCGAAGGAAAAGACCTGTACAATTCTGCTTACTTCATCGAAAATGGTGCGGTAAAAACAGTAACAAACAAAGCGTTGCTGCCCAATTATGATGTGTTTGACGAGTACCGATATTTTGAACCAGCAACCGAATTTACCTGCATTGATTTTAAAGGACACCGGATTGCGTTAACGATTTGCGAAGATTTGTGGAACAACATTGATAACCCTTTGTACCGCGTGAGGCCAATGGATGTTTTGATAAAACAGGAACCGAATTTGATGATCAATATTGCTGCTTCGCCTTTTGCCGTAAACCACGATCAAAACCGGATGAATGTGCT
>CAZZVO010000140.1:0-10602 GCA_964657505.1 uncultured Mucilaginibacter sp.
AAGATTAAAAAAGGTTGATAAAAGAAGTATCAAAATAATCAGATACTTCTTTTATCAACCTTTTTTTGGTGAAAATTATTTACTGCCGGTTTCTGGTTTTACTGCCGGTGGATTTACCGGTTTAGCATTTTTTACATATTTATCCAGCCAGGTATTTTGCTCCCACAATTTATGCAGTAGGTTTTCTTTACCGCGATAACCATGCGCTTCGTAAGGCAAATACACAAACCGAACAGTTCCGCCTAAACCTTTAATCGCTGCAAATAAACGTTCGCTGTTGATGGGGAAAGTTCCCGGGTTATCATCCGCTTCTCCATGAATTAACAGAATGGGCGTTTTGATTTTATCGGCAAAACTAAACGGACTCATATCATAATACAACTTCGGATCGTCCCAATAAGTGCGTTCTTCGTTCTGGAAACCAAACGGCGTAAGTGTCCGGTTGTAAGCACCGCTTTCTGCTAACCCTGCTTTAAATAAATTGGTGTGGGCCAATAAGTTAGCTGTCATAAAAGCACCGTAACTGTGTCCGCCAACTGCAATCCGGTTGCGGTCGCCGACGCCCATTTCTGATAATTTATTGATGGCTGCTTCGGCATTCAACTGCAATTGTTCTACAAAAGTATCGTTCGGTTTTTTACCTTCTTTGGCTACGATTGGCATTTCGGCGTTATCTAAAACTGCGTAACCGTTGGTGACAAAAAACACCGGACTACCGCCGCCAATTGTAGTAAAACGGTATTTTGACCCGCGGATTTGCGCCGCATCGGCCGCCGAATTAAATTCGCGCGGATAAGCCCAAATCAAAACCGGCAACGGGCCATCTTTCGCTTTATCGTAACCGGCAGGCAAGTATAAATCGCCGGTTAAATCAACGCCATCGCTTCTTTTATAGGTGATTTTTTGTTTGCTCACACCAACCATTTGCGGGTACGGATTGCTAAAATTTGTAACTGGCCGGTCGGCAATTTTCAACATTAAATCCTTTAAAAAATAGTTTGGCACTTCTTTTTGTGACTCTTTTTTGGTGATCAAAGTCAGTTTATTCGCGTCGATCACATCCACCACAAACTCGTAAGTCCCTTCGGCACAGCGCCAAATAATTTCATTTTGTTTTGTACCGAGGTCAAACTTCGCCAGAAAAGGTAAATCTCCTTTGGAAGAAGCCCCAACTGTATTGTTCATCAAAATTTTTATGCCGTTATCGGTCGTCTGGATTACGTTTCGGCCAAACTTGTTCTTCATCATTATTGGGTCGCCCGGATCGCTGTACGCATCAGTTTGGTTACGTTCCAACAATTTTTCCAAAGTGCCGGTACTGCCGTTGTACCGACTGATTTTCTCCGTTTGACGTGAACGCAAACCTTCGGAAACTAAAGCCAAATTTTCATTTCCCCAAGTAGTGCCGCGGTAGCGAAATTGCGTTTTGAACAACTCTTTTGGCGTCCCTGTAAATGGCGCATTCAACGCATAAACGGCATCATGGAAATCAACTTTTCTGCGTATCAAACCACTATCCAAAGGTTGCGCCCAGGTGATTGTTGCGGCTTCGTCATCACGCCAGTCAAAACCCCGCGGAATATTTTGCGTGTTGTCATAACCCGACGGTGTAGCTTCGCGCGAAGGCAATTCTGCCAGCATTTTTAAGCTTTTTCCGCTTAAATCTGTAATGGTTACGGTTGAAGGAAAGCCTTGCGCGGTAACTAAATAAGAAAACGGTTTGCGCAACGTGCGTTCCAGCAAATATTTTTTATCGGGCGATAAAGCAACCGAAGCATAAATCATCGGTTTGCCAACTGCTGTTTCTACGCCATTTTTATTTTGCACCAATTGCGAAGTGGCATAAAACTCGAACAATTGCTCGTCGTAAGGTGATTTAATTAAATCTTCGTAAGTGGCACTCGGTGCAGTTTTGCCCAAACTTTGCTGTACGGTTGGCCCTTTTGGCATCAATGGTTTTGCCGGTGCCGCAATGGCCGGTTTTAAGGCTGCGCGGTACAAAACGGTGTTGTTATCTTCCCAGGTGATGCCGGTTCCCAATACAATATTTAACGGTTTTTTGTTGATTTTTGAAGCTTTATGCGTTAACACATCAATCTCGTACAAATCCACACCATTGGCATTGGTTTGGGTGAAAACGATCTTTTTCTCATCCGGACTCCAGCTTGGAGCGCCAGCCAATAACGGTGAAGGCAAACCGCTCACCTGGAAACTCTGTCCGGTTTTAATATTTTTCAGCGTGAAATTATTGATAACCAGCAACTGGCGGCTCGGTGCAAAATTGTTTGGGTTGATGCGGAGACCGGCAATGCGCAATTCGGGCCGCGCCAGTTCTTCTACAGAAGGGTAGGAGTTGCGGTCCATCAGCAGCATCCAGTCGGCTTTGCTATCAATACTTGCGCTTGGCGTGGGTTTGGCCAGAAGCAAATCGGCCATGGCTTTTGGCGGCATCTGGTAACTCACGGCGTCCTGCGCTTTGGCGCAAAAACTAGAAATTAGAAGTGCTAAAAAGAGTATTGATTTTTTCATTATTTAAGTTTTTATGAAAGAAAATACAATTTACTATTTTTATTTCAGCTAATACGTAATAATTTTAATACGCGCGAAAGCCGGTTATCCATTCTAATTTTATGCCGATAAAAGAAGCATTCCTCAACCCAAAACCATGACCGAATTTACAGGCGTTCTACAACAATATGGCGAAAAAGGCGAAAAAACCGGCTGGACATATCTCCACGTTCCAGCTGTAATTGCACAAGAAATCAAACCAAACACCAAAGTAAGTTTTAGGGTGAGAGGAATGTTGGATGAACTGAAAATCAATGGTTTGGCTTTAGTGCCGATGGGCGAAGGCGATTTTATTTTGCCGGTAAAAGCAGCATTACGCAAAGCCATCCGCAAAGAAAAAGGAGCGATGGTGAAGCTGCAATTGGAACTCGATACAGATTTTAAAATAGAAATGCCCGACGATTTAGCCGAATGTTTTGCCGATGAACCGGAAGCTTTGCAAAACTTTAACCGCTTACCCAAATCGCACCAGCATTATTATTTTAAGTGGATAAACGAAGCTAAAACGGAACCAACACGTGTTAAACGGATTGCTGCAACTTTGGATGCTGCTTGTAAAGGTTGGGATTACGGGGAAATGATTAGGGAACAAAAAGCAAAAAATCAATAGTTATTGAAAAGGTTATTTTATCATGTAAACCTTAAGTTCCTGTCTGCTTAATTTGATGAAAGAAAGAACATATAAAATAAGGCAAACAGCTACAATTGAAACTATTAAATCATGTTCAAAAACCCAAAGATTAAGGTTGAAACTTTTATTATCTTTTAAATACCTACTTGAAAATGTAATCAATCCAGGATTAAATAATAACCATGATCTTCCGGCTATTTTCCGCATAATTTGATCTTTAATAGATGTTTTAGTGTCTTTGGTACAATATCCAATATAGTAATATCGGATCAGCATAAAAGTATTTGGAATTACTATTGCAAATGTAAAAAGTACAACTATAATGTACGGTGAAAATGGAATGTACCTTATACTTAAAGAGACAATTAAAATCAGCATAGTTGTGGAAACTATGTTTGGAAACCTAAAGTTAGATTTAAAATAATCCCACTGTTGGCTGTTTGCTTCATCTGCTGCTGATTCAAGGCATTTTTTCTCCATTGCGATCAAACCTTTTCCGCCACCAAAATCATCTTTTATAATATTATTAACTGCATCTTGGAAAGAAACTTCTAAAGATTTTTGTTCCAACGCAGTCAAGATATGATCGTAAACTTCTTCATAAGTTTCACGGTAACTCAGCTCTTTAAGAAAATTACATATACCTTTTTAGAAAATTATCGGTAAGGTTTAAGCCGAAACCAGCGTGCTTTTCTTCGCCATAATCTCTTCATAAACGCCATCCCAAAGCGCAATCCGCATTTTTAAAGATTGTACAACCGCTTGCTCTGCTTCCTGCCAAAATTGCGGGTTTTCTCCACATAAATTAGCCGTCATTTGTAAAGCTAAATGACTGTGATGATCGCCGTCAACCTCAATATGGCGTTCCAAATAATATTTAATTTGCGAAATACTTTCGGGGAAATTCCGGTTCAAATCATTCACCATCGTCAAAAACATGCCCGGAATTAAATCTTCCCGACCAAAAGTAAATATCGCAGCCTGCAAATAAGCTTTGTTGCTGTTGATGATCTCAAACGTAAAATCCACAAATTTTTGTGCGGTAAAAGAAGTATTGGCCGCCGCAAAAGCTTGTTCAAAATTGTCGGTGGTTTGCAAGGTTTCCACGAAGTTTTTCATCAGTTCGGTATCGCAGCCAATTTGTTCCATCGCTTTTAAATACAGTTCGAAGTGACTGGTGCGCTTGCCTTCGCTGTCCACATCGCTTTCTTCGCCAACCACAATTTCGTTGATCAAATAACGCGTATCGGCATCGCATTTTGGGAACCAGGGAACCGACGTGCAAGTGAGCTGGTTTTGCAGCGATTTCAACAGCGACATAAAATCCCAAACGGCATAAACGTGGTGTTCCATAAACGTTTTTAGCTCGTCTAAACTACTTATGGCCGAATAAACTTTATGGTTGATAATTTGCTGGCGAAGCGGTTCAATAGTTTTCTGAATCTGATCGATATAAGTTTGCATAATGTTTTTATCGCTATAAAATTGATGTTCAAAGCTACAGCTTGACGGTTTTTGTAATCTTAGCTGATTGTCAAATTCGTAAACCAAATCATTTCCCGAAATTTGCGGCAATGATAAACGATTCTACCTCAGCCCAAATCCAAACAGAAGATACTATTGTGGCACTTTCCACAGCAAACGGCGTAGGCGCAATTGCTGTCATCCGGCTTTCGGGTCCGCGCGCCATCCAAATTGCCAATGCTGTTTTTAGCGGCAAAAATCTGTTAAAACAGGCTTCGCACACACTTCATTTTGGTTCGATTGTGGATGGCGAAATTGTTTTGGATGAAGTGGTTGCTGCGTTGTTTATCGCGCCAAAATCGTACACCAAAGAAAACGTGGTGGAAATTTCCTGTCATGGTTCGCCTTACATTGTGCAATCCATCATCAAATTATTACTGGCAAAAGGAGCACGCGCGGCCAAACCCGGCGAGTTTACATTGCGTGCTTTTTTAAACGGACAATTAGATTTATCTCAAGCTGAGGCAGTTGCAGATTTAATTGCTTCCGATTCTAAAGCTTCGCACCAAATTGCGATGCAGCAATTGCGAGGCGGTTTTAGTAACCAGTTACAGGTTTTGCGCGAACAACTCATCAATTTTGCTTCATTGATTGAGTTGGAACTGGATTTTGGCGAAGAAGATGTAGAGTTTGCCAACCGCGATCAGTTGAAAAGTTTGATCCTGCAAATCAACAAAGTGGTTTTTGAGCTGATCCGTTCTTTTGAATTAGGAAATGTAATTAAACAAGGCGTAAATACGGTTATTGCAGGAAGGCCAAATGCTGGGAAATCGACTTTATTAAATGCTTTGCTGAACGAAGACCGCGCGATTATCAGTGAAATTCCGGGAACCACGCGCGATACAATTGAAGAAATTCTAAACATTAACGGTGTAAACTTTAGGTTGATTGATACGGCTGGAATCCGCGAAGCAACTGATACAATTGAAGCGATTGGCGTGCAAAAAACAATGGATAAAATTAGCACGTCGGCTTTGCTGGTTTATGTTTTTGATGTGAACGAACTATCGGAAACGGAACTGAAAACTGATTTGCAAAACTTGCAACGCGCCGGAATGCCAATCTTGGCTATCGCCAATAAAATAGATTTAGCCGATGAAAACAGTATCAGCATCAATCTTTCTGAAGAAATAAAATACCTTGAAATTTCTGCACAGCAAAAACAGCACATCGAAGAACTGAAGCAACTGATTTATGAAACCGCTATCTACACACGTTTAACTGGTGAAGAAACGGTGATTACGAACATTCGTCATTTAGAAGCGTTACAAAAAACCAATGAAGCTTTAGAACGTGTTTTACATGGCATGGAAAACCCTGTAACTTCCGATTTTTTAGCGATGGATATTAAGCAGGCTTTGTACTATCTGGGTGAAATTACGGGTGCGGTTACTACCGATGATTTATTGGAAAATATTTTTAGTAAGTTTTGTATTGGGAAGTGATTAAAAAATAATACTTTATAAAAGTAAAGAATCAACAAGGGCTTCAATTTAAGACTTGCTGCCTGGAACGGCTCAAATATTTTGCGGACGTTTACTGATTTATTGTACGAACGACTCAATTTCAATAAATCTTAATTCGAAGGTGGTAAAGAAGATAAATGCCTATTTAAGCTTCGTGCGAAAAATACTTTTAATGCTCAATTATAATCGTTTTTGCCTATTGATCAATATCTGGTAAGTTTTCTACTTAAAGCTCTCTTTGTTTTATAAAAAATATAGGGTGTTCGAGCAGGTCATCGTGTACGGATATGCTGTCCCACTCATCGGAACCGAAAAATTCATATTCACAATACTCACCTAACAAATATCCGTCTTAAATATATTCTCATAATGACAACTGCAGCAGTATTTCATAATATTCTTTGCCATCAATTTTCTATGGAAATTATCTTATTTAAGGAAAAAAGGCAGTTTAAATTATTATGCTATTTTACATACAACTTGGTTGTGTTTATAAATCAAATTATTTGCAGAGATTAAGAAAAATAAATTATGTTTTGCTATCATAATTAGTAAAAGGTATAGTTGTGTTTAATCACTCTTTCACCAAACGCACTTAATTGAGGCAATTTTAAAACAAGCTTGGACCAAAAGATTGAGTTGTACGAAAAAATCGTATAACTCAAATCCACAATACTGTTTTTACCACACCTTTTTAATTATTAATAAATTAATTAAACAACCTATTGCGCATCAGGTTGTATCAGTAATTAACTGATTAATAATTCTAAACCAAAAATATGTTAGCCATGAATTACCGCGGCCCACGAAGGGTGCGCGTAGATCAAAAACCATTGCCCGAAATCCTGCATCCGGAAGATGCGATTGTACGCGTTACCCGTTCCTGCATTTGCGGTTCCGATTTGCACTTGTATCACGGTTTGGTGCCTGATACACGTGTGGGCACAACTTTCGGCCACGAGTTTATTGGTGTGGTAGAAGATATTGGTTCGTCGGTGCACAATTTAAAAGTTGGCGATAACGTCATCGTTCCCTTTAATGTTTCCTGCGGGAAATGTGCTTTTTGCAAGCAGGAACTGTACGGCAATTGCCACGAATCAAACCCGCAAGCAACCGCAGTGGGCGGCATTTTTGGTTATTCGCATACGGCTGGTGGTTACGATGGTGGCCAGGCAGAATATGTGCGTGTTCCTTATGCGGATGTTGGTCCAACGGTTATCCCGGAATGGATGGATCATGATGATGCCGTTTTATTAACAGATGTGGTTCCAACCGGTTATCAGGCAGCAGAAATGGGTGGCATTAAAACCGGCGATACGGTTGTTGTTTTTGGTGCCGGTCCAGTTGGTATTCTTGCTGCAAAATGCGCCTGGCTTTTTGGTGCTGGCCGCGTTATCGTGATTGATCATATTGATTACCGATTAGAGTTTGTTAAAAAATACGCGCAATGCGAAGTTTACAACTTCAAAGATATGGAAGACCCGGTTTTGTTTTTAAAGAAAGCAACCGACTGGTACGGCGCGGATGTTTGTATTGATGCCGTTGGTGCTGATGCTTCCGGCGATGCTTTGCAAACTATTACCGGTAAAAAAATGCTTTTGCAAGCTGGTTCTGCTACGGCATTGCATTGGGCAATCAATTCTGTGAAAAAAGGTGGTATCGTTTCGGTTGTTGGCGTTTATGGCCCAACTGATAATTTGGTTCCGATTGGTAACGTGCTGAACAAAGGATTAACTATCCGTGCCAACCAGGCTTCTGTAAAACGTTTGCTGCCGCGGTTGATTGATCATATTCAGGCTGGCCGTTTAAACCCAAAAGGAATTATCACGCATAAAGTGCCTTTAGAAGAAGTTGCTGATGCTTATCACATTTTTTCATCTAAATTGGATAATTGTATCAAAACGGTTTTAATTCCATCTACCGCAAAAAAATAAAAAGAATTATCATGGAAAACACAAATAGCGATTATTCGCATATTAACGGTTGGGGTGTGGATGCTGATCCAAAAAACGAACCAACTTACCCAATGAAAAAATATACTGGCGACGACCACCAACGCTTAAACTGGGAACGCCCTGCATTACAACAACAAACCGTCGAAATCCTAAAATCTAACGAGCGGCCAAATTTAACTGCCGTATTTGGTACTTCTGTTCCGCCTTCTGGTTTAAGTGGAATTATCCGTCGTTACGCATTTAAAAACTTCAGCGAAAATGAATACGGACACTGGTTGCCGTTATTGCTAGCAGACCGGATCAACGTTGTAGAAGGCATTGTAGATGATTTAGCTCACGGCCATATCCCTAATATTTTTGCTGAAAAAGGCTGGAAAGCAGCCTGGAAATACAACCCAAAAGGTTTGATCAAATCGGTTGTAGTAACAGCGGTTGTTACGACTGGTGTAGTTGCTTTTTTACGAAGAAAAAAGTAAGCCGAAATTTATTAAGGGAAATATTTAAACAAAAAAAGCTGTCTTTTCGAGACAGCTTTTTTTATGCACCTAAAAATGGTGTTTAAGTATAATACAAGATTTATCACGATAAAAAGAATATAATAGTTCTACCTGAAGTTAAGTTGTGAATTTGAACATACACTGGTTAAAAGAATTATAAAGTAAAATAGAATTCAATTTCTTCTTCTGATAATAACCCAGAATTAACAATAGCATTGGTAATAGTTGTTAAATCATCAGACATAAGTTTATCTACAACTTTGCATGATCCTGTTTTTATCCAGTTAAAAATATTATCAGAATTAATATAAAGCGGGGTTGAGCAGCAAACAAACGAGTCATATTTTAAAAACGAATAATTTACTTTTTTGATAGGTATTTGAAGCTCTAATAATTCTTGTTTACGATACAAGGAAGGATGAATTTCGGAATTAATATAAACAGCGCAAGTGAAAATTTTATCTGCTGCAATTCCAGCCACTATAAAGAATTTGGAGTGATTAATAGTCTCAAATTTATTTAAAAAGATATCTCCTTTGGTTAATCCCGCTTGAAAAAGCTTTCTTTTAGCATTGTCACCAATTGCATCGCTTAAACCTCCCATTACTTAACAAGGTTCCTGATGTAGGCTTGTTGCTGCGCATAATCGATAAATAACTCATCTTCGCCCGCTTCTGTAATTAAATTTTCAAAAGAGATTGTGCGGTTTGGTGCTGTATTGTTCCATGCGTAATCATGCGACTTTTCACGAATTTCTTCCCATGACATTTCACCATATAACTTAATGTTTGTATCAAGAAACGTTATATCGGTTTGAGAAAGAGCCTTTAAGTTTGGCTGCTCGTTGGATTTAATTAAATCCCAATTTTCAACACTAAAATACTTTGAAAATTTACCTTCATCTTTAAAATAACCATCTCCTCTAACAGATTTAAAAATATCATAAAGTTTAGTTGGAACGGGACCATCAACCATGGCGATATAAGCATCACCAGTTATAGATCTTCCGTATTTGGCAAGATGATCTCTATCTGCAAAATAAAGTATCTTAAAAATCTTATGGAAATCTTTACGCTTTAGTTTGCTAACGATATAGAGAACAGAATTAACTGTTTTCTTTTCATTAAACTCAACACGTAATTCATTTTGCATTTTTATGTGAATAAATATTATGCTAAAATAAGAAATTTTTTCAAAATTTAAAAAAGAAATACTAATTTAATTAGCATAATATTTAGTGTAGCAATAGACGTATTAAATCGAGATATAACGAACAACGATTTGTAATTTATCGACTACTTTACTTAAAATCAGTATTTATTTAGATAAATTTTCCAGTTCCTTCAAATCATCTTCAGTCAATTCTACGGATTCTGTTTTCATATTTTCTTCCAAATGATTTACACTGGAAGTTCCCGGAATCAGCAAAATATTGGGTGAATGATGCAATAGCCAGCTTAATGCAACTTGCTGTACGGTTGCGCCTTTTTGCTGCGCCAAAGCTGCAATTTTTTTCATGCCTTCTTCGTTTCCGCCATTTAATGGAAACCAGGGGATAAAAGCAATGTTGTTTTCTTCACAATATTGCAGTTCGGTTTCCCATTTGCGGTTATCTACGCTGTACATATTTTGTATGGAAACCACTTCCACAAATTCCTGTGCTTTTTTGATGTTTTCAACCGTTACTTCAGATAGGCCGATATGTTTGATTTTGCCATCCTTCTGCGCCTGTTTCAAAAACTCCAATGTATCTTCAAAAGGTACATTTGGGTCGATGCGGTGCAACTGGTACAAGTCAATTTGTTCCAATTTCAGTCGTTTTAAACTTCCTTCTAAAGCTTGTTTTAAATGCTCCGGACTTGAGTTGATCGGCCATTCATTCGGGCCAGTCCGTGTTAATCCGCCTTTGGTTGCAATTACTAATCCATCAGCATAAGGAAATAGTGCTTCGGCAATCAGTT
>CAZZVO010000141.1:0-10578 GCA_964657505.1 uncultured Mucilaginibacter sp.
TTCTTTAAATAAAACAAATAATTTCTTTGAAAGAGAATTACTAATTTTGTTTTACAAAACCTGAACCACAAATTTTAACTACAGTTAATTTGCTGCATAAACCTATTTCCCGACAGTTTTTTGCTGTTGAGAAACCTCAGCAGGTGCAATACTTGTTTTATCAGCTTAAAAACCGACTGCTAAATAGTTCAGCAACTGCATGATTTTGAGCACAGTAAACCATCCAGCTTATAGTTCTGATTCCGGTTACTTGTCCTTCTTGCTGGCAGGAGTTGCTTGTCCAACCGTTTCCGGGATCCAAACCGTCATCTCACCTTTGCCCCTGTTTGCCCAGGAGTAATACGGAATGGCCGTAAATTGCACCGTTTCCGTTTTGCTGCTATTGGTAGAATCGGTTTTTAAAGCTTTGCCGTTTAAAACAGTTAAGCCGTTCAGCATATCTTTTTGATAAGCAGGTGTAAAAGAAGTATTTTTCGGGATGATGATATTGCTCACTTTGCCGTCGTTATCTTTCCACTCGGCACAATACATGATTGGACCGCGCTGCAAAGCAACTTTGCCGGCGTCTTCTGCCAAGCTATTACTAGCTGTTACTTTTTTAACCCGCATCGGCAAATCAACCGAAACCTGGTCGTTTTTCCGCCAAACTTTGCTGATCAGGGCGTAACCGTTTTCCACCGTATATTTTACAGGTTTGCCGTTTATTTTGATGGTTACAGCAGCCGTTTTTTTATCCTGAAAAGAATAAAGGTCAGACGGAATTGCTTCGTTCCTGACCCAACCCGGAATGCGGATTTTTAGTTGAAATTCTTGCGGAACTTCGGGCATTAAAGTAAAAGACAACAGGCCGTTCCAAGGGTAATTATTTTGCTGGATAATTTGGACTGGCTTTTTATCGATCAGCAAATCCGCCTTGCCACTCATAAAAAGGTTGATAAAAACAGCATTGCCTTTTTGTGCATAAACATAGCCGGGGATTGAAGGCAGCAAACGCGCCAAATTGGTTGGGCAGCAGGAACATTCAAACCAGCCCGAACGGCTTGCTTCCATATCGGCGTGCTTAAAGCCGCCTTCTATTTGCATGGCATTGGTGTAGAAAAAGGATTTTCCATCCAAACCAACACCAGAAATTAAACCGTTGTACAACACTTTCTCCAGCAAATCAATGTATTTTGAATCGCCATGCAGCAAAAACATGCGCTGGTTCCAAAACACGTTGCCAATAGCGGCACAGGTTTCGTTATAAGCCGTTGCGTTTGGCAGTTGAAAATTTGCACCGAAACGTTCGCCATCGCCAACCGCACCAATTCCGCCTTGTACATAAATTTTCTTGGAAACCATATTATCCCAAATTTTGTCTATGGCTTTGATGTAATCCTGGTCGCCAGTCAAAGCCGCTACATCTGCCATTCCGGAGTACAAATACATGGCGCGAACGGCATGGCCTTCGGCTTCGTCCTGGTCAATAACCGGCTCATTGTCTTGAAAGTAGCTGCCGTTTTTCCACGCATCGGTACTGTTTTTATCATAGGTTCTTTTGCCGCGTTCATCGATAAAAAACTTGGCCAAACTCAGGTAATCGTTTTTGCCGGTAATGCGGAACAAACGCACCAACCCCATTTCTACAATTTCGTGTCCGGGTGCCACGTGCCTTTTGCCAGGCCCGAAAGTTTGCACTAACAAATCCGCATTTTTTAGGGCGATGTTAAGGAAGTTACGTTTTCCCGTTGCCTGAAAATGTGCCGATGCTGCTTCAAACAAATGGCCGGAATTGTACAATTCGTGGCTCAGTTCGTTCTCTTTGACCCAACGTTCTGGCCCGGCCCAAGGTTGCGGATGCAAAGGGTCGATGGTTCTTGCCGTGTACAAATAACCGTCCGGCTCCTGCGCTTTTCCAACAATCGTAATCATCGAATCTAAATAATGATCTAATTGCGGATCGGGATGAACGGCAAGCGAATACGAAGCACCTTCTATCGTTTTATAAATATCGGTGTCGTCAAAAGGATATTTCGTACAAAACTTTCCGCTTTTGGCAGCCGCCATCTCAAAGTTTTTTACGCGTCCGGTGTTTTCGCAACGCGCAAAAGAAGCGGGAATCGTAACAGTTCGGTTCGTTTCTATTTTGGGCGACCAGAAATGATCAGTCAGCTTAACTTGCGTAAAAGAAACCGGGGTAATTGAATAATCTTTGTTTTGCGCAGCAACAGCACCGCAATATAACAAGGCAACGAATAGGAGTTTTTTCATGGGGGTTTTGGGTGGGAGGTTTAGCTATTGGCTTTCAGCTTTCAGCAATCAGCTTTGCCTATCAACTATAAACTGTTAGCTATGAACTATTAACCATTCGCTATTAACTATCAATGCTTCTTTTATCGACCTAAAATTAGCAACTATTATGGTTTGCATCAACTTAAAACGCAAACTATAACCCTAACCACCTGTTAAACTTTTAACTAAACAAATGATATGAAAACCAGTAAGAAAATAATTGCCAAAGCCATTGGCCTTGGTGCCGTTGCCGGGATGCGAGCCACCGTTGCGCCAACCGTGCTCAGCTTTTTTTTGAACAGACATCCCAATAAGAACCTGGCGAAATCTGGTTTGAGTTTTTTACAATCGCCCGTAACGGCTGCTATCACCAAAGTATTAACCGCAGGCGAATTTTTGGGCGATAAACTACCAAACGGGCCAAACCGTATTATTTTTCCGCAGATTGCCGTGCGTGTTGCTTCCGGTGCTTTGGCTGGCGCAGGTGTTTTTCGGTCAAACAAAGTTGGCGTTGCCAAAGGTTTGGTTTTAGGCGGGGCTTCTGCTTTGGCGGTAACTTTTGGTAGTTATTATTTACGGAAGTATGTGGATAAAAAATTCCACGCCAAAGATCGGGTTGTTGGCGGGATTGAAGATTTGATTTCGTTAGTAAGTGGTTGGGCGGTGATGCGGAAGTAGAACCTCACCCCGACCCTCTCCTGTAGGAGAGGGAGGCAATAGCGGCAACTTTTCAAGTTCTTATCTTTTAAATAGAAGTTCTATAAATCCAAAAAAAGCCGGTAAAAGAAGCATTCATTGATACTTCTTTTATCGGCTTAATTTTTATCGAACTTTTTCTCCCTCTCCTTGAGGAGAGGGTTGGGGTGAGGTTAACCCCACAAATTACTCGGGTAAGTGCCGCTGGATACCAATTCTGATATTTTTTGCTGTACAACCGGTTTGTCTTCTTTGTAAGTTACGCCAAACCATTGTGCTGAAGTTGGAATTACTTGGAATGATGCTTTTCCAGATTTAATCAACTCATCTGCTGCTTTGGGCAACAAAAATTCTGATTTCGGATCGGCAGAATTTGCTTCTACAAACGCTTTGAACATCGGTTCCATCAAACCATAAACCGCTGGAGAAAATCCCCAGAAATTCATTGAAGCACGCGGATCTTCGTGCAATGGCGTTTCTACACCATTTTCTTCATAAACAATTACACCGTCTTTTTCATAAACTTTTAAACGCTCGTTAATCTCAACCAGATTGTTGTTTTCATCAACTTTACAAACACCGCGCGAAACAGATCCATGCTCAGACAATGTTTTATCAATCCGGTAACCCATCAGCGAAAAATGGTTATCGCTAACTTCCCCGGTTAAAAAAGCAGCCATTTTTTCAAAAGCTTCTTTACCGTAAAAATCATCTGCATTGATCACACAAAACGGTTCCTGAACCTGGTTTTTCGCTTCTAAAACTGCGTGGGCCGTTCCCCAAGGTTTTGCGCGTTCTATCTCTTTATCAATGCCATATGGTTTTAGGTTGAAGGTCTGGAACACGTATTCCGTTTCTATCTTGCCGTTCAGCTTCGGTTCAAATTTCGATTTAAAACTATCTACAAATTCTTCGCGGATGATAAAACTAATCTTGCCGAAACCAGCTTTAATGGCGTCGTAAATAGAATAATCAATAATGGTTTCGCCGTTTGGGCCAAAGCCGTCCACTTGTTTCATGCTGCCATAGCGGCTGGCCATTCCGGCTGCCAAAATTAAAAGTGTTGGTTTCATTTTTTATGTTGAATTGATTTTGATTTTTACAGGGATAAAAGAAGCATCATACTGTTTTTATCGCCTAAAAGTTATGTTATTTAAAATATTTAAAATCCTGACCGTCTTTAATGTTCAGCAAACTTTGATAAATCAGGCTGATCACATTGTCCACATCTTCTTTATGCACCATTTCCACCGTGGTATGCATATAGCGCAACGGCAAAGAAATTAAGGCCGAAGGAACGCCGTGGTTTGAATACGCGAAAGCATCGGTATCGGTTCCGGTAGAACGGGAAGATGCCTGGCGCTGGAACGGAATGTTATTTTTTTCTGCGGATTCAATCAGCAATTTATTAACGTTATGCTGAACTGCAGGCGCATAAGAAATAACCGGACCACGGCCACAAGCTAGGTCGCCTTGTGTATTTTTGTTTATCATTGGCGTTTGCGTATCGTGCGTAACATCGGTGATGATGGCCACATCCGGTTCAATATATTCGGCAATCATGGCAGCACCTTGCAAGCCAATTTCTTCCTGAACGGCGTTTACAATGTATAAACCGAAAGGCAATTTTACGTTGTTTTCTTTCAGCTTTCGGGCAACTTCGGCAATCATAAAACCACCAACTCGGTTATCTAATGCACGGCCAACGTAGTAGCGGTCGTTCAGCACCATAAATTCGTCTTCATAAGTGATTACACAACCTACGTGCACGCCGAGTTTCTCAACTTCGTCTTTAGTGGTGCAACCGCAATCTAAAAAGATATTTTTTAAAGTTGGCGCTTCTTCTTTTTCGCCTGCGCTACGCGTGTGAATTGCCGGCCAACCGAATACTGCTTTTACCACCCCTTTTTCAGTATAAATATTTACACGTTTTGAAGGCGCAATCTGATGATCGGAACCACCATTTCTAATCACATAAATCAAACCATCGCTAGTGATATAATTTACATACCAGGAAATTTCATCGGCATGTGCTTCAATTACTACTTTATATTCAGCTTCGGGGTTGATGATGCCGACTGCCGAACCATAATTATCAACGTATTGTGCATCAATATAAGGCTTTAAATATTCCAGCCACATTTGCTGGCCAACGGCTTCGTAACCAGTTGGCGAAGAATTGTTAATGTATTTTTCTAAAAAAGAAAGTGATTCGGGTGTTACAACAGGTACGTGTACTTTTTCGGGTTTCTCGGTATCTTCGGGCATAGTTTTTATAAAATCCTTTTAAACTCTTTGTTTAGAAGCAAATATAACAATCCAACTAAAATTTGGGGAATAAGTTTAGCGGCGCGTGAGAGCCTCACCCTAAATCCCTCTCCAAAAAAGAGGGACTTGAAAACCCGGTGCAGCTAACTCCTTCTCCCCTGGAGAGGGTTGGGGTGAGGCTTTGAATAACGTTCTCCTAAATCCTTTATAATAAAGTTTATAACAGTGTAACAAAAAGGCTTATAGCGCTTCTAAATTAGAAACACATTTACATGATGAATATTTTTAAAAGAGACTATGAACATTACCAAGGTGTTCCACGAATCAATATTTATGCAATGCGGCTGTTGTTTACCTTGATGTTTTTATTTCTTAGTCACGATTCATTGGTGCATATCCTCAACCATACCGGGACTTGGGAAGTAACAGACGCAGTTGCCTGGTGCGTATGGTTAGCTTACGGTGCTATTTCATGGATAGGGATAATCCGGCCACTTAAAATGCTGCCAATTGTTTTACTTGAAATTGTTTATAAAACAGCATGGCTTTTAGTTGTGTCGTATCCTTTATGGAAGAAAAACGAATTGGCAGGTTCTCCGGCAGATTATACAACAAGCGTTTTCATTTTTGTCATCCTTCCTATCCTATTTATGCCATGGCGGTACTTTTTTAGAACCTGTATTTTAGGTAAGGAAACAGCGTAGGGAAATTATAAGTTGTAAACTTGATAGAATTTAAGTTGATGCATGCTTCTTTTATCGGCATAAAACCGTTAAAGCTGCTTCTGCATTACCACAAAAGTATGTCCGTCCTGCTGCCAGTTTTCGCCCAAAACCTCCAAACCAAAAGCCTGGTAAAACGGTGCCGCGGTTATACGCGCGTTGCACCAAACGGCTTTAAGGTTTTCTGCAGAAGTCAGATCAAGTATAAATTGCATCATTTGCTTGCCATAACCTTTTCCCTGCTGCTCTTGCAGCGTTGCCAATTTGCGGAACTGCAATGCGTTATCTTTTACAAAGACTGAAACCACAACCGTTAATTTATCTGCTACAAACAACCCGAAATGGCGGCCTTGTGCATCATCTTTCAACTTCACTTGTTCGACGGAAAACTCCGGGTACATTACTTTTTGGCGCATTGGCCAGGTTTGTTCGGCAGGAATTGGTTTAATTTTTACAGACATTTTTAATGCTAATTTTAGGTCGATAAAAACAGTATTAACCTAAACCGAATACCCTTTTAACAACTCCCGGTACTGGTTTAGTATCGTTGATTTAGAGATAAAACCAACAAACTTTTCGCCTTCCACAACAGGTAAATTCCAGGTGTTGGTATCATCAAATTTGCGGATAATGCTGCGCATATCGTCGTCCAGTTCTACGGTTGCCGGCGGTGCTTTCATCACTTTTTCTACGTCGAGTTCATCGTACATTTCGTGGTTAAACATCACCGGGCGGATATCATCCAACGTAATAATCCCGACCAAAACCTCGTCATTTTCCAGCACGGCGATAAAGTTTCGGTGGCCATCGCGGATCAGGTTTAACAAATCCGGAAAAGAAGCATTTACATTGATTGTCTGGATATTTCTTTCGATCAAATCCGGCGTGTGCAGCAACGAAAGCAGGTTGCGGTCGTGTTCATGGGTGAAGATTTGTCCTTCATCTGCCAGCTTCTGCAAATCCGGTGAGATTGGCGAAAACCATTTGGAGATGACGAAAGAAATCACCGAAACGATCATCAGCGGGATGAACAAATCGTACCCGGAACTGGATTCGGCAATCAAAAAAATGGCGGTTAAAGGTGCGTACATTACGCCGCTCATTACACCAGCCATGCCCACAATCAGCAAGTTGTTTACCGGCACGTTTGGAAAGCCCAACTGCACGTAAACCGATGCCAGGAAAAAGCCCAGGGTGCCGCCGCAAACTAGCGAAGGTGCAAAATTTCCGCCCGTGCCGCCGCTATAAATGGTGATGGAAGTGGCAAACGCTTTAAACACACAAACGCAGCCCAGAAACAGCAAAATGAACCAGGAATGATAAGGGAAATATTTTAGAAAACTAACAGAAACAACAGTTTGCACTTGTCCGTTGGCCAAACTTTTGACTGATTGATAACCTTCGCCAAAAAGCGGTGGCAGCAATACGCAAAGTACCGAGAGCATCAAGCCGCCGATAAATGCTTTTTGGATGCGTGTCCTTTTTATCGACTTAAAAAAATGCTCTACCCGCTGCGAAACCACTACAAAATAACGGGCATACAATCCGCAGAAAATCCCCAGAATAATGTAGTAGGCAATGTTGGTGTAATCGAAAGGGTGCCTGCTTTGAAATTGGAACAAGGTTTCTTCATTCAGAATGATTTTAGAAAGTAAACTGCCGCAAACTGCTGCTACTACCAAAGGCACAAAATCGGTAAAAACCACACCAGTTAGTAAGATTTCGAAGGCAAACATAATGCCTGCAATGGGCGCATTAAAAGCCGCCGCAATACCGGCAGAAGCACCAGCAGCCAGCAGCAAAGTGCGTTCGCGGTAATCCAATTTATAAATCCGGGCGAAGTTGGAACCGATGGCCGAACCGGTTACCGCAATCGGACTTTCCAGCCCGGCCGAACCGCCAAAACCAACCGTTAAAGCGCTTTGCACAATTTGCGAATACATTTTGGTGGAAGAAACTAAGCTGGAGTTTTGTGCAATTTCGTACAGGATGGCCGGTACGCCTTTGCGTTTTTCACCCTTAAAAAAAGTAATGGCTGTTAAAGTAGTGAGCACAATACCAATGATTGGGAACAGCATGTAATAGATAATCTGCTCTTCGAAATGTACGCGATAGCGGATCGAATATTCAATATAATGCACGAGCATTTTGAGCATTACACCAGCCAAACCAGAAGTTAAGCCAACCAAAGTACCCGATAACAACAAAAATTGACTGCGCGAACTGTTGTTACGGACCCACATCAGGATTACCTCGTAACTTTTAGCTTTGAGGATACTGTCCTTTTTAAAGCTTTTTAAAAGGTGCAGGAACTGGGCGTACTTCTTTTTGCGAGTGAAATTTTGCAAGCTGAACGGGGTTGGTTGGAGGCAAAAATAGGGAAAATAAAAAAGGCGAGTTGCCAACCGCCCCACTAAATATCACTAATCCAAATAACCAAAACCATAACCCTTACTTCCAAATCCCAACCAACCCATCATTTTTCCCCAAAAACGGATCAGTACCCGGAACCGGCAAAGCCGCAATCCGTTCATCCGCTTTTGGACGGTCACCGGGCTGGCCGCGCATTACGTCCCAGCTTCTGCCATCGGGATAAGCGCCCACAACGCCAAAATCCTGACTGCTTCCTAAGTTTTTGTGCCCAACACCAGCCGGGATTACGATGATATCTCCCGCTTCTACCTTAACTTTTTGCCCTTTTTCTCCCCCTAAAAACAGCAAGGCCGAACCGCTGTAAATACCTAAAACTTCGTGCGAAGTGCTGTGGTAATGATGGAAAGTATAAACGCCATTACGCCAGGAGTTAGTCCAATTGTTTTTGGCAAAATGCTGCTCCAACCAATCTGCACCAGCCGAACCAGTTTGAGAAAAGGCTTTCTGATAATGCAGCAACGGGTATTTACTGTTCGGGATCACACCGTCATCTTTAAAATGCAGCATTTCTGGTTTGATCGAATCGTTTGCCATCGCGTTTTTGGTAAACAAAGTAAAGGACGACAAACCAAGCAGTGATAAAAATTTGTTCCTGTTCATAGCTTCTGCTTTTAAATTGTGCAACTACAAAAATTACAGTTTTTCGAGCAGGCTTACTTCCATGTGCTTTTCGAGCAAACCTTTTATCGTTTCGCCAAGGTGTGCCATGTGCGGCGTTAAGCGGTGTTTATCTAAGTGCAGCGGACTATCCCAATGTTCGTAAAAGAAAAACACGTTTCTGTTTTCAATGTCCTGGTGCAAATCGTACAACAAGCAACCTTCTTCATTTCTGGTTGGCGCAACTACCGATTGCAGTCCCGCTTTTACGGCTTCAATTTGATCTTCTTTCGCGGTTACTTTTGCAATTACGGTTAACATGTTCTGTGTTTTATTTGATATGAGAAGCGTTATAGGTTAGATTTGGTTTTGAAAGATTTACGACAAGATTATAATTTAAAAAGGCAAATCATCAGCTGAAGCATCTTTAGGTATGTCCAGTCTAAATACTAATTGATCCTGATTATTTAGTATCCAATTTTCTCCTGAACTTGTCAAATTAGCTATATAGTATTCCTGTCCATTATTCCAATTGTCAGATGCTTTAGAAAGCTCAACAAAATTAATTTTCACTAAGGTTTTAACTCCAACACTTGCTGCAATAGCTGTATAACCAGCTTTAAACATTTCATCTTTCAAATTATAAATAGAAATACCTTCTTCTGAAGAAAATTGATTTTCCATCATAATAATCAATAAAGCAATTTCATGACTTTTGAGTCCCTCGGTTTCTACAACAGGAGTTGAGTGTAGTGTTTTAACCGTTTTGGTTTTTTGTTGTAGCGCCTTAATTTTTTTTGTTATTGTATCCTCAAGCAATGTAAAGTCGCTTATAGATCCTGTTTTATAAGTTATTATATGTCTATGTTGTATGTCGAAAGGAAATTTACCCAGCCGTTCTTCGGAACAAACCATAACAACATCTTTACTACATGCAAAGGCAAAACCTAATTCATACCAAACATTAGGATTGTCAGTAGTAATTTCTGCAAAACAAATTGAACTTTCAACAATACCCTTTTCTATTTCATCAATTGGAATTCTAACACTTAAATCTTTATCAATACGATAAGCTTCTAAATCGGATTTTTCAATTGCTGGCTTAAAAATATCAGTATAACGTCTATCAAATTTATCACTATCAAAAGGTTGTATTACAAAGCATTTATCCATTTTGCAAAATTTCAACTTGGTTTAAATTGGATTCAAAGATTGATATCGATAAAAGAAGCATCACAACTTCTTCAAATACTCAATATCATATTGCAAAGCGGCCAACGGTGCCAAAGTGTATTCTTCCTGCTCTATAAAATAATATTTCATGCCCGATTTTTTGGCTTGTGCCAGCAAAGCTCTAAGGTCGATGTCTCCTTTACCAAACTCGGTGCTATGCTTTGCTTTTTTATCCATATCCTTTAAATGCCACAGCGGGAAACGGCCAGGATATTTGTTAAAATAAGTAGCAGGATCATTGCCGGTAACAATTACCCAACCCAAATCCATTTCAAACTTTACTTTAGTTGGGTCGGTTTGGGTTAGTAAAACGTCGTATAAAACCTGTCCGTTTTCTTTTTCAAATTCAGATTCGTGG
>CAZZVO010000142.1:0-10183 GCA_964657505.1 uncultured Mucilaginibacter sp.
GATAAATAAGTGGTGTTGACCAGCAAGTACAACGCGATCACGATGAAAACACCAACTGCAATGCCTTTCGGGATATTCTGTTTGGCATCCTTGATTTCTCCGCCCAAATAACCAATCGCCGCCCAGCCCTGATAAGCCCAAAACGCCGATAACATGGCGGTAAAAACAGCACTGATGGTAACCGGGGCGTTGTTGGTAGTTTGCAAACTAAAGCTTTGTGCAACGGCTGCACGCGGACTACTCAGCCCGAAAGCGATAATAGTAAATATGCCGATAAAAACCAGTACCAAAATTAGATTACTCATCCCAGCGCCGGTTTTAACGCCGCGGGTGTTGATCCAGGTTAGTAAAATGATGAGTAGGATTGCAGTAAGTTTGACGGAGAAGTTTGCAAAAGGATAAAAAATTCCGCCTAAAGTAACAGTAGCCAATTCTGGGAAAATTTGCTGGAAATGAAACAGGTTGTTCAACGATTGTGCAAACACATAAGCCAGCGAAGAAATTGCCGCGGTTTGAATAACGGTAAACAACGACCAGCCAAAAATAAAGGCAAAAAAACGGTTGTAGATTTTTTTGAAGTACGCGTACTCGCCGCCAGTATCGGCAAGTAAACCAGCGACTTCTGCATTGCTTAGCGCACCAAATAAGGTTATGATTCCGCCTAATAACCAAGCGATCAAAACCCAGCCGGAGGAATGCAATTCGGCAGCCATCGGTGCCACTTTTTTATAAACGCCAGAACCAAGAATGTTGGCGATAACCACAACAATAACGTAGCGTAAACCTAAAGTGCGGTTAAGTTTGGAAGGCGCATTCATGTAGCAAGTTTTAGCTTTACAAGCTACTCATTTGGTCGACAAAAACCATTAAGATTTTTATCTATATCGAAAATAATTTGGTGGCAATAGAGTTTTAACTTCGAAATAAACGTGAATAAGAAATGAAAAAACTGTTTTTTTTACTTTGGCTGTTGCCCGCAGCTTGTCTGGCGCAAACAGATTCTACAAAAGTTAAACCACATGATATTTATTGCAAAATCTACGTAGGATCAATTGGTTTCAGTTCCAGGTTTTCTGTCAAATATGATTTTGGCCATGATAGCAGTAACGGAAATTTGACGGATATAGAATTCAGAAAACTATCAAAGCAACTGGATAGTTTTGATAATCAAATTGATGCTTTAAATTACATGGCTGCGCAAGGTTGGGAAGTGCTTGGATACACTTCATCTTTCCAGTCTCAACCTACATATCTTTTGCGAAAAAAACCAATGCGGTAATTGTAAAATGCTTCTTTTATCGGCATAAAATCAGCAAGTTAACGGCGTTTGCGGTCCAAGTAAGCACCAATCAATTGTACATTTTCGGCTGTTAAGTCTTCGCCTGCAACTTCTTCCAAGTTCCAGCCGCCGTTCTCTTTTAAAATTTTGCCGATAAAAACAGTATCCTTTGTAATCCGGTACAAATTATCTTCCAACGGAATGGCGCGGCAAATGGCATCTTTAAAAATCCCGGAAATTTGAATGGCTTCCATAAGTTGCAAAGTTAACAGAATTATCAGCCGGCGTTCTAACTTCAAACCTTTACTTAAAACAAAAAACCTCACCAAAATTTGATGAGGTTTTATTGTTTTTACCAGTTGTGGTAATTTCGGTCGCGGTAGTCACGATCGCGGAAATCTCGGTCGTGGCGGTCGCGGTCTCTCCTGTCCCATCCACGATTATAGCCGAAATCACGATCTCTGCCACGGTCATCCCGGCCACGGAAATCACGATCGGCATAATTCCGGTCTTGGTTACCGCGGTTTGGCATGTTTTGGCCTTGATAGTTTTGGTTGCCTTGGTTTTGGTAACTTGGGTTGCTATTGCCCCTGCTACCATTGTCTTGGCCTTGATAATTCTGGTTGCCCTGGTTTTGGTTGTTCGAATACTGACCATTTTGGTTGCCAGAAGTTGCCGGCTGACTACCAGAACCATTACTTCCTTTACCGGCATAATGTCCGTTTTGGTTTTGACGGTTGCCGCGGTCTTGTGCAAAAGCAGCATTAAAACTTAAAGTAGATAATACAATTAACATAGACAATTTTAGCGTTTTCATAATTTAGTTTTTTAAAGATTGATGATGAATAGAGTACTTGCGGTTGCAGTAGTTTAACCGAAAAATATATAGTTTTTAGCGTTAAACCTTTTGCAATGTTGGTTTTGTTGAAGATGTTTTGAAAGCTTTATGAAAACAATATTATCACTTTTTTTACTGAAGATCAATTACAAGTTAACGAAATTGGAAAGCAAAAGCAATTCAAATATTAAACTAACTATATTTTAAAATTGCATAATTTAGGTTGATAAAAGAAGTATCGAGATATGCTTCTTTTATCAAACAAAAATTGGGTTTTAAATATCTCTTTCAAAGGTTGACTTGTATTTTTCTGCTGATAAAAAAAGCATCTTACTATTCCTATTTCTGCTTAAAATTGATAATTTGGCTCTTGCTCAGCAATCACCTAAAACCTAAAACATCATGGCAACTGAAGGAACAAAGGAAACTACCTGGAAACTTAAAACGCCGCCGCTAACTTCCGAATACGAAATGTACAAGGATATAAAAGATGGCAGAGAAGTAATTGTATGCGTGGTTGGTAAAACGACCTTACTTTACGATTTCCGCTGTTTAAATGATTTACATGCAATGCTGAAAAACCACGGCGATTGGATGGAACTTGGAAGTGCCGATGAACAAAAACCTGCAAAAGCAGGAACGGTGGAAGCTTGGGGACGCGCCGAGGACAATCCAAACGGTGGCTGGTACGGGTTAAAAAAAGGGCTGCGCGGAAGGTTTGGGATGTACGTTCCGCCGTTAATGGAGAAGCTTGGCCTGGCCGAAGTAACGCACGATGCAAAAGGAAATAAAATGCGGGCTTTGAAAATAGAAAAAGGGTTCGGCTAATCAAATTAAATATAATTTAGCCTTACAATAACTTTTGTACAATAACCACTCATGAACTTCAACTTCCGCCACCTCATGTACAATTTACGGGGTGGTTTTTTAATTCGGCCAATGCTGATTGCCCTGATATTTGGCGGCTTGGGCGCACTTTTATCAACCTGGGAAGAAGTGCACCCAAGTTTAAGCAAAATAGTACCGCGCTTTTTATTTCCTTCCAACCACGACCCGCAAGTAGCGCAACTGATCCTGAGCAGCATTGCAACCTCGATGATGACGGTTGTTTCTATCGTTTTTGCCATTTTATTGATGACGCTTACATTGGCATCGATGCAGTTTTCGCCACGACTGATCGTCACTTTTGTAAGCGACAGAATCACGCAGCAAACCCTTGGCATTTTCCTGGGCACCTTCCTTTATTGCATTGCCGCCTTGCCGTCCGCACGCACCGTGCCTACTGCATTTTCTCCGGTATTAACGGTAATGGGCGCGATGCTGCTGGCCGTGGCTTGCGTGGGTTGGCTGTTGTTTTTTATCAGTCATATTTCCCAATCTATCAGCGTAAACCATATTGTGGACCGCATTGCAAGGGAAACTGAAGCCATGATTGATACCTTGATGCCAAAACGCCGTCAACTAAATGTAGATACCGCTGATGTACTTGCAGAAGGCAACCCTTGGGATGCCCCCGTTTTAAGTGAAACCTCTGGATATGTGCGCACGGTAGATGCCAAACAATTGATAGCCATTGCAAAAGAAAACCGGCTAAGCATAAGGGTATTGCGCCGGGTTGGCCATTTTGTGCCCGAAGGTGTGCCCTTGCTTAATATTTCAAAATCAAAACGGTTAAACCCGCAATTAAGTAAGCAGTTGCGTAATGCGTTTCAATTTGGCCCAACCCGAACTTTGGAGCAGGATATTGAGTTCGGCATTTTACAAATTGTTGATATCGCCCTAAAAGCTATTTCACCAGCCGTTAACGACCCCAGTACTGCTATAAGTTGTGTTGACCAATTAAGCAGCATTTTGATTAGGTACGCCGCCCGGCAAGTTCCGGTGGCTACTTTTTACGATCCGCCTGGCACCTTGCGGCTAACTATTCCGTATTTGGGTTTTGATAGATTGGCCGAATCAGCTTTCGAGCAGATACGTTCTTACTCAAAAACAGACGTAGCCGTTAGCCTGAGGCTGATGCGTGCATTTACAGATATTGCCCAAACACTGCCATACGGTGCAGACCGGCAGTTACTTGCGGAACAAGGCCGACGGCTGTTGGCCGGTTTTACAGAATCGCCCGGGGAAGATGTTTTAGGGGATTTAAAAAGCCGCTTGTCAACCTTGGAAAAGTTGGCAGACATGCAAGAACAAGATTTAATTTAACCAATACCAAATTTGGATAATGATTGATGCTTCTTTTATCACCCAAAAACTATAAACTTTATGGGCATAAAAGAAGCATTAGGGTTTTTGCTGAAGGAAGTTAAAGATTAAATCCAACTAAATTAAAAGTATTGAAATTGCAATTAATTGCGAGGTTAATAATAGCAACAATTCTACCATACAAACCAAAGTAAACCCCAAAAGAACATTACAAGATGGACACAAAAGAAACAACAACTATTACCATACAAGCCAATATTAATTTACCAAGAGAAAAAGTTTGGGAACTTTGGACATTGCCAGAACATATTACAAATTGGAACTTTGCATCTGATGATTGGCACACGCCGACTGCAGAAAACGATTTAAAAGTTGGCGGCAGGTTTGTATCGAGGATGGAAGCAAAAGACGGCAGTTTCGGCTTTGATTTTGGCGGCGTTTATGAAGAAGTGAGGGAAAATGAATACTTAGCATCCAAACTTGATGATGATAGAAAAATGAGCGTCACTTTTTTAGCTGATGGAAATAAAACCCAAGTTATCGAAACTTTCCAGGCCGAAAACACCAATCCAATTGAGTTGCAAAGAAATGGCTGGCAAGCTATTTTAAACAATTTTAAAAAATATGCAGAGTCCAAGTCATAATTACAAACATTAAATTTACCTGGATAAAAGAAGCATTATGTTTTATCGCTGAGATTTTGATTTGCCTTCATCTTCAAATAAAATCTCTACAAATAACATTATCCAAAAAACAGAATATAAGCCTTTGCTACCCAAAAAATAAAATATGTTCTTATTTTTAGCCATATTTCTAAAAGGCGGACATGATATTAATTGTTGACGATAAACCCGAAAACATAATTGCGTTAAAGCGGATACTCGAAAAGAACGGGTTTGAGGTAGATTCGGCATTATCAGGCGAGGAAGCTTTAAAAAAAGTATTAAAAAACACTTATGAAACTATCATCCTGGATGTCCAGATGCCAGGTTTGGATGGTTTCGAAGTTGCCGAATCCGTCTCCGGTTACAGCAAAACCAAAGATATCCCCATCATTTTTCTCTCCGCAGTAAACGTAAACAAAGAGTTTATCAGCAAAGGTTATGCTTCCGGTGGCCGCGATTATCTGGTGAAACCTTTCGACCCGGATGTGCTGGTACTAAAAGTAAAAACTTTTATCAAACTGTACGAACAAACTTGCGCCCTGCAAAACATGCAGCAGGCGTTGGTGGAAGAAATAGATTTTAGAAAACAAGCGGAACGCACCAAGGATGAGTTTATTACCATGGCCAGCCACGAGTTGAAAACGCCGCTCACTTCCATCAAAGGTTATATGCAAATGGTGGAACGTTCGATTGAACGCGACCTGAAAGAAGACGCTAAAAAGTTTATGGAACGCACACGCCAGCAGTTAGAAAAGCTAAACATTTTGATTGACGATTTGCTGGATACTTCTAAAATTGCCAGCGGGAAATTGGAGTTTAAAAACCGGATTTATGATATCGACCCGATTATTGATAATGCGGTAGATATTATCCGCCAAACTTATCCAAGCCACAACATTATTAAAACAGGGAACGCCGATGTTAAAATTTATGGCGACGCAATCAGGATTGAACAAGTAATCCTGAATTATTTAACCAACGCTATTAAATATTCACCAGATTCGTCGGAGATTTTGTTTGACGTTTCTTTGTTAGGAACAGACGAAGTGCTGGTAAACGTTACCGATTCGGGCATCGGCATCCCGAAGGATAAACAAGAACAGCTTTTTACCAAGTTTTACCGGGTGGAAGAATCATCCAACCGTTTCCAGGGTCTGGGCATGGGCTTATACATTTGTGCCGAAATTATTAAACGCCACCACGGCAGGTTTGGGGTTGATAGCGAGCCGGGCAAAGGTTCTTCCTTTTACTTTACGCTGCCAATTTTCCAGGTTCAGGGGCAAATTGTAAAATCATAATTAACACTTTTTTAATGAAAAACAGTATCAGCCGCGATTTAAAATTGGGGTTTGGCTTGTCGTTGCTACTTGTAATTATCAGTTCTGTAGCTTCCTATTTAAGCATCCGCAACCTTCTAAGTAACGCAGAAAAAGTTGACCAAGGCAATGTAGTTGTCTCAAAATTAGAAAGCGTTATTTCTACCATGAAAGATGCCGAAACCGGGCAAAGAGGTTTTTTGCTTTCGGGGGAAGAAATATTCCTGCAGCCTTACAATAATTCTGATCAAGAGGTTTTTAACACGATAAAAGAAGTAAGCAGCCTAAGCACGGATAACGCAGTTTTGCAGCAAAACATCAATCAGTTAAAAAACGCTATTGCCTTGCAGTTTAGCAACCTCCAAAAATTAATTAACGATAAAAGGGCTGGCCGAAACATTGGTATCGATCAGCTTAAAAAAGGCAAGGCCGAAATGGATGCCTTGCGCGATTTAGTTAGCCGGATTGAAAGTCAGGAGAAAAAAGATCTGTTAAAATCCACAGAAACACAACGTTCACTTGCTGCTTTTACACCTGTAATTATTGTTTTTGCAGCCATTTTATCGGTGTTGATCGCCGTTTTTTATTCCTATAAACTGCGGGAAAATTATGCAGAAAACTCAAACCTGCGCCAGGTTTTGGAGCAAAAAGATGCCTTGATAACCAAAAGGCTGGCTGTAGTGCATCATATTGCAGATAAAATTTCTACCGGCGATTACCATATCCGGGTTGATGACCAGGAAAAAGACAATTTAGGCGGCCTGTCGCTTTCCTTAAATAAAATGGCAGAATCACTCGCTTACGCCTTTGGCAATTTAGAAGCAAACGAGTGGCTGCAAAAAGGCATCAGCGGCTTGAACGATGTGATGCTGGGGCAAAAAAACATAGAAACTTTAACGGCACACATCCTGGAATTTTTGGCGCAATACACCAACAGCAACATCGGCGCATTTTATCTTTTAAAGGAGCAAGTATTGCATTTGCAAAGCGGTTATGCTTTATCTGCCGGTTATGAGCCAGAAATTAAACTCGGCGAAGGAATTGCGGGCCAATGTGCTATCAGCAAAAAAACAGTCCACTTAAAAAACATCGATAAAAACAGCATCACCATTAGTTATGCCAGCGGCCAGCTAAAACCGGCCAACTTAATTGCCGTGCCTGTTATTTATGAAAACCAGGTTTTGGCGGTGGTGGAACTGGCTTCGCTGGAAAATTACAACGATTTATGTATCCGGTTTTTAGAACGGGTGGTGGAGAATATCGGCATCGCTTTGCATACGGCAAAAAACCACCACGAACTGCAGCAACTGCTTAAACAAACACAGTTGCAAACCGAAGAATTAGGCAGCCGCCAGCGCGAACTGGAAAATATGAACGCAGAACTGGAAGCATACACGCAAAAGTTACAGCTTTCGGACGAGGAATTGCGCGTGCAGCAAGAAGAACTGGAACAATCCAACCACATGCTGGAAGAACGGAGCCGTTTGCTGGAAGAACGCAACCAACTGATTGTAGAGCGCAACCAGGAAATAATGCGCAAAGCTGAAGAATTGGAAATTACCACGAAATACAAATCGGAATTTATGGCCAATATGTCGCACGAGTTGCGGACGCCTTTAAATTCTATTTTGCTGCTTTCCAGGCATTTATCAGAAAATAACGAAGAAAATTTATCCGCAGAACAAATAGAATCTGCACAGGTAATCCTGAATTCGGGCAAAGGCTTGCTTAATTTGATCGATGAGATTTTAGACTTATCGAAAATTGAGGCCGGTAAAATGGATGCCGATTACGAACAAATCACCCTAAAAGAGATTGTTTCGGAAATGCAGGGTTTGTTTGCGCCGGTTGCTAACGAAAAAAAGCTGACGTTAAATTTTGTGCTTAGTCCGGCTTTACCGGAAACAATGGAGACCGACAAGCAAAAGTTAGAACAGATACTAAAAAATCTGCTTTCGAACGCGCTTAAATTTACGGCCAAAGGCGATGTTAGTTTGAAAATAGAAGCAGACCAGGATCCGGGTTTTATCCGTTTTGCAGTTACAGACAGCGGCATCGGGATTTCGGCCAAAGACCAGGAACTGATTTTTGAACCTTTTAAACAGGCAGACGGCTCGACCAGGAGAAATTACGGCGGCACAGGTTTAGGGCTTTCCATCAGTAAAAAACTGGCCGAACTGCTTCAGGGAGAAATCCTGGTATTTAGCGAGCCGGGCAAAGGGAGCGAGTTTGTATTAACCATCCCATCAAAAAAACCCCTGGCTTTTAAAGAAGAAGTTGACAGCGTTGTGCCTACATCAACCAAAAAAGTACCGGTAAAAGAAGCATTGCCGGTTGATACACATCGGGTAAAACATCTAACTACATTTATTCCGCAAAGCATTCAAGACGACCGGAATGCGCTGGAGGAAGGCGATAAAATTATATTGATTATTGAAGACGATACCGTTTTTGCCAATACGCTGTTAAAGTTTACCCGCGAAAAAGGCTACAAAGGCATTGTTGCAGTAAGGGGCGATTTAGGGCTTAAGTTAGTGCACCAATATAAGCCCGACGCTATTTTGCTCGATATACAATTGCCTGTAAAAGACGGTTGGGAAGTGATGGAAGATTTAAAAGGCAACCCGGCAACGCGGCATATTCCAGTCCACATCATGTCTTCTTTGGAGGTTAAAAAAGAAAGCCTGCTAAAAGGTGCGGTAGATTTTATCAACAAACCTTTGGCGGTCGACCAGATGAAAAACCTGTTCCAAAAACTGGAAGAAGCCATGCGCCGAAGTCCCAAAAAAGTACTGATTGTGGAAGATAACGGTCAGCATGCCAAAGCTTTATCTTACTTTTTAGAAACTTTTAACATCACTTCAGAAATTTCGGGCAACATTAACCAAAGCATCAACACACTCCAAAACCGCGAAGTGGACTGTGTGATTTTAGACATGGGCGTTTCCGGAAAAGCCATTTACGATTCGTTAGAGACCATCACGCGCCAGCCAGACCTGAACCGCGTCCCAATCATCGTTTTTACCGGCAAAAGATTATCCGCAGGCGAAGAAAGCCGCATCATGCGTTTTGCAGATTCTATCGTTATCAAAACAGCACAATCCTACCAGCGCGTTTTGGATGAAGTTGCCTTGTTTTTGCACGTGATGGAAGGCAAGGAAACCAGCGCAACTTCCAATGGTGCAATGGATAAAAAACCAGGCGCGTTAACAGAGGTGCTGAAAGATAGAACCATTTTAATTGCTGATGACGATGTGCGCAATATTTTCTCGCTCACCAAATCCTTCGAAAAATATAAAATGAATGTGGTTACTGCTACAAACGGCCACGAAGCTTTGGAGCAATTGCAGCAGCAACCGGTGGATATTGCCTTGATGGATATGATGATGCCCGAAATGGACGGCTACGAAACCATCAGCCGGATCAGGCAACAGCCCGTTTTTAAAGAATTGCCGATTATCGCTGTAACCGCTAAAGTGATGCCGGCCGACCGCGAAGCGTGCATTAAAGCGGGCGCTTCGGATTATGTTTCTAAACCGGTGGATGTTGACCAACTAATTTCGCTTTTGCGTGTTTGGCTTTACGATCAAACACTGTAAAATTTAACCCGATAAAAGAAGCATTGCAACCAGATACTTCTTTTACCGGCCTAAAAAATGGCTTTATTACTGAGTGAAGAAGAAGTAGAACTGCTGTTGGCCGACTTGATAGATAACTACGGCTACGATTTTACCGGCTACTCAAAAAACATGCTTCACCGCCGCATTAGCCGTGTTTTTAACCTTCGCCCGTTCTCCAGTTTTGCCGCTTTTCGTTTCCTGCTTGCCAACAATGCCGAATATTTCCGCCTGTTTATTGCCGAAGTAATGGTTCCGGTAAC
>CAZZVO010000143.1:0-10181 GCA_964657505.1 uncultured Mucilaginibacter sp.
CGATGCCGATACCACAAAACGCGTACTGTTTTTACAGGATAAAAATGTGGCTGCTTCCCGAAAACCAAGAAATGCAGAAGGTAAACCTGCAGCCGATACCAAAAAAACATCGGTAAAAACAGCATTCGATAAATTGTGGAAGAAGGAGTTTACTTCAGCAAATATCCCAGATGAAATTACCAGGATTGATGCACGCGGACTTTCCACGCGCCGGGCAAAAGGCATCCCCGAAGAACAAAAAGAAAAAGTGAAACGAAACCGTATGATTTTAAAATATCAAACTGCTGATGGCAAACATATCATCTTAACCGGCATTACTGATAAGCAGGATTCGCTTTATATTGTGCTCGATAAATCTAACCGAAAACCGTTATTAACCGAAAGCAAATTGCAGGCAGGAAAGTATTAAAGAATTGTTCAAACTTATTTTTATAGTCTTTTATAAGATGCTTCTTTTATCACCTAAAAAACAAGGTCATCCCCCTAACCCCCTTCAAAGGGGGAAGAGGACCAGGATGCAGATCGTTCTGTTTTAAACTTTTCTAAACGACAGAAAGGTAGGCGATTGACTTCCCCCTTTGAAGGGGGTTAGGTGGATGAATTGATTATCTTTATAATATGCAACACAAAAAAACAGTGCTAAAAGAAGCAAATGAGTTTAGATAAAAAAGATTTTGATGCGATAGTAGTTGGCTCCGGCCCAAACGGTTTGGCGGCAGCAATTACCCTGCAGCAGCAAGGCTTATCGGTTTTGTTACTCGAAGCAAAATCAAAAATCGGTGGCGGTTTGCGTACCGAAGAACTGACTTTGCCCGGTTTTTTTCATGATGTTTGTTCGGCTATTCATCCGATGGCTGCCGGTTCGCCGTTTTTTAAAACTTTGCCTTTGGCTGATTTCGGTTTGGAATTTATCAACCCGCCAATTGCTGCGGCGCATCCTTTTGATGACGGAACGGCTGCTGCTATTTTTGGAACGCCCGAACAAACGGCAGCCAGGTTAGGTGTTGATGCAAAAGCTTACCTCAAACTAATCAAACCTTTGGTGCGCGATTGGCCAGGCTTGGCACCCGATGTTTTAGGTCCGCTGCATTTCCCCAAACATCCTTTTAATATGGCGCGTTTTGGTTTGGACGCTCTGCCTTCTGCTTTGCAAACCGCGAAAAAACTCCGCACAAAAGAAGCACGCGGATTATGGGCCGGAATGGCAGCGCATGGCATTCAGCCTTTATCAAATTTGGCAACTTCTGCTATTGCATTGGTTTTAACAGCTAACGGACATTTAAAAGGATGGCCGTTACCAAAATATGGTTCTTACAAAATTGCAGATGCGCTGGCGGCTTATTTTGTTTCTTTGGGAGGGAAAATAGAAACAGGTTTTGAGGTGAAATCATTAGATCAGCTTCCTTCTTCTAAAACTGTTTTGTTTGATATCACCCCAAAACAACTGCTTAAAATAGCCGGTCACCGTTTTTCTAATATCTACAAATGGCAGCTCGAAAAATATCGGTACGGCATGGGTGTTTTTAAAGTTGACTGGGCTTTAGATGCACCAATTCCGTTTACTGCCGAAGAATGCAGACAAGCGGGAACCATCCACCTCGGTAATACTTTGGAGGAAATTGCTGCGGGAGAAAAACAGGCAACACAAGGCAAAGTAGTCGAAAAACCATTTGTACTGCTTACCCAGCAAAGTTTGTTTGATGCCACCCGCGCGCCCGAAGGCAAACACACCGCCTGGGCATATTGCCACGTACCAAACGGTAGCAAAACCGACATGACGGAAATTATCGAAAAGCAGGTAGAACGGTTTGCACCCGGTTTTCGTGATACAATCCTCGCTAAAAATACGATGGATACGGCGCAAATTGAAAACTACAATGCCAATTATATCGGCGGTGATATTAACGGCGGAATTATTGATATCCGCCAGCTTTTTACGCGCCCGGCATTGCGCTGGTCGCCTTATAAAACTTCTGCCAGAGGCTTGTACATCTGCTCTTCTTCCACGCCTCCCGGCGGCGGCGTACACGGAATGTGTGGTTATTATGCTGCAAAAAGGGCGTTAAAAGAAGTATTCGGATTGAAAGCTTCTAAACTGAGTTATCTGTAATGCTGTTTTTATCTACCTAAATCTATAACTAAAACATGACTTCAACCCAAACCCGATTTACCATTCACGAAGACTGGACCGTTGTGCTCCTCGGTTCGCTCATCATCATTTTAGCACTTGTTGGCTTTTTGCTGCCAGTTCCGGTTTTTGGCTGGAAAGATAGCAGCGACCTTTTCAGCAAAGTATTGTCGCCCAAAAACCTGCTGATTTTAGTCGAACAATTTGTGTTTGTGCTGGCGGTTGCCGCGCTTGGTGCTTCTTTTACCGGCAAAAGTTTGCGATCAATTTTAACTGGTTTTCCGGTGGTTTATCTGCTTACTATTTTTGCGTTAATTTTGGCCGGAAACAGCACAATTAAAGGTTTAAACCTGGAAGCCGTAATCATCAGTTTGTCTTTAGGTTTGATGATCAGCAACGTTTTAAACTTGCCCGAATGGCTGCGCGCTTCGCTTTCGACAGAACTTTTTGTAAAAATTGGACTGGTTTTACTTGGCACAACCATTATTTTTTCTGATATTTTAAAAGCAGGTTCTTTAGGATTGATGCAATCGTTGGTTGTGGTAATTTCTGTTTGGTATTTTGCTTTCTGGCTTTGTAAGAAGTTAAAAGTTGATGATGAAACCACGATGATGATTTCCAGCGCGGTTTCTATTTGCGGCGTTTCGGCTGCAATTGCGACTTCGGGTGCAATCAAAGGTGATCCTAAAAAACTGTCTTATGTAATTTCGATGGTTTTAATTACCGCTATCCCGATGATGATTTTTATGCCGATTATCGCTCATTATTTTCATTTCTCGCAAGAAGTTACCGGTGCCTGGCTGGGCGGAAGTATTGATACAACCGGTGCCGTAGTTGCTTCGGGAAGTTTGGTTGGAGAAGTAGCTTTGAAAGTAAGCACTATCGTAAAGTTTTCGCAAAATGTATTGTTGGGTGTTGCCGCTTTTGCCATTTCTGTTTATTGGACTTACACTAAAAATCCAGCCGCAAACGATGCCGAGCAAAAGCCAACTTTAAAAGTGATCTGGGAACGTTTTCCGAAATTTGTTTTAGGATTTATTGGTGCCTCGCTGGTGTTTTCGTTCTTGATTTCTCCAGAAACTGCAAAAACCGTCAGCGGAAGTTTGAAAAACTTACAGGGATTATGGTTTGCGTTGGCTTTTACCAGCATCGGTTTAGAAACCAAGTTTTCAGATTTGTTTAGTAAAAACAGCAGGAAACCTTTGTACGCATTTCTCCTGGCGCAAACTTTTAACATTTTTATTACGCTGGCTATTGCGTTGCTTTTGTTTTAAGTGGATGGCAGTAAAATGGAAATGGTTAGCGCAAATTTTAAATTAAAAAAGAGGCACCATAGTCCGGTGCCTCTTTTGCAGCTTAGAAGAAAAGCCTAAATTCAAATAACCTACAATCAGATTAAATCAAACCTGTCTAAATTCATCACTTTGTTCCAAGCAGCTACAAAGTCTTTCACAAATTTTTCCTTTGAATCTGCACATGCGTAAACTTCGGCAACAGCCCTCAATTCGGAGTTGGAGCCAAACACAAGATCTGCACGTGTACCGGTCCATTTGATTTCGCCTGTGGCACGGTCGCTTCCTTCATAAATTTCCTTGCCTCCGGCTACCGCTTTCCAAGCAGTACTCATATCAAGCAGGTTGACAAAGAAATCGTTGGTTAGCAAGCCAGGACTGGATGTAAAAACACCGTGTTTAGATCCGTCAAAATTGGTATTCAATACGCGCAATCCACCTACTAATACGGTCAGTTCCGGTGCTGTTAGGGTAAGTAGATATGCTTTTTCAATCAGCAGTTCTTCTGTAGCGACAGGAACTTTTGATTTTCGGTAGTTACGGAAACCATCAGCAGCAGGTTCAAGGTAGCCGAATGATACTACATCGGTCTGCTCCTGCATGGCATCCATACGGCCAGGTGTAAAAGGAACTGTGATAACGTGTCCTGCATCTTTAGCGGCTTTTTCAATAGCTGCACAACCAGCCAGCACGATCAAATCTGCCAGCGAAACTTTTTTTCCGTCTGTTTGCGCACCATTGAATTCTTTCTGAACGCCTTCCAACGTATTTAATACTTTTTGCAATTGCGCAGGATTGTTGGCTTGCCAGTATTTTTGCGGTGCTAAACGAATGCGCGCGCCATTGGCACCGCCACGCTTATCAGAACCGCGGAAGGTGGAAGCCGAAGCCCATGCCGTAGAAACCAGTTCCGGTACACTCAAACCTGATCCCAATACTTTTGCTTTCAGGGCTGCAATATCACCTTCACCTATAACAACATGATCGACTGCAGGAATTGGATCTTGCCAAAGCAATTCTTCCTGCGGAACATCAGGGCCAAGATAACGGGCGCGCGGCCCCATATCACGATGCGTTAATTTAAACCAGGCACGGGCAAAAGCATCTTCAAACTGGTCGGGGTTTTCAAAAAAGTTTCTGGATATCTTCTCGTAAGCCGGATCGAATTTCAAAGCAAGATCGGTTGTAAGCATCGTTGGCAGGTGCTTTTTTGAGCTGTCATAAGCATCGGGGATAATTGCTTCTGCATTTTTAGCCACCCATTGTTGCGCACCGCCCGGGCTTTTGGAAAGTTCCCAATCAAAACCAAATAAGTTTTCGAAGTAATTATTGCTCCATTGTGTCGGCGTGGTTGTCCAGGTTACTTCCAGTCCGCTGGTAATCGTGTCTGCACCTTTACCTGAACCATAACTGTTGTTCCATCCAAAACCTTGCATTTCAAGGTCAACCGCTTCCGGCTCTTTGCCTACGTGTTCAGAAGGTGCTGCGCCATGGGTTTTGCCGAAGGTATGTCCGCCAGCTATCAACGCAACAGTTTCTTCATCGTTCATGGCCATGCGGCCGAAGGTATCACGTATGTCTTTAGCAGAAGCGATAGGGTCCGGGTTACCATCAGGGCCTTCAGGGTTTACGTAGATCAACCCCATTTGAACGGAAGCAAGTGGTTTTTCCAAGTCTCGGGAATGTATCCTGCCATCAGCGTCATCATCAGAAACCAAAACACCATGATTTTCTACCACGCCTTCTGAGCCATGGCCATAACGCACATCGCCGCCCAACCAGGTTTTTTCGGATCCCCAGTACACAGACTCATCCGCTTCCCATACATCTGCGCGTCCACCGGCAAAGCCAAATGTTTTAAAACCCATTGATTCTAAGGCAACGTTACCGGTAAGGATGATCAAATCCGCCCAAGAAATCTTGCTGCCATATTTTTGTTTGATCGGCCAAAGCAACCGGCGTGCTTTATCCAAACTTACGTTATCCGGCCAGCTATTAAGCGGCGCAAAACGTTGCATCCCTGCGCCTGCACCGCCACGGCCATCGCCAACGCGGTAAGTGCCCGCACTGTGCCAGGCCATGCGTATGAACAAACCACCATAATGACCGAAATCGGCCGGCCACCAATCTTGCGAATCGGTCATGAGTGCATTAAGGTCATTTTTTACTTCTTCCAGGTTTAAGCTTTTAAAGGCTTCAGCATAATTAAATTCTTCATCCATTGGGTTTGATAAAGCAGATTGCTGGCGCAGGATATTGAGCTTCAACTGATTAGGCCACCAGTCTTTATTCCTTGTTCCGCCGCCGCCAACATTATCCTTCATACCGCCGTGGGGAAACGGGCATTTACTGATGTCGTTTGAATTGTTGTCCATTTTAATTAATTTACTGTATTTAACTTGTTTATAATTGATATTTTATAGCTTGTTTAGTTTACATCCAACAAAATCACCTTACTTCTTTTATGCCTGTAAATCTTGTGTTTGCCTTTTATGCTGATGCAATCTTTAAGCAACTTTGTGTTTTTATGGTTGTAAAAGAAGCATAACGAAAAGGATCAAATGGAACTTGAATATGATTTATTAAAGTATAAAACTATGACATAGTTGGCTGCAATCATAATCAATAAATTCTATATAAAATAGTTAAAAGCTATTACGCAGTTATGTAGTTATTCGATTTGATGAGGTATTGATTGCCAACATGCCTGCAAGCATTTATCGGCCTATTTCTATAATTATTCAAATTTTTATGCTTGAATCTTTAACATCTTTTTAACAAATTTTAACAAAAATCTATTCCAAAATAAGTTCCTAAAAGAAGCATCTATTTTTAACTTGCACGCTTTAAATTAAAAATATTGATGGAAGATATTAATGCTGGTACACAGCCTGTTACAACTGATCCGGTAGCTGTAAATTCATCTTACGGAACCGATATACGCGTGCTGAACGAAATGATCCAACGCGAAAGTGCATTTATCGACCTGTTACAAATGGAGATGAACAAAGTGATCGTAGGCCAAAAGTATATGGTTGAACGCTTGCTGATCGGTTTACTGGCCGATGGACATATTCTATTGGAAGGTGTTCCCGGACTGGCGAAAACGCTGGCTATCAACTCTTTATCAAAAGCAATTGATGCTGGTTTCAGCCGTATCCAGTTCACGCCCGATTTGCTGCCTGCGGATTTGATCGGTACTATGATCTATAATCAGAAAAAAGAAGAATTCGTGGTGCGCAAAGGTCCGCTTTTTTCCAACTTTATTTTGGCCGATGAAATAAACCGCGCCCCGGCAAAAGTGCAAAGTGCTTTGCTGGAAGCCATGCAGGAACGCCAGGTTACCATTGGCGACAATACGTTTGCGCTGCCGCAGCCATTTTTAGTGCTCGCAACCCAAAACCCGATTGAGCAGGAAGGTACTTATCCGCTTCCCGAAGCACAAGTTGACCGTTTTATGTTGAAAGTGGTGATCGGTTATCCAAACAAAGAGGATGAGAAAAAGATCGTCCGTGCCAATATTTCTCCGCAAGGTTTTGCAAAAATAAACCCGATTGTAAAAACGGACGATATTTTAAAGGCCCGTAAAGTGGTTCGCGAGGTTTACATGGACGAGAAAATCGAGCAATACATTATCGATATTGTTTTCGCCACGCGCTATCCCGAGCAGTACAAATTAGGCAAATATAAAAGCCTTATCGGCTTTGGCGCGTCGCCAAGGGCCAGCATTAATTTGGCTTTGGCTGCAAAAGCTTATGCGTTTATCAAACGGCGCGGTTATGTGATCCCGGAAGATGTACGCGCGATCAGCCACGATGTATTACGGCACCGCGTTGGCTTAACTTACGAGGCCGAAGCCGAAAATATCACTTCTGAAGAAATCATCACCGGTATTTTAAACGCTATTGAAGTACCATAAATAACGATGGCAAGGGACACCAAAGAGCTGCTAAAAAAGGTAAGGAAGATCGAGATAAAAACCCGCGGATTGAGCAACCACTTATTTTCGGGCGAATATCATTCGGCGTTTAAAGGCCGCGGAATGGCTTTTAACGAAGTGCGCGAATATCAGCCTGGCGATGAAATCCGCACAATCGACTGGAACGTTACCGCTCGTTTTAACCATCCTTATGTGAAGGTTTTTGAGGAAGAACGCGAGATGACGGTGATGATTTTGATCGATGTAAGCGGATCTGAAAACTTTGGCACGATCGTCCAGCAAAAGCAGGACGTAGCCACAGAATTATGCGCGGTACTCGCTTTTTCGGCCATCCAAAACAATGATAAAGTGGGCGTGATTTTTTTCAGCGATCAGATCGAAAAGTTTATCCCACCAAAAAAAGGCCGCAGTCATATTTTGATGATCATTCGGGAACTGATTGATTTTACGCCCGAAAATAAAGGGACCAACGTTGCGGAAGCTTTGCGCTATTTTACCAGCGCGATCAAAAAACGCAGTACGGCTTTTATCATATCAGATTTTATCAGCGGCCCGTTTGATGATCAGCTTAAAATCGCCAATAAAAAGCATGATATTATCGCCCTAAAACTATACGACCGCCACGAAGAAGAGTTCCCGAATTTGGGATTGATTCCAGTGGTGGATGAAGAAACTGGCGAGCTGCAATGGATCAATACCAGCGATAAGGAAGTCCGCAACGCTTATAAAAAAGCCAGTTTGGAAAGAAATGGCCGTTTAAAAGATACTTTCAGCAAATCTGGTGTAGATTTTACGAGCATTGGCACGCATGAGTCTTACGTAAAACCACTGATGACCTTATTTAAAAAACGTGAAAGCAGACGGTAACACGAAACATCAGTTCAATTTAAAATCGGTAAAACGTTGTTCTACAGATTTTAGATGCTTCTTTTATCACCCTAAAACTGTTAACCAAGAATGCTTTTTTTATCGCATCAAAACCGATCACTAAAATTACATGCCTAAAAGAAGTATCCTTCATATTCCGGAAATTAGTTTAAACAGGTTCATCCTGTTAACACTTTTATTCTTCAGCTTTTGCATCAAAACTCAGGCACAAAATGTGGTGGTTGAAGCACAGTTAGACCGGGTTTCTATTGCTATCGGCGACCAAACTTTGCTGCATATTTCGGCGCGGATTCCGGTTAAAACTGCGATCACTTTTCCGCAACTGGCAGACAGTATCGGGAAAGTTCAAATCGTAAAAGCTTTAAAAGCAGATACTTCGGTTGATAAAGCCAACCCAAATTTTGAAACCATCAACCACAGTTACGTTATCACCGCGTTCGATGCCGGCGTTTATGAGTTGCCAGCGTTTACCTTCCAAACGCAAACTGGCGATTTTAAAACTGGAACTGTAACTTTACAAGTTAAAGCCGTTCCTGTAGATACCACCAAAACTTTTTACGATATTAAGCAGCCGTTAACGGTATCTTACACATTTTGGGACTGGTTGAAAGATCATTGGAAAGCGATATTGATTACGCTGGCCGCTATTTTAGCAATTGCCGGTTTAATTTATTATTACAAAAAGCGGCCTAAAAAGGAAGCTCCAGTTTTGGCGGCTGCTCCTGCTCTGCCGCTCGATACCATCATTTTAAATAAACTGAACGAGTTGCGCGCTAAAAATTTATGGCAGCAAGGCCAGGTAAAACTTTATTACAGCGAACTGAGCGATGTGTTGCGTGAATATTTAGAAAAACGGTACCAAGTAAAAGCGCATGAGCAAACTACCGACGAGATTTTTACCGGTTTGGAGGAAAAAGACGTTCCGCAGGAAAGCAAAAACCTACTTAAACAAGTTTTAACACTTGCCGATTTGGTCAAATTTGCCAAAGAAAAACCTGAAGCTTTCCAAAACGAGCAAAGTATGGAAAATGCCGTAAATTTTATCGTGCAAACGAAACATCAGCCCGAGCCAACAGATGATAAGGAGGAAATACCGAAATGAACTGGATCCGCGGAATAGAGTTTGCCCATCCCGGTTTCTTTTGGCTGCTGCTAATTATCCCATTAATGGTTGCGTACTATTTTTGGCGCAACCAACAATTGCAGGGCACACTCGGCCTTTCAACAACTAAAAGTTTTGCAGCAGTTAAAAGCAAGTTGCCTGTTTTCCGCCATACCGGGATTGTATTGAGATGCCTGGCGTTTATCGCGCTTATTTTGGCGCTGGCAAGGCCGCAATCGGCACTGAGCTGGCAGGATGAAACCACGGAAGGCATTGATATTATGATTGCTTCGGATGTTTCGGGCAGCATGTTGGCAGAAGATTTTAAGCCGAACCGCCTGGATGCCGGTAAAAATATCGCCATAAATTTCATCAAAGCCCGTCCGAACGACCGGATTGGTTTGGTGATTTTTAGCGGGGAAAGCTTCACCCAATGTCCTTTAACTATTGATCATGATGTGCTTGTTAATCTGTTTGCCGATATTAAAAACGGAATGATCAACGATGGAACAGCAATCGGCATGGGTTTGGCCACGGCAGTTAACCGTTTAAAGGACAGCGAAGCCAAAAGCAAAGTCATTATTTTGCTGACGGATGGCGTAAACAATGTTGGTTCTATCCCGCCCATAACCGCAGCGCAAATTGCCAAACAGTTTGGCGTGCGGGTTTACACTGTGGGCATCGGCACAAATGGCTCTGCACCTTATCCATTTAAAGATCAGTTTGGCAACACGCATTACCAGATGGTTCCGGTTGATGTTGATGAAAATACATTGATAAAAATAGCTGACATTACCGGGGGAAAATATTTTAGGGCGAGGAACAACAACG
>CAZZVO010000144.1:0-10173 GCA_964657505.1 uncultured Mucilaginibacter sp.
TGGCCCACCTGGATTGGGTAAAACCACGCTTTCTTATATCATTGCCAACGAAATGGGTTCCGGTATTAAAATTACATCCGGACCGGTGTTGGATAAACCCGGCGATTTGGCAGGTTTATTAACCAATCTCGAATCCGGCGATATTCTGTTTATTGATGAAATCCATAGACTAAGTCCATTGGTAGAAGAATATTTGTACTCTGCCATGGAGGATTACAAGATTGATATCATGCTCGAAACCGGCCCAAACGCCCGTTCGGTACAAATCTCCTTAAACCCTTTTACGCTGATTGGCGCCACAACACGTTCCGGTTTATTGACCGCTCCATTACGTGCCCGTTTTGGGATCAACGCCCGGTTGCAATATTACGATGCAAAATTATTAACAACCATCGTGCTTCGTTCCGCAGCTATTTTAAAAACACCAATTGCAGAAGAAGGTGCTTTTGAAATTGCCCGCCGCAGCCGTGGTACGCCACGTATTGCGAATGCTTTATTACGAAGAACACGCGATTTTGCCCAGATCAAAGGCAATGGCAGCATTGATATCCCAATCGCTAAGTTTGCCTTGAATGCTTTAAATGTAGATGAACATGGTTTGGATGAAATGGACAATAAAATACTCTCAACCATAATTGATAAGTTTAAAGGCGGGCCAGTCGGTTTAAAAACAATAGCCACAGCCGTAAGTGAAGAAGAAGGCACGATTGAAGAAGTTTACGAACCATTTTTGATCCAGGAAGGTTATTTAATGCGCACCTCCCGCGGCCGCGAATGCACCGAAATTGCTTACAAACATTTGGGCAGGATTAAAAGTGGCGGGGCAACTTTGTTTTGATGTTATTTTTTAACCGATATAAGAAGTATCGACGTTTAAATATAAATTTAACTTTCATTCCCGTAAGCAAACCTTAAAGATCAGTTTTTATTAAACTTTCCGTTGGTAGCATCAAAACTCATCAACCTGAAATAAATAAAAATCTTTTTAAAGCAGGCCAGTTTTCGTAAATTAGTTTAGTGAAAAAACAAAAAAGATTAGGGCTTGATTTTGAGATTGATAAACTAACCAACTCTATTGAAAACGTAATTACGGGTGACAGTTTTCCTACTGATATTACGCTTATTTCAAATGCAGATTTAAAGACTGTAATTAAAAGAAACGATTGGCAGTTCAATTGGAAATTAGAACTCAAGCAACCGAAAAGAGAAGTTTACAAGTTAACTATAGTAAATAACCAAACTGTAATACAAGGTTTGATAAGTTTAGAAATTAAATTAGATCACGTTTACATGCATCTTGTTGAAAGCGCGCCTTATAATAAAGGAAAATCAAAAGTTTACGCTGGCGTTGCTGGTAATTTAGTAGCTTTCGCCTGTAAACTTTCTTTTCAATGTGGACATGAAGGCAACGTATCTTTTTTTTCTAAAACACAACTTATTCAATACTATATAGACAGCTTAGGTGCTATTCATGTTGGCGGACGTATTATGATTATTGATACCATTGCAGCATTAAAACTTATCAACAAATACTTTTCAAATGAAAAATAAACAAAAAGAACTTGACGTAGATTTTATTGGCGGACAAGAGCCAATGACTAAAGAAGAGGAAATTGCAATTAGTGAGTTTATTAATACCAGAAAAGAAAAACTTAGGTTGCAAAATTTAAGAAAATCTCAAACGAATACTTCGCTAAAAAGCAAACAGCCTGTTTGACAAAAGCAAAGACTTACAACTTGTCATTTTACTTTCTGAAATCGAAGCGCGCTAAATGTTGTTGTGTTAGGGATGTAAACTTTCTGCAACACAACAAATCCCATCACAATTCATCCAAAGCTTTTCTTTCAACCTTAATTTCACGGTAACGCGACGGCGAAAAACCAGTTATCTTTTTAAACTGCGCCGATAAATGTGCACTGCTGCTGTAACCCAATTTAAAGGCAATTTCATTCAGGTTTAATTCGCCGTATTCCATCAACTCCTTAATTTTTTCTACTTTTTGCTGGATGATGTAATGTTCTATAGTATTATCTTCCTGTTCAGAAAAAAGGTTGCTGAGGTAATTATAAGGTTTTTGCAGTTTTTCGGTAAGCAAAGTAGAAAAGTTAACGTTCAACTCACTGAGGTCAGAATACTGTACGGTTTCTACAATGTTATTTTTAATCTGCTCCACCAATTTGGTTTTGTAATCGTCAATCAACTCAAAACCAACAATTTTAAAAGCTGAAGCAATAGCTAAAAGCTCGTCTGCATTTGGATCCGGTTCTACCTCAACCCAACCCAAACCGATTGCTTTAACCGTAAAATTTAAAGTTTGCAACTGTTGCCCAACTACCAAAAGGCAACGGTTGCAAACCATGTTTTTAACAGCTAATCTCATTTTCAAAAATCATGAATCCGTTTGTGTTTAAGCTATTCTATTGAAAAAACACAGGTTTTACTCATCCGAGTTGCCGCCATTATTTTCGGTATGCACATTTTTTCCATCTTCGCCACCTGTTTCGTTTTGAGAACTTCCGCCTTCTTCTTCATAATGGATATAACCGCCGCTGGTGTGGTTTTCTTCATTCTCCCCGATGCCTAATTGCTCATCGGTTTGAGGAATGTCTCCTTGTTTATCGTTGGAATCTATCTTTGGTTGCTGATGCTGGTTCTGGCTAAATTGATCTTGATCGGACATGTTATTGTTTTTAAATTCTTTCTCGGCGCTGCACGCTGCAATGCTTCTTTTATCAACTTAAAACTGCCGAACACCAAAAATGTTTAGGTAAAGCTGGGCAGTGCCGGGCAAACGGCCGCATTCCTTCAAAAGTAAATTGTAATTTTGGTTTTGTTTAATTTCATCGGCAGCAAAAAAACCAAATTAGCAGCTACAAAAAATGGATTATAAAGATTATTATAAAATTCTGGGCGTTAGTAAAACAGCTTCGCAGGATGAGATTAAAAAAGCTTACCGCAAGCTTGCTGTAAAACATCACCCCGATAAAAACCCCGGCGATAAAGTTGCCGAAGCCAAATTTAAAGAGGCAAACGAAGCAAACGAGGTTTTAAGCAAGCCCGATAAACGCAAACAATACGACGAACTGGGCGAAAACTGGCAAAATTACCAGCAGGCTGGCGGTTACGCCAACCAAGGCGGCAGCAGGCCAGGCGGCAGAGGGAGCAGCGGCGGCGCAGGTGGTTTTTCTACGGAGGATTTTTATGGCGGTGGCGGACAGTTCTCCGATTTTTTTGAAAATATTTTTGGCGGAGGTGCTTCTGGCGGAAGAAGCAGTGGCGGCGGCAGGCGGGCATCTGTAGGAGAAGATTTGCATGCCGAAATGCACATTACTTTGGAGGAAGCTTTCCACGGCGCATCCCGGCAGGTCAATATTGGCGATTCTAAAGTGAACATGAAACTAAAACCCGGCGTAAGCGAAGGCAAGGTTTTGCGTTTAAAAGGCAAAGGTGAAGCCGGAAGAGGCGGCGGCCCAAACGGAGATTTGCTGATCACGATGCATATTTTGCAGCACCACAAATTTGAGCGGAAAGAAAACGATTTATATTTTGACCAGCCAATAGATTTATACACGGCTGTTTTAGGTGGAAAAATACCGGTACAAGGCATCCAAAAAACGGTTAACATGACGATTGCCGCCGGAACCGACAGCAACAAAACTTTCCGTTTAAAAGGTTTGGGCATGCCTTTTTACACTGATCCGGAAAAATTTGGTGATGCTTATGTGCGCGTGATCATTCAGGTTCCGAAGAACTTATCAGAACCAGAAAAGGAGTTGTTTAACCAATTGGTTCAGTTAAAAACGCCGGCAGCTTCCTAAATTTTTAATATTTCAGATGCTATTTTCACCGTAAACTTTATGTTTTTTACGCTTACTGCCCAATTTGTTGACATTCTTTCAGAACAAATTTATCCGGTTGAACTGACTGTTCAGGATGGAAAAATCCATTCCATTAAAAAAGTATCGGTAAAAGAAGCATCTGCCCTGCCCTTCCTCACGCCGGGTTTTGTGGATGCGCATGTGCATATCGAAAGTTCGATGCTGATCCCTTCCGAATTTGCGCGGCTGGCCGTAGTGCACGGAACAGTTGGAACGGTGAGCGATCCGCACGAAATCGCCAATGTTTGTGGCTTGGCCGGTGTAAAGTTTATGATCGAAAATGGCAACACCGTTCCGTTTAAATTTAATTTTGGCGCGCCAAGCTGCGTGCCCGCAACTACTTTCGAAACGGCAGGTGCGGTTTTAAATGCTGAGGATGTAGCCTCGCTTTTGTCACGAAAGGAAATTAAATATTTGAGTGAGATGATGAATTTTCCGGGCGTATTGAACAAAGACCCGGAAGTGATGCAGAAATTGGAAGCTGCGAAAAAATACCAAAAACCGGTTGACGGTCATGCGCCGGGTTTACGCGGAGAACTGGCTGAACAATATATATCGGCAGGTATTAGCACCGACCACGAATGTTTTACAGCGGTAGAAGCGTTGAACAAGCTTCGTCTCGGCATGAAAATCCTGATCCGCGAAGGCAGCGCGGCCAAAAATTTTAATGCTTTGGTGGAATTGATGCACGAATATTCCGGCCAAATGATGTTTTGCAGCGACGATAAACATCCGGATAGTTTGGTCGCCGGTCATATTAACCAGCTTTGCGCCCGTGCCGTTGCCGCTGGCGTTACTGTTTTTAAGGTACTAAAAACAGCATGCGTTAACCCGGTTTTGCATTATGGTTTGGATATCGGTCAGTTGAATTTGAATGATCAGGCAGACTTTATTTTGCTGAAAGATTTGGAGCAGTTTGAAGTTTTGCAAACTTATATTGATGGCCGATTAGTTGCGGAAAACGGGGAAACTAAAATTGCAATACAACCATCGGCAGTGATTAACAACTTTACTTGCATAAAAAAAGCACCGGCAGATTTTGCTTTTCCGGCGGCAAATCCTTCCGCAGAAAAACAAGAATTTATGGTGATTGAAGCTTTAGATGGACAGTTGATCACCCAAAAACTTGAAGTAGAATTACCGGTAAAAAATGGTTTGGTTGTGCCAGATATTGAAAATGATATTCTCAAAATTTGCGTGATAAACCGTTATCATGATGCACCAGTTGCAAAAGCTTTCATCAAAAATTTTGGGTTGAAAGCCGGTGCGCTGGCATCATCAGTAGCGCACGATAGTCATAATATCGTTGCAGTTGGCGTGGATGATGAAAGCATTTGTAAAGCAGTAAACCTACTAATTGCTGCGCAGGGTGGAATCAGTTGCGTTGGAAATAATTCGGAAAAAATTTTACAGTTGCCAATTGCCGGTTTAATGAGTGCGGAAGATGGTTACGAAGTTGCAAAAGCTTACACCGAAATTGATGCGATGGCTAAAAGTTTAGGTTCTACGCTTTCCGCACCTTTTATGACTTTAAGTTTTATGGCTTTACTGGTTATTCCTCACCTTAAATTAAGTGATCTGGGTTTATTTGATGGTGATGGATTTAAGCTAATAAACAACTAAAACTAGCCGGTAAAAGAAGCATTGTTACTTTTGCTTTTTGTCGTTTCGCTTTTTTTGTCATTTCGATCGAAGGGAGAAATCTTCTTCAAAGCTGTTAATATTGTAATATTGTAAGAAGATCCCTCCTATCGTCGGGATGATAGCACACCTAATAATGTCCGCGGATAGATTTATGAATTTCCTCATCATACAATTTCCTCAATTGCCGATGTGTTTCTGCGGATAACGGTGGCAAAGCAGAAGCTTCGACATTGCTATTAACTTGTGAAACTTTTGATGCTCCAGGAATAACAGTGGTTACCTGAGGATGATCCAGAATCCAGCGGATTGCCCATTGCGCCATCCGCTCATCCGGAAACAGGCTTTTTATTTCTTTAGAAAGTTTGATGCCTTGCTTAAATTCAATTCCCGAAAACGTTTCACCGGCATTGAACGCATTGCCATCAGCATTAAAATTGCGGTGGTCTTTTTCGCCAAATTTGGTGTTCTCATCAAATTTGCCAGTTAATAAACCACTAGCCAAAGGTACGCGGACAATTAACGCTACGCCTTTTGCTTTGGCTTTTTCAAAAATTTCATCGGCAATGTGCTGTCTAAACAAGTTGAAAATTATTTGTAAGGAAGCCAGTCCGTCCTGTTCCAAACAAATCAACGCTTCTTCGGAAGTTTCCACACTTGCGCCCCAATTTTGGATCAAACCTTCATCCTTTAAATGCCTTAAATATTCGAACACTTTTCCGGCACGCATTTCTTCGGTTGGGATGCAATGCAATTGTTCTAAGAACAAATGCGACTGACCCAAATGGTTCAGCGATTCTTCCACTTGTTTCCGCATTAAATCGTAAGTGAAATTTTGCGGCCAGCCGTTTGGCGCATCAGAACGGCGACCGAGTTTGGTAGCTACATAAATCGGTTTGCTTTGGGTTTTCAAAAATTTCCCAATCAGTTTTTCACTTATGCCCATACCATAAACATCGGCTGTATCAATAAAATTCCCTCCTGCGTCAACGTATGCTTGCAAAATTTGCATCGCTTCGTCTTCGTTCACATTTCCCCAATCTGCACTGCCTAATTGCCAGGTCCCTAAGCCAACTTCGGCCAGTTGTATATTTTTAAATGCTCTGTAATTCATACCAGTTAAACTATAAAAAGCAGGTTTTGATTTCTTTTGATGAAGAAAGCTTGCCAGTTTTAGTGTGATAAAAACAGTATTGCGTTCCGATTGCAAGAAAAGCCGTTTCCATCAATCTACTTTTTGATAAAGCAAAAAATGTTGTATCGGCAAAAATTCACTTCGCTGAAAAAGTTTGAAACCGTTGGCAGCCAATTCTTTATTAGCTTGTGTAACCGATAATTTGTGCAATTCTTTAATCTCAATGGTCGGGTCTTCCGCCCGATATTCCAATAAAAGCAACTTCCCGTTTGGCTTTAACGCCTTGTGCAGAGCCTGCAAAACTTCGTGCGGAAACAGCAGTTCGTGATAAACATCAACCATAATCGCCAGGTCGACAGAAGCATCCGGCAAATTTGGCGAAGTTTCCGTTCCTTTAATAACCTGCACATTTTGCTGGCCTAATTCTTTCTTCTTTTGGTTGAGGTATTGGATAAATTCATCCTGCACTTCAACAGCAAATACTTTCCCTTGCGGTACTTTTTTTGCGATACGAAAAGTGTAATAACCGGTTCCGGCACCAATATCGGCCACAACAGAAGTTGGATTGATAGGCAATTTACTGATGGCGAGCGCGGTGTTTTCTTCTTGCTGGCGGTTGTTGCGTTCCAGCCAATCTGCACCTGCTGCGCCCATCACGGTTGCAATTTCTCTTCCGAAGTAAACCTTGCCTGTGCCATCGGCAGTAGCGGAAATCGTGCTATAAACTTGATCCTGCTGACGGTTTTTAGGTTGGGCACAAGCAGTAAGCACGATAAAAAGCAACGGCAGCAAAAATGCTTCTTTTACAGTAGTTTTTCTTAACATGCTTGATTAACAAAGTGATTTGATGTTTGTGAGGATTGACGAAAGTAAAAAACAGTAATATCAGCCCATAAGCTTGCACCTAAATTTATTGTAATTTTTCTGTTGATATTAGAAAAAAGAAAAGCTGATTTTATATTTTTACTAAAAACAAGAAGGTGTTTTTATCAAAAATTACATTTTGTTCAACTAATACTAATTTAGCCTTATAATTTTAATAATTATTGCACGTACAATTACTATTATCAAAAAAATTGCCCAATTTATTTTAGCTTGCACCGTTGTTTTCTAAATAATTAATTAAAAATGAAAAAATCTTTACCATTTATTGTCCTACTTATTATAATGATCATTGCCTTGATTTACAGTTCGGTTGATCTGACCGAAATAAAAGGCAATAAAATTGATACCGGCGATACGGCCTGGCTGCTTGTTTCTACAGCTTTGGTATTGGTGATGACACCCGGACTGGCCTTTTTTTACGGTGGCATGGTGCGGAAAAAGAACATGATTTCTACCATGCTGCAAAGCTTGGCCTGTATGGGTTTAATAACCATTATTTGGGTGGTTTGCGGTTTCAGTTTAGCTTTTGGTGCAGATATTCATGGCATTATTGGTAATCCAGCCACATTTTTTATGATGAAAGGCACGCTGGGCAACGTCACTTTCGCAACCATGCCCACCGTTCCGCTGATTTTGTTTGCGATGTTCCAGCTCAAATTTGCTGTAATTACGCCTGCTTTAATTACCGGGGCTTTTGCCGAACGGATTCGGTTTAATTCCTATCTTATCTTTTTATGTCTTTTTATCGTGTTCATTTATGCACCGCTTGCCCATGCCACCTGGCACCCGGACGGCTTGATGTTTAAAGCCGGGGTTTTAGATTTTGCCGGAGGAACTGTTGTGCACATGTCTGCCGGATGGGCTGCACTTGCTTCTGCCTTATACTTAAAGCAACGTAAAATGCAGGACCATGCCCCCGCCAGGATAACTTATGTAATATTAGGTACAGGGCTTTTATGGTTTGGCTGGTTTGGTTTTAACGCAGGTTCTGCCGGTGGCGCCAATACTTTGGCCGCAACGGCTTTGGCTACAACTACCACAGCTTCGGCCGCTGCTGCTATGTCGTGGATATTTTTTGATATGTTCCGCGGAAAAAAACCTTCTGCAATGGGTGCTTGTATTGGTGCAGTGGTAGGTTTGGTGGCCATTACGCCTGCTGCCGGTTATGTTACCGTTCCGCACTCCTTGGTTATTGGTGTGGTTGCAGCGGTTGTAAGTAATTTAGTAGTGATTTGGCGTTCTAAAACCAATATTGACGATACATTGGATGTTTTCCCATGCCACGGTGTTGGCGGTATGGTGGGCATGTTGCTTACCGGCGTTTTTGCAAATAAAGCAGTTAACAGTGCCAACACAACCGGTAATGGACTTTTTTATGGAGAAAGTCACCTCTTTTTTGTCCATCTGGTTACTTTAGTCGGCGTTTCTGCTTTTGCTTTCTTTGGATCAATGATATTATTGCGCTTAACCAATTTAATTTCGCCATTACGGGTAAGTTTGGATGAAGAAATTGCCGGTTTAGACCAAAGCCAGCACGACGAAGAGTTGTAAAAACATACATGCTTCTTTTATCGCCTAAAAACTAATGGCTAAGACCTGGTTCTAAGTTCGTCCGCAGCTTATAACCAGGACTTTTTGTTTTTGGAAGAATTTTTCTTTTGCCAATTTTTCAAAAAAGGCTTCTTATCCTCCTTTAAATTTTATTTTTCTTCTAAAAATGCTTCTTTTAATAAAAATTTCTAAAAAAATGCAACAGTTTAACGATATTCATTTTAAATATCGTGCATAGCTGTTATATTTGGTTGTAAAACCGCAGAACAAATAACAATAACAGTAATAAAGTATTAACCAACAATGGCAGCAAAACTCGAATACATTTGGCTGGATGGGTACAAACCAACCCAAAGCCTCCGCAGTAAAACCAAAATAGAAAAGGATTTCAGTGGAAAATTAGAAGATTGCCCGAACTGGAGTTTTGACGGTTCTTCAACCCAGCAAGCTCCCGGAGGTTCTTCGGATTGCATCCTAAAGCCTGTTTACATTTGCAACGACCCGGAAAGAAGGGATGGTTATTTAGTGATGTGTGAAGTTTTAACCTCAGATGGAAAAGCACATCCATCAAACGGAAGGGCAATGATAGATGACGATGACAATGATTTTTGGTTCGGTTTTGAGCAGGAATATTTTTTATGGAACCCGGAAACGAATAAACCGCTTGGCTTCCCGGTTAACGGTTACCCTGCGCCTCAAGGCCAGTATTACTGTTCTGTTGGTGCCCAAAACGCTTTTGGCCGAGACATTGTAGAAGAACACTTAGATGTTTGTTTGGATGCCGGATTAAACGTGGAAGGCATTAATGCTGAAGTTGCAGCCGGGCAATGGGAATTTCAAATCTTTGCCAAAGGTGCAAAAGAAGCTGGCGACCAGATTTGGATTGCACGTTATTTGTTAGAAAGGATTGGAGAAAAATCTGGCGTTTCCATCAACTGGCATTGCAAACCTTTGGGAAGTTTAGATTGGAACGGCTCTGGCATGCACGCCAATTTTTCTAACACAGCTTTACGTACTGCAGGCAACAAAGAAACTTATGATAAAATTTGCGAAGCTTTCCGCCCTGTGGTTAAAGAACATAT
>CAZZVO010000145.1:0-10129 GCA_964657505.1 uncultured Mucilaginibacter sp.
CGCAGGTAGATGAAGCCACACGCTTGGTAAATTTATGTTTAGATGCCGGCGTTAACTTATTTGATACGGCAGATATCTATTCCGATGGTTTGGCGGAAGAAATACTCGGCAAAACGCTGGAAGGCAAACGCGATAAAGTCATCATTTCTACCAAAGCTACCTTCCCGATGGGCCGCGGCCCAAACGATCAGGGTTCATCACGTTTCCATCTTACTAAAGCCTGCGAAGCCAGTTTGAAGCGGTTAAACACCGATTATATTGATATTTACCACATGCACGGTTTTGATGGCGTTACGCCGGTGGAAGAAACCTTGCGCACGCTGGATGATTTGGTGCAAAGCGGAAAAGTGCGCTACATCGCATGCTCCAATTTTTCGGGCTGGCATTTGATGAAATCCTTGGCCGTTTCTGATCGTTATGGCTGGAATAAATACATTGCGCACCAGGTTTACTACTCATTAGTTAACCGCGAATACGAATGGGAATTGATGCCTTTGGGTTTAGACCAAAAAGTGGGCGGCATTGTTTGGAGTCCGTTGGCTGCTGGTCGTTTAGGTGGAAAATATCGCCGCAACCATCCAATTCCTGCGGATAGCCGTGTGGCACAAGGCGGAAGTCCGGTTCCGGAATCAGCCATCCCCGAAGAACTTTTTTATAAAATTATTGATGTTTTGGACGAAGTGGCCAAAGAAACCGGCAAAAGCGTCGCCCAGGTTTCGTTAAACTGGCTGCTGCAACGCCCAACGGTTGATACGTTAGTAATTGGTGCCCGGAATGAAGAACAACTCAAACAAAACCTGGAATCGGTTGGCTGGAACTTAACCATCGAACAAATCAAAAAACTAGATGATGCAAGCGAAGTCCCAACGATTTATCCGTACTGGCATCAACGGCAAAATTTGAAGTTGAACCCTTTGCCTAAGTTTTATTAAGTTAGCTTTGAATAAAAACCTTCATGCAAAACTATTTGCATGAGGGTTTTTAGTTGGTAAAAAAAGCATCAGGAAGTGAAGGAATGTTTACTTATTAATCCAATTATCCAAATCTTCTTCAGTAATATTTTTTTTAACTATTGCTGAATGAACATTCGATTGAAGCTTTTTAGAAAAATACTGTGCCATTAACTTTTTTATAGCTAATAAATCTTCTTCTTTAGGTTCAAAAGAATACACTTTTAACAGCTCTAACTGTAAAGAATTTAATTTATGGTTCTCCATAAGAAATGTATTTCTTTCTAATAAAATATAAACCTGCTACTTTTTAATAAACATCCCTTTCGATTGCGGCAACGTTTCTTTAAAACCGAACTGTTTGTATAATTTATCTGCATTTCCATCTGCAAGCAAACTTATGTAACAGCTCTCCGGCAGCTTGTGGTCAATGTAAGCTTTTATCATTGCCATAATTTTTTTACCAATACCCTTCCCCTGATGCTTTGGTAAAACACAAATATCTACAACCTGACAAAAACAACCACCATCACCAATAAGCCTTCCCATACCGACGTATACATCAAATTCATCTTTAGCAACAACTGAATAAATTGTGTTTGATAAGCCAATTTCTGCTGCCATAGTTGATTTAGGAGACAAACCTGCATCAACTCTTAATTGCTGATATACATTAACCGGGATTTCTTCTTCTGCTATTTTTATCATTAATATTTATTGTTGGTTTTTGATAAATCAATCGTCATCATCCTTAACCTGCCCAGCCAACTTAGCCGGATAAGTTTTATTCCCTTTTCGGTTAAACCACAAAATCCGGTTTAGTAGATCATCGTTTCCACCATCCACATGGTCATATTCTGGCCGCATCGATTGTTTTGCAAAATACAAAGCCTTGCCTTTTAGCAACGCCAGTTTCGGGTTCATTTCGTTTAACGGAATTTTGTTCGCCAACTTTTGGTAGGTAAAAGAAGCATCGGCACGATCTGCAAAACAGTTAAACATCGGCAAAGCGGTTGCATCCAACAAATTCATCGGCGGAATACCCAGAATCTGCTCGATAGAACGGACCACAGAAGTTTGGTTATAATTGGTGGAAACCGTTTTTTGCAAATGACTGTACGGACTAACCACAAAACCGGTGGTACGATAAGCCGAAACATGATCCCAACCGGCTTGCGAGTCATCTTCTGTTACAAAAATTACGGTGTTTTTCCAGAATTTGCTTTTCGAAACGGCTTCCACAATCCGGCCTAAAGCCAAATCATTATCGGCAACCATGGCGCGCGGCGTTGGCATTCCCGGACTTGAACCGCGTGTATGATCGGTAGATAAAGCCATCACCATTAACTCCGGCAACTGGTCGCCGCCTTTGCTTTCGTAATCTTTTAGTTCCTTGATAAAAGCCGCAGCACGAACCTGATCGGTAATTTTTAAATAATCAGAACCGGGATAATTGGGCGAAAGTATTGGCCGAACGCGAGAAATCGTACTTACATTTTTAAAACTCAACGGCTTGCCCGCCTGGTAATTATTGTAAATATCCGTCCACGAAAGTTTGCTATCGATTTCCGGGATGCAAGCCTCGCCATAAATCCGCACTTTTTTACCATGATCGGCAGCATTGTTCCAGATAAAACCCTTTTTATTATAAACCATCGCATCGGTTTGTACATGCGGATAACTGCGGAACCAGGCGCGCACACTTTTCTCGATATAATCGGTCACCATGGCCGCGTCCGTCCATTGGTGGCCTTCTGCAGAACATTTTCCCGAAGCATAATAATTATCCATCAACACAAAATTTTTGGCAATTTGATGCTGGTTTGGGGTGATGCTATCGCCGTAAATACACAAATTTTTCAGTCCGTTCCCCTGTGGCAAATCGCCTAAAACCTGATCATAAGTCCGGTTTTCTTTAATGATGTACAGCACGTGTTTAAAAACCGAAGGTTCGCCAATACGCTCAGGCATTGGCCTTGCCGGTTGGTTTTTTCTTGGTGATAAGCGTGCCAGCTCTGTTCGGAAATCCAGGCTTAACAATTTTACTTTTTTGGTATAGGTTTTAAGCTGAGTTGCATCCGGCAAATCGATCACAGAAATGGTTGCTTTTTGGTGATGCGAATTGTACGAACTACCATCTACATCCGGCACTTCCTGGTCAATCGCTTTGCTTTCTCTGCGGATTTCTTTGGAGTTCACCCGCGCACCTTCACCTTCCAGATTGGTTACGATCAGTTTATTTCCTGCTAAAGCCAGTCCGCCTGGGTAAGCTTCCGTTGGGATAAAACCTTCAATACTGTTTTTACCGGTACTTTTTTCGGATGCATTTACGCCCAATTTTACAACTGCAATTGCGTTATCCATGCCATTGGCAACGTATAAATGCGAGCCGTCTTCACTCAAAACTAAAGCGTTTGGTGTATCGCCGATAAAGCCTTTTTCGCCCGGATTGATTTGTACCGAAATACTTTCTATAACATTTAAAGCTTTTGTATCGATCACCGAAACATCATCGCTATTGCCATTTGCCACATAAATATATTGGCCATTTTTACTTGCAATCAAATCGTTTGGATGCAAACCAACCTCAATTTCTTTAACCAATTTTCCATCATCCAAACTAAAAACAGAAACCGTTCCTGCTGCTGTTGCACCCGTTTTCGGATCAGTATAAGCGCTTCCATAAGGCACGCCAGCCGTTTCTTTTGGATCATTTTTTGTCGGCATTGTTCCGCCCCAATTGCTTACAAAAGCTTTACTGCCCGAAATCGTTAAACCATAAGGCGCAACGCCGGTTGGCACCGTCCAAATTGTTTTTTTAGTGTTGATGTCGATTTTAACCAACTGGTTGTTTCCGTTCAAAACCACATACAAATAGTTCGTTCCGTTTTCATTATTGATGGCAACTTCGTTTGGCAAAGCCAGCGGCGAACCGGCATCGGGCTTAAACGAAAATACTTCTTTTATCGTGATATTTTTAGTGTCGAATTCAGCTTCAAAAACAAAAGATTGATGGTTGCTATCGTTCGCGCCGCTCCAAAAAATCTCTGTTTTTCCGTTTTCGTTTAAGAGCCGGATACCGGAATACGTGCTCATCATTCCCCTATATTTTGCATCGCTGTTGTAAGTCCAGCGTGCTACAATTTCGTTGGTTTCGTGGTTGATGATGGCGATTCCGTAACGGTCTTCCACAGCTAAAAGCGAAGTATTTGGGATGATTTGCACATCCAAACTGTGGTTTTCAAACTCCGGACTACCAAAAACGATTACTTTTCCAGCCGGATCAATCAGGCGGTTGTAAGGCATCATCACCGGCAAAACGCGGTTGTTTAACGTGCTGTCGTCGTAACCAAAATGATGGCTTAACTTTTCCTGATCGGCATGTTTTTTAGGGCGATAAAAGAAGTTACAACTGCTGAAGGAACAAACAACAGCAACTAAAATCAATAGAAAACAAAAGCGTTTGAGAAGCATGGTCAAGAATTTTTGCCGGAAAATGAGTTATAAATATATTCAGCTTTGTATTAAGTTTAAGTTGTTGTAGTGCTTATTTTACAATGTAAGACTTAGATTCTTCGACTATTTTCATGATCAGGATAAATTTCAATATCTAAAAAATCCTTCTCTTATATTTTTTCTTTCTGTAAATCAACCTCTTACAAATTATTCCACCAATACTCTATAAACTTTGTAGATTATATATACATTTGTCCTGTACAAGACAAAACACTCATGACACAGCCATTAAACTTTCGCACACAATCATTGGTAACCGCGCAAAACAGCAGCCAAATGATGATGTGTATGTGTATGTGCATGTGTTGCTGCTGTTGATACTTCTTTTATCAGCTATTTTTAAGTAAAGCCAAATTTTCCTGCTGATAAAAAGATTCCAAAATCACAGTTCTGTTTTCTTAAACAATTGATTCCACAATTTTTAAAAATATTTTTTATGCTTCCTGTTACCTATCAATTCCCCGTTTTTGATTTTTCTGAAATAGTCCGCGAACCAAATATTGCCCCAAAATATCAACCGCTAAAACCATTACAAGCCGGGCAATTAACGCCAAATTTAAAGCTTGTTAACAAAAATGGAACCTGGCTCGGTGCTGCCCGAATCAAAAATTATGAGGGCAGCGTTTTCCTGCAACAATTGCTTAGTCAACCTTTGGTGATCAGCTTTTATGCTGAACATTGGAATAAAAAAGGCATTCATATTTTAAAGAAGCTGAATGCGATGCACAACGATATTATTGCCGCAGGCGGAAACTTGTTAGTGATAACTTCCGAAGGCCCGTTTACGCAAGCCGATGTTAACCGCAAGCACCATTTCAACCTGAGTTTTTACCACGATGTAAACCACGAAATTGCCAAACAATTTAAAGTTTATGGCGATGAAGATCCGATCTGGAATAAATTTTCGGGCATTGATGTAAATGTTCCGTTGCTGGCCACTTACGTTTTATCACCAAACGGACAAATTGTTTATGACCATATAGATACTGATTTTAACGGCAAATTTCCTTCGGCAGAAATTATCAACGCTACCAAAAACGCACTTTAAACATAGTAAAGACCTTTTTCTTAGTTTTCTTTTTTAAGCAGTTTAGTTTAGTAAGCCTTGCCTTCTCATCAGCAGAAGGGCAGGGCTTTACTATTTTTAAGGCGATAAAAGAAGCATTACTCCAGCAGCAAATTATCTTCTTCGCTGGTGAGGCTAAGTTTAATCGTATCTGTGCCGGCAATTCCTTCAATCGAACCGCGGATTCCCGTTGCGTTTAGCAAAACTTTGTCTAACTGTTTCTCGCGCACTTTCCACATTTTTTCCATGGCTACGCGTTCCTGTAAAATCGACTGGCGCATACTTAAATAACCTTCCTGTATGGCTTTCCACTGTTCAGAAAACTCGCTGCTGGTTAAATAACTATACAGTAAGTGCATTTTATCACCGCGGTTTTCCTGTGATTTCATCACGTTCGAAAGCCGGATCACGCCATCGCGCAGCACGCTTGCAAAAGCTTTTACTTCCTCGAAAGAACATATCCAAACACCGTCTTTTTCGCCAAAACAATCCATGCCTTTTGGGTAACACTGCGAAACAATTACGGCAACATCAACACCTTGGCTGCGCATATCTTTTTTCAGTTTCTCGATCCAGTCGCCGCCGAAATCCTTGGTGCGTTTACTTTCATAAATAATCCGGCCGCATTCCTGACCGAATTGGTTACGCACGGTTTGCACACAATCTGCACCGCGGATACCTTTTCCAACTTCAGAAATCACATCAAACGGAAAACTTTGTCGCAGCAATTCTTCCAAAATCAGTTCCTGCACTTCGCCTTGCAACTGAATGCTGCCTTGTTCGGCTTTGCGTTTCATTTCTTCGGCCAGCTTTTTCTGGTCGTCCAACTGCTTTTCCAATTCTTTTACGCGGAGCTGGTGTTCGGTTTCTTTCAAATTATTTTTCTCGGATTCCTGCTTGCGTATTTGTTCGGTTAGTTCGCCGCGTTGTTCCTGCAGTTTGCGTTGCAATTGCAGTTCCATTTCGGCTTCTTTATTTTTTAACTGCTGTTCGCGCTGCAAAAATTCCATTTCTTTTTGGCGCGAAAGTTTTAGTTTTTCTTCGGATTCTTTGTTAGAATTGATCAACATTGCTCTTTCATTCTCAAAGTCTGAAGCAATACTTTTACGCAGATTTTGCTCTATTTGCTGGTGCAAAGCTTTCTTTTCGTTGGCTAAACGCTGTTCAAAACCTAACTCCTGCTGTTTTTCTTTTGCTAAAAAATCCTCCTGTTTTTTTCGAAATTCTTCTTCTTTTTTCTTTGCCTCTTCGTCTAATTTCCTTTTCCAAGAAATCATGTCCCCTTTTAACTTGTTTTTATATTCCTCGGCCATCACCTCTTCAATTTGAAAAGATTGGCCGCAACCCGGACACTTAACTTCTGTTGCCATTGCTAATAATTTTGGTGAAAGATAGGGAAATGAGAACAAACCTAAAAACTGTGGTTTTTGATTTTTACATTTCAAAAACGCATGTTCTGGCTGATGCTTCTTTTACAACCTATTTTTTTTCTGGTAAAAACAGCATCAATATTTATTTTTTATTTTGTGCCGATGGATATTTACGGCCAAGCATTACAAGATTTTTTTGATGGAAAACCCGAAGAAAAACTATGGCTGCACAACAATTACGGCGAACCGGAAGAAATGCCTGTAGAAGTTTTTTTTCGGGGAGAGGATGAAATGCCGGAAGCCGAATTGCTGGCTTTACAAATTTGCCGTGGAAAAATATTGGATATTGGTGCCGGAGCCGGAAGCCATGCCTTAATTTTACAAGAAAGCGGTCTTGAAGTTACCGCTTTAGAAGTTTCGCCCGGCGCAGCAGCAGTGATGAAAAAAAGAGGTGTAAAAACAGTATTGCAGCAGGATATTTTTCAGTATGAAACCAAAAAATTTGATACGCTGCTTTTGCTGATGAACGGCATCGGTTTAACGCAAAACTTAACCGGATTAGAACACTTTTTACTTCAGGCCAAACAGTTGCTGTTGCCTGGCGGACAATTGATTTTTGATTCTTCGGATATCATGTATTTGTATGAAGATTTGCCGTTGCCGAAAACTCAATATTACGGCGAAATCCAATATCAATATGAATACAAAAACCAGCGTGGCGATCGGTTTAATTGGCTGTATATTGACCAAAAAACATTGACAAAAACAGCATTACAAAATGGCTGGCTTTGCAAAATTTTGTATGAAGATGATATGGATTTGTACTTAGCAAAACTAACTTTGGACTGATCTCGGATACTTCTTTTACCACCCCAAAACTTACTTTTCCTTCTTCCCTAAAAATTATTTTCAAAAATATTTGTTTTATACGAAACCCTTCGTACATTAGCCCTACGAAAATATTCGTAATAAAAGAATGAGCATTAAACCAACAGAGAGCGAACTGGAGATTTTGCAGATTTTGTGGCAGAAAGAAACCTGCACTGTCCGCGAAGTAAACGAGGAATTAAGCCATATCAAACAAACCGAAATAGGCTACACCACAACCTTAAAATTAATGCAGTTAATGCACGAAAAAGGTTTGGTAGAACGCGATGCAACCAGTCGCACGCACATCTATAAAGCATTACTCAATCAGAAAAAAACACAGAAAAGCTTGGTGAACAAATTGATTGACAGTGCTTTTAACGGCTCAACTTCTCAATTGATAATGCAAGCTTTAAGCGATCACAAATCCTCGCCAGAAGAATTAGAAGCCATCAAAAAATACTTAGACCAACTTAACCAAAAATAAAAAACGCATGGAAACCAGCTTGTTCATACCTGCTTTAAGTAAAACGCTGCCCGAATCGTGCCTGCAAGGTTTGCTCGTTTTTATGGTGATCAAAGTGTTTATCGCGCTGTTTAAAAGCAGTTCGCCGGCTTTGCGTTTCAACCTATATTATGGCGCAACAGTTTTGCTTTTTGCCAGCTTTTTATTTACGCTTTTTAAACACTATCAGGAGGCGGAAACGGCTGCTTTACACAATTTGCTTTCATCGAATTCGGTTTCATCAAACACATTTATTCCGGCTCCGAAACTCCTTTTCTGGCAGCAAATTAGCTTTTGGACAAGCCATTACGCTTACATCATTACGAGTTTATATTTAACCGGTTTGAGTTTTTGTGTGTTGAGATTGACCATCGGACTAATAAATATTGGTTGGCTGAAAAAAAACGAAGGCCAGCAGGACGATTACTGGACGAAACATTTAACGCAACTCAGTCGGCATTTTAACCTGGTAAAAACAGTATCTGTTTTTTTGTCGGATAAGATTAGCGTGCCCTTAACTATCGGCTTTTTTAAACCGGTAATTATCTTTCCGATCGCACTAATCAACCAGCTTTCATCTGCGCAAACCGAAGCTATTTTACTGCACGAATTGGCGCATATTAAACGGGCGGATTATCTGCTCAATATTCTGCTCAGCATCATCCAATCGTTCCTGTTTTTTAACCCAATAATCTGGTTGATGAGCCGTGAAATCAACCTGTACCGCGAACAATGCTGCGATGATTTGGTGCTGGATAAAACAGCAGATTCCCTCTCCTACGCACACGCTTTGCTACAAATAGAAACCTTTCGGAACGCACAATTATCGCTGGCTTTGGCGGCCAATGGTAAAAAATACACTTTGTTAAACCGCATTAAAAGAATGACGACTATGAAAAAAAACAACCCTTCGCCGCAAAACAAATTAGTTATCCTGTTGCTGGCCTTAACCACAATCGGTTTATCTGTTGCCTGGAATACACCTGCAAAAAAAGTAATTAAACGTTCAATTGCCACGAATTTTAAGGTGATAAAAGAAGCATTGGATACGGCAAAATCCAAATCAATAGTTGGCACTGCTACAATTACTGAAAACGCTAAAAATACTTCACACACAACAAAAACTGTTGTTAATCAAGTGCTTCAACCCGAAGATAACACCAATAAACTTCCAGACATTGTTGGCACAGCAACCGTTTTTGATGTAAAAGCGGATACTTCTATCAAAACCAAAAACAAGTTTAAAATTGTGCTGGAGGATTCTGTTGGGAATAAAAAGGAATATAATTCGGTAGAAGAGTTGCCAAAAGATGCACAAAAAGAGTTTTTGAAAGAAAATGAAATGTGGAAGACTTTGAAAGATTTTAATTTTTCTTTTAAGTTTCCAGATTCTAACAAATTAACTTTTAACAATAAACTCTATTCTAACCCGCAATGGAAGAAACAGGTCGAATTAATGCGCAAACAAGGCGAGGAAATTCGTAAAAAGATGCAACTCCATTTTAACAGCCCGGAGTTTAAAAAGCAGATGGAAGATTTGCGCAAACAAAGCGCAGCCATTAGCGAACAAGCACGAAAACAATTTGACTCGCCAGAATTTAAGCTGAAAATGGAAAAGCTAACAGAACAAAGCAAAGCCATTGGCGAACAAGCGCGAAAACAATTTGACAGCCCGGAGTTTAAAAAACAAATGGAAAGTTTACGCTTGCAAAGCAACCTGATGAGCAAGCAAAGCGAGGAAATGCGCAAATATTACCAAAGCCCGGAATGGAAAAAGCAACAAAAAAAGATTCAAAAAGAGATAGAAAAATCACAAAAACAATGGCGGAAAAGTTATGATGAACAACCTAAACCA
>CAZZVO010000146.1:0-10124 GCA_964657505.1 uncultured Mucilaginibacter sp.
GTTCCCTTTCAATCCCTAAAAGACTGCCGATAAATAATGAAAAAAATATTTTCTGCATTTCGAAACCAGATGGACTGGCATGCATTGTAAAATCCATAAGCTTTTTGGTGAACGTAGCGGTTGATTACTGCTGTAAATTACCACTTTTTGCAGGATAAAAAGATTAATTATTTTTGAGGGCAGCATTAGTTGTAAATAATCCGTGCTTTTGCGGATGCTTCTTTTATCACCTAAAAACTAATTAAGCTTTTATGAAAATTTACCAGCAAGCCCTGCAACTGAAAGCAAGAACAAGAGGTTTCCACCTGATCACTTCGGAAATTGTATATGCGCTGCCGCAAATTGCTGAGATTAAAATTGGGATTTTGCAGGTTTTTATCCAGCATACTTCCGCTTCTTTAAGCATCAACGAAAACGCCGATCCAACGGTACGGAAAGATTTTGAAATGTTTTTTAATAAAGCTGTACCGGAGAACGACCCCAATTATCTGCATGATGATGAAGGTTCGGACGATATGCCGGCACATTTAAAAGCTGCTTTGCTGGGCAGTTCGGTGATGATCCCGATCCGAAACAGCCGCTTAGCTTTAGGCACCTGGCAGGGAGTTTATTTGTGCGAACACCGAAATTACGGCGGACAACGAAACCTAATTATAACGGCTTGGGGAGAATAAAAATCAGAATAAAATAAACAAAGCTGCTACTTTTTAGGCTGATAAAGTTGGTTCATAAAAACAGTTAAACCATACTTCGCGGTTTTCCATTTTTCGTCCAAATCTTTTGGTGCCGGGCCAGGACTTTGCGCGAAGTTGCCGGTAATAATGTCCATGTCGCCGTCGCCATCTACATCCGCTTTTTCCAACGCCAAAGTTTTTATCGGCACTTCACTTTTTAAGATGTAAGATTTGAACTTAAATTTATCATTATTCGTGTTTTCTAGATAAACAAACGATTCATCAACCAATTTGCCCAACTGCGGGAAAAAAGAAGTGGCGGCAAAATCTATGTCGCCGTCTTTGTCAAAATCTTCCGCCAAAACTTTGGTAACGCCATAAATCGGATAAAAAAACTTCTCGGTAAAAACATCATTTCCGTGGTTCAAGTTTAGCCGGATGCCGTGATAGGATTTTAGGATGTTCGAATAATCGGCATTATCGCCATGCACGGTAACAATATCTGTTAAACCATCGTGGTTGTAATCCACCAAAACCATATCAGTTGTACCGTAATTTGGCGGGAAACGCAAAATCCGTTTCGCTTTAAACTTTAAGTTATCCTTCTGATAAAAAATGTAAACGCTTTCATCACCTTGTGAAAACATGGCTACAATATCTTTTTTCCCATCGCCATCCATATCCTTGATGTAACATTTGATTGCCCCAGCCAGCGGAAGCAATACTTGTTCGGTATATTTTCCGGACTTGCTTTTTTTGAACAGTGATAACGAACCAGTTTTGTTCCCAAAATTGCAGACTACAATCTCGGGTATGCCATCGTTGTTTAGATCTTCAATTTGAGAATTTACCGGTCGGTGAAGTGCGGTGATTATTGGCTGAATTGTGCCGTTTTCAAATTGCGCATAAGAACCTGTGCTGAGTTCTGTTGGATATAATTTGCCGATTTCTGTGAAGTAAGTGCTTTGTTTATCGAAGTTAAAATCGACCGCCGGGCTTGCCGTTTCGATGGTTTTGGTTACGCCTTTATCGTAAGTCCAATTGAATACTTTGTTGTAAAAATTTCCGATCCATAACGTATTGGTTTCCGTGTTATATTTCAACGCAGTTATTAGAGACGGCGTTTTCTCATCAACCTGAATATCTTTCCGTACAAACTGCTTTAACGGACTGTTGCGTGTTAAGCGTTTTTCGTCCAAAGTAACGCTGTCTGGCGCATTATTGACTACATAGTTGACCAGCTTTCCCCAATCTTCATTGCTGAGGACTGGCTGCTCGGGAATGATATTGTTCTTCTTTACAATCGCCCTTTCTTCGTCCGATAAGCCCCGCAAAGGATCATAACCGGGATAAATAATGCCCATCCGCGCAGCCATAACTGGTAAAACATGGTTTTGCCAAACGTCTTTTGTTAGGCTGGCCGGATCCGCGAGCATGTGACAAACGCCACAATGCCGAAGGAAAAGCACTTTGCCTTCATCATCAACCGGCACATCTTCTTTTATGGTGAAAGAATTAAGGCTAACAGCCATTGTTACAATAAAAACAGCCGATAAAAACAGCATCCGGAACTTCATAATATTAAACTTAAAAAGCTTTTAAATTGAAAATAACGCGGTTACAAAACCAACTGATCATACAGCCGAAGCAATGTTTTCTCCGCATCTATACATAAACCCGGGTGCACTTTTGATGCCTGCACCACCGTACTTCGGGTGGCTGTAAGCCAGCGGAAACGGGAAGCCATATCCAATTGCCCAATTGGCCCGGCTGCTGCGCCGCCAGCACAAATACGGTTAAACGAATCAAGATGCGCTTTTAGTTCGTTTAAATTTAAGCCTTTGTAACAAGCCAGAAAACGTTCTTCATCAATGGAAAACACAACTTGCAAAAACTTCTGCTTAGCACAAAAAAGGATCACCCCAACATTTAAAAATTCTTCACGCTCTACCCTGGGCACAACGCGAATTACCGCGTACTCAAATACGTGCCCTTGCATCTTGCGCTTCTTTTACAAAAATTTCTGATGCTGCAATCCTCGATGTTAGGAAACTGACGTAAACTTGCCGTAATTCTTCTGCGGATTCTAAAGCTGGTTCGCTGTTTAACCATTCATCCGGAATCAAAGCAACAACAGAACGGATTGTTTCTTCATCCAAAACAGAACAAAATGCTGCATCAACTTCATCCAATTCTGTAGCCCAGGGCAGCAATACATGGTCTTTCACTTGTACAAAAGGCCGCCTGGCTTGTTCTTCCCAATTTTCCCAGGAATGATGAAAGTATAAAACCGCGCCATGATCGATCAGCCACAATTCCTGGTGCCAAATTAACATATTGGTGTTGCGCGGCGTACGGTCTACATTCGTTAAAAAACAATCCAACCAGACAATTTGAGAAGCTAACTTTGGATCGATACTGGTTACGGTTGGATCGAAAGTAATGGCACCCGAAAGATAATGCAAAGCCAAATTTAGGCCAACACTAAATTTTAGCAAATCCTGGATTTCTTCGTCCGCCTCTGATCTTCCAAAGGCTGCATCCAAGTTGGCAAATACCAGTTCGGGGATTTTTAAACCAAGCAATCGTGAAATTTCGCCGCCAATTAATTCTGCAATTAGAGCTTTTACACCTTGGCCGGCACCACGAAATTTGAGCACGTATAAAAACCCGTCGTCTGCTTCGGCAATGGCTGGCAAAGAACCTCCTTCGCGCAAAGGCGTAACGTAGCGGGTTACATTAACAGTTCTAAGCTGAGGTTGATAATTGTTCATTCCAATTTTCCAATATTTAGCTTGCAATAAAAATCGGACAAACGATCCCTTGCAAATTCAATTCGGAAATTTAATTTAATTTTTTGGGAATGAAGATTGAAAAGGAAACAATTTGCATACTGTTTTTACCGGCCTAAATTTGGTTGGATAAAAACAGCATTGGTTTTAAAATCAATACGAATTATTCTACGGCTGCAATCCAGGTGTTGTGGTTGCACTTAGGGCATTTACTATTCAAATCAAAAGGCAATTTTTGCGGAAAGCCACAGCTCAGGCATACTTTTATCTCTTCCGATTTTTTAAACCGGGCATTAAAACCTTCGTCCCAAGTTGGTAAAATAGACAATCCCGGCTTTGGCTCTTCTTCTTCAATCAACGTAAAAGAACCGCCAGCTTCCATGTAAAAACGTTTTACGCTGCCCAAGTGTTTAATGCTCTTTACGCGGAGTTGGGCAACTAACCTTTCGCGCGATAACCTTGCTTTTTTCATGGTTTCTAAATCCATTACCGCATCTTTAACCAGCAAACTGATATTTCCCTGCGAAAATTTTTCGAACTTCTGGTTGCTGGTAGATTTTGCCCCAATCCAACGCGCGGTAAATACAACCACAAAAGCAATAATTACTGCCGGCAATATTCCCCTGTCTGGCGATTGCAAAGGCACGCCAATGGCAGCCGCCAGCGAAACCATGGCCGCTAAATCGTTACGGCTCAATTGCGACGACATGCGTTTGCCCATCATCCGTATGGCAATAAGCAGCAATAAATAAAATACCGCCGCCCGAATGATCAATTCGATATAAAAACTTCCCGGTACTTGCCCAACCAATATCCGCAGCCAGTCGTTCAAATGTATTTCGTAAGGTTTCATTTCTTCTTAATTTATGGCGTTTATCCAATCTTCATGCCCACAATCTTCACACTTTTCGGGTTTATTTTTAGGCTTTACAAAACCGCAATTAATACAAGCCAGTAATGCTATATTTTCTGGTTTTGCTGTAAAAGCCTGTTCTTTGGTTTGAATGATTTCCTGGTCGTCCGGAGGTAAAATCGACAAGCCCGCCCTTGGTTTTTCTGATTGAAATATACTGAACTCGCCGCAAGCTTCTAAGTAAACCCGATCTACCATCCCGAGGTTAAAAACATCTTCCTGCCTTAATTCTGCAAAAAGTTGCTGGTGCGAAATCCGTACTTTCCGCATCTCCTCCAACTGTAAAACGCCATCTTTTACCAACATACTGGCTTTGCCTTGTGTTAAATCTTCTATTTTTCCGTTTTTAAACCCTAACCAACTGATCCCTCTTTGGAAGAAAAGGATACAAAGCAACAAAATACCGCCTTGCAAAAGCCCGCGGTCTGGCACTTGCATCGGTACGGATACAATGGCACCGATGGTTAGCATAACGGCCATTTCCATAATGGTTAATTGCCCGCTCATGCGCTTACCGAGAAAACGGACAATTACAAGCAGCGCAATGTAAGTTATGGTGGTACGGAGAAAAACTTCCAGCAAAAACTCCGGCGGAGCCAGCCCGAACAGTATGCGTTTGATATCTTCTAAGTATATTTCTTCCTTTTTCATAAATATTATTGCGTTGCTTTTACTAAAAGCATTAATTACAATCTTTATTTAGATAGAGAAACCCAGAATTATGTTTTACGATTTTGCAGGAATTACGATTTCAAACATCATTGTTACTTACCTTTGTTTGATGAAGTTTTGAATGAGCACCGGAACCGCAACTTATTGTGCTATTGAATGGAAACCAGCCAAAACAACAAACGCCGTTAAATCCAATTAACAGCGTTTTAATTTTTTTTGATCCTTCTTTTATCGATACTTTCTTTGCGCAAACACGTTTGATTTATCGTGCTTTCTGTTCTCAAATTGCACCTTAATACTTCAACTGAAACCTGTTCAACACAAAATGAAGCAGCCAAATTGGGCCGATAAGCAGGAATTTCAGGTCGTCTAAAAAGGATGGCTTTTTGCCTTCGATTTTATGGCCAATGATTTGACCAACCCAGGAAAGCACAAATATCACCAAACAGGATTGCCATAATTCCGGCCCGCCAACTTGATGCCATTGGATAAGCAGCGTAATGAGATAGCAAAAAAGCATCACGATGATCAGCATAATGTAGGACAGCACGGGCGATAATTTGTAATAATAATAGATGGCAAAAGCAATCAGGAACGATGCCCAGTTAAATATCCCGTTATATCTTCCCAAAAAACTGAGATAAGGAAACGGGATCGACCAAACTAAGCCCAATAAACTAAACACAATTAGCGGGACACATATCCAATGGATCAACTCGTTCCTTGGGTTTTGATGGCTTTCAGCATATTTGTCAAAGTATTCATCCACCAAGCGAATGCTTTTTGTAGTTTCTGCTTTCATGAAAATTTTGTTTGTACGAATATAATTAAAAAATATTTTAAGGTAATAAAGTGTTTCTTTTTTTCTGACTGAAGTTTAAACTTTAAGGCATTTTTTAAGAGATGGACAACACGCTTCTTTTATCGCCTAAAAACAATGTTGCCAATGAAAAATGACCTACTTTTTTTCGGCAAACTCCGCAGCAAAATTTTTGATTTGTTCGGTGGAGATGGCATTTTTACCTTCATCCACCACAATGCGGTAACGAAAAGTAACGCTTTCCCCTTTTTTAAGCTGTAAGTTTTTTGCTGATTTGCCGTTTGTAAAAATCTTTTCGCCTAAGGGATTTGCAGCGAATAAACCGTAACCGCGCGCATGCCAAAAAGTTGGGTAATTAGGGTTTTGCGGATGATCGATCATCACCACACTCACCGAATCTTTACCCATTTTGCCATAAACTTTGCACCAGTTTCCACGGGTGCTCCAGGCGTCGTTACCCGTTTTTCCTTCGCTGGTGATGTAATTTCCGTTAGCAACGTTGTCTGTTCCACCTTTTACAACCGTAACATTGCCTTTGTTATCGGTAAATTTTTGGTCTTCCTTGGTTGGCATTTGCAGTTCGTGCGCCAAACGCATCCCGTACAAACCATCTTTGGCATCTGTAAAAGTGACTACTGTGTTGGCTTTTAAAACTGTTGTGCGGTCGATAATGCGTTTATGCCCAACCTCGCTAAACTCCAGGCTGGTGGTTTCTTCCATTAAAACATCATTTTTTTGGTTCGTCCAATTGGCGTGGTAGATCAGTTCTCCTTTCGAACCGCTTTTTAGGCTGATGATTTTGTCCGTTTTAACCCAACCATAAAGATTTTTTTTCTCCTTCGGGATGGCGTAAGAATTATTCCAGAAATCCAGCCCGTTTACATTTTCATAATTAAACCAAATTCCAATATGGTGTGGATGGTCGGTTGCATCGCCGGGTTTCGGGTTCAGCGGAAAACCCCTGGTTACGTCCGTTCCTTCCGATGTAAAAACCGGGTACAAAACGGGTTTCTCCAAAGTATCCGGGTACAAAAAACTGGTAAAAGGTTTTGTGCCGATAAAAACAGTAACCTTGTTTTGATTGGGTTCTTTTACAACTTTTACCAGATCGTTAGTTTGTGCAAAAGCGGCAGAAAAAATCGTTGTACCAAGCGCAAAAGCTGTTATAAATTTTGAATTGGATTTCATGTAGAATGCTTCTTTTACCGGTTAAAATTTAAAGGCTTTCCCGCCAACCATAACTTCTTGCGTTTTTTCATCAAAGGTTGCTTTTTGGCCGGTATGTACGGCAGCATTGGTCATGATCGTAGCGATGGAGTGACTGTAACCAGCTTCAACCGGTGCATGCGGCTGCTTGCGGCTCCGCACACATTCCATCCAGTTGCGCACATGGTTTGAAGTGAGCACATCGCCGCCGGTATTGGCAGAAGCGATTACTTTTTCTGTGTTAGAAAGACTAACTTCCGGCAGTAAATTGGCTTGCATGTTCATTTCTGCGGCATGTGCTTTCGTTAATCCTCCCGTTGGGGAAACTTTGTTGGTAATGAGGTTGAGTTCGCCGCCATTGGAGTAATAAATTTCTGCCGGATTTTCATCACCGTTGTGCATCCTGGAAGAAAAAGTAACCTGAAAACCATTTGCAGAATCGTTCATTTGTCCATAATCAAACACTGCCGAAATCGTGTCCCAATTTTTCCGGCCGTCTTTCCAGGCATAAATACCGCCGTTGGCAACCACGCTTCTTGGATGCTGCAAACCGCTAAACCAATGTACTGTATCAATCTGATGGCTCATCCATTGCCCGGCCAAACCGGATGAATACGGCCAGAACAAACGGAACTCTAAGTATTTTCTTGGGTCGAAAGTATCATGCGGCCGGTTCATCAAAAAGCGTTTCCAATCAGTATCTTCTTCCTTCAATAACGGAACCACGTTTGGCCTGCGCCAGCGGCCGGGCTGGTTCACATTCCAAGTGAGTTCAACCATCGTGATCGGGCCAAACTTCCCCGATTTAATATAATCTGCGGCGGCCTGGTAATTGCTGCCGCTCCTTCTTTGCGAACCAATCTGTACAATCCTGTCCGTTGCTTTTATCGCTTTTAAAGCAGCACGGTTATCCTCCATGGTTTCTGCAAAAGGTTTTTCACAATAAACATCGCAGCCAGCTTTTACCGCTTCTATTGCGTGCAAAGCGTGTTGAAAATCTGCCGTACTTACAAAAACCGCATCGACTAATTTTTTATCGTACATTTCTTCGTTGTTGCGGCAGGCAATTACATCGTGCCCTATTTTTTCTTTCCAAAACGCTGCACCGGCTTCTCTCCTTTTGTTCCAGATGTCGGATACGGCAACCAAATCAAAGTTCAGCTCTTTGTAATGGTTCATAAAACTTGGAACATGCGAACTTTTGTGCCGATCGGAAAAGCCAACAACGCCTACCCTAACTCTTTCATTTGCGCCGATAATCCGTTTATAACTTTTGGCACTCCATCCAACTTTAGCAACCATCACACCAGCACTTGCCAATGCCGCTTGTTTAATAAAAGTCCGTCGCGAATTCTTCATATACTTCTTTTATCGGGTAAAAATTAGTTTAATTCTTTGATTTTGATACTGCGGAAGGAAACCTCGTTGCCGTGGTCTTGCAAAAGGATATGACCGGCTTTTGCCATTCCAAAGTTCGGCCAGATGTTGTATTTACTGATGCTGACCAAATGTTCAAACTCTTTTGAACCACGGTCATACTCCAAAACTTTAAGTCCGTTTAAATAATGTTCTACGTGGTTATTTGGATAAACAATTACACGGCCTGTGTTCCAGGTACCAATTGGATGAATAAATCGTGATTGTTTTTTTGCCGGGATCAGATCGTATAAAGAAGCCAAAGTTCGGTCGCCGTCCCGTCCAAGTTTAGCGTCTGGATGTAATTCATCATCCAAAACCTGGTATTCCAAACCAATGGCAGAACCTTCAGTTTTCTCATCCAAAGTCACAAAATATTTTAAACCGCTGTTTGCACCGGGCGTAAGTTTAAAATCGAACGAGACATCAAACGCGCTGTACAAAGCTTTGGTGACAATATCGCCGCCGTTTGCAGCTTCTTTTCCTTCGGAAGATAAAACCGTGATCAAACCTTTACCCGTTTTCCAACCTTTTGAAGGGAAATTATCGCCTTTAACACTTCTCCAGCCAGCAGAAGTTTCACCGTCAAACAATAACTTCCAGCCATGCGCTTTTTCGTATTGGTTTAAGGTGTTGGGCACATTGTTTACCACATATATTTCCGCAGGAAAAGCAGCAGGTTTCAAATTGGAAGTTTGGATTCGGATGTTTTTAAAATATACTTTTTTACCAGCCTGACTTGCCGTTGCAACCGCATGGACTTGTAAACCGATAAAGCCTTTTAGGTCCAAAGTATCCACCACGTATGCAACCGGAATTTGGTTGATCCAGGTTTTTGTTTCGTTGCCGATACATTCAATTTTGATGTGGTTGTATGCTCCAACTTTAAAAGCAGTTTTGGCTTTGGGATTGAGGTCTAAAGGATACAACCATTGCCTGCGGTCTTCATCGTAAACGCCGCCAGACCAACTACGTTCGGAAGGATCGATTTCTACCTGCCGACCAAAAACTTTCCCTTTATGTCCTTCTTCGTCAAAATGACTTCTGATTTGTACGCCCGAGTTACCTTCTATACTTTCAATCTTTGCATCCAATTCCAGCACATAATCTCCAAATACTTCTTTTGTCACCAAAAAACTGTTGCCCGAATTGATTACGCTTGTGCCAACAATAGCTCCGTTTTCTACTTTATAATCGGCTGTTCCGGCTACTTTTTTCCAGCCGTTTAAAGTTTTGCCGTCGAAAAGGTTCCGCCATTGCGCGGCTTGCGCTTTTACAGCTTCCGGGGCTACCACAATAGCCGTTAGCAATACTGCAATTAATATGGAGATTTTCTTTTTCATCAGCATCAATAGCAAATAATTAACCATGACAGGTTCTAATCCAATCAACTTCTCAATAGAAATTCGATTTGGTAAAACGCCTGGTAAATTAACGGAAGCAAGCAATCCGCTCCCTTCCTTTGGTTTTATAATTAGTTTTTGTAATGGAAATTACAAAACAATGCTACTGATTTTTATTGCTTATGGAAAGAAAATGAAGAATTATTTCTTTGCTGGATTTGGAGACATTTTAATTATAATCAACTGCTGGAAACTATGAACCATCAACCACGAACTATTGACTAAAAT
>CAZZVO010000147.1:0-10101 GCA_964657505.1 uncultured Mucilaginibacter sp.
CATCGCAGTTTAGGCCGGTTGCACCTTATGCCGTAAACAGTCCTGAATATACTGCTGATTATATTGAGATAAAAGCCTTAGGCGCAGCCATAAACAGCACACGAACAGCAGATCAGACACAAATAGGTTTATTTTGGTTAGAAAATGCACCGCTCGGTTGGAACAGGATTACTGTAAACCTCATCAAGCTAAAAAGTTATGATGCAGTAGAAGCCGCACACATTTTAGGCGTACTGCACATTGCTTTAGCCGATGCAAACATCAGCTCATTAGAAGCCAAATACTATTATAAATACTGGAGACCTGTAACAGCCGTGCAACAAGGTGATAATGATGGCAATTCGAGTACGGCAGGCGACGCTAATTATGCAGTATTGGCAACGCCAACGCCTCCAATTCCAGATTATCCTTCCAATCATGCTGTAAATGGCGGGGCTGCCGCACAGGTACTAAGCAATTTTTTCGGAGATAAAGTTGGCTTTACAGCAAGCAGTAGCTCTTTACCAAATGTAACGCGCAATTTCAGTAGTTTCAAGCAGGCGGCAGACGAAAATGCACTCAGCAGGATTTATGTAGGATATCATTTTAGAAATGCTGTAGCCAAAGGAGAAGCGCAAGGCTTACTTATTGGCGATTACGTATTCAATCATGTTTTAGCTAAAAAATAAGGGACTATTTAAAGTTTGTTCAAGGTTTTCCCTAAACACTTCTTTTATCGCCTAAAACCTAAAGCTCTATTGCGCTTTTTTGCAAGCACTGATTATACAGAGATAGAATTTATAGGCATAAAAGAAGTACTACAAATTTTTTATTATGAAAGTTCAAACAAGAAAATATTACCGCAATGATGTCAGTAAGCACCTTAAAAACAATTCATTACACCTTATTGGTAAGTGCTGCAATGTGCTTTATTGGCCATGGGGCATTTGGCATCATAACTAAACCCATCTGGTGTAATTATTTTGCTGTTGTAGGTATCGGTCACCAATTAGCTTATACAATTATGCCCATGTTAGGTGTTGCCGATATTTTGATGGGCTTAAGTTTATTGTTTTATCCAACCAGGGCAATTATTTTATGGCTGGTATGCTGGGGATTGTTTACTGCCGCACTCCGGCCGCTTTCTGGTGAGCCTTTTCCGGAGTTTATGGAGCGTGCCGGTAATTTTGGCGCACCATTGATATTGCTAATGATATCAAGCGGTACAATAAAAATTAAAAAAAAGTTGTTTACCAGAATTGAACCACCAACAGCTATTGATATACCAGTTGTATCAAACATCAATTACAGCTTACGTGCAATCACATTTCTTTTGCTGTCCGGGCATGGCTTACTAAACCTCATCGGAAAACAAGGTTTAATGAGTCAGTATACATCGCTTGGGTTTGATAACCCACAGTTTGTTGGTCAATTTATTGGATTGGTTGAGTTGGTTGCGGCTTTCTACATATTGATGCGCCCATCCACTTCAGTGTTACTTATGATATTAATGTGGAAAATGTTGAGCGAATTATTTTATCCGCACTGGGAGGTTTTTGAATGGGTGGAACGAGGCGGAAGTTATGGCTGTATACTCAGCTTATGGTTCACAATCCAATTTTCTGCTACAACATTAAATAACAAAATACAGAGGCGTATTTTTATAAATACTAATGGCAAAAAACGATTTCATATACGCTAATCTTCTATATTCCATTTTAATAGTTTTATGGTGATAAAAGAAGCATTACGTTTTATTTGTTTTTGTAGAAGAAGTAAAAAGGCAAAAGCAATTTCGGTTGCTAAACAGATAATGATTTGTATATTCGTTAAGCCATTTTTTGCCTTGCTTTAAATAAAAACTTAAGTTTTTATCCATATAGAAAACCGACCGTTGGTTGGTAAATAACTGTCTGGTTGATAACAATATGTATTAAAAATATTGCGTTAACAATATCAAAGCTTATTAGTAGTAAATAACGTATATAAAATAATGTATCTGCAAGGCAAGCACAACAAACAGCGTAAAGGATTATATGCTTAAACAACTACCTAAATTTATATTGGCCTTACTGGTAATTTGTTTTTCGGCAAATAATTTTGCCAAAGCACAAAGTGTATCCAACGAAGGCCCGGAATTTTGGTCTGTCTTTCCTACACATGTTCCAAACATGTCTACAGAATTGGCAAATATTAGTATTTTTATAACCGGAAGGTATGCTTCTTCAGGTACAGTATCTGTTAATGGTTATTCACAAAAATTCACCGTAGTTGCCAATACCGTTACTGAAATCCAGGTGCCACGTAACAATGCTTATATTAATGATTACGAAGGTGGAAGAGTACTTGTAAACCGAGCTATTCATATTTTAGTAGATGCCGGTCAGCCAAACGTGGTAGTTTATGCCCACATATTTGCAGGTAAGCGTTCTGCGGCGTCTTTAATTTTACCTGTTAAAGCTTTAGGGCAGAAGTATTTTAGCATGAATTACACCCAGGGTTCGCTTTTTGGAGGCCAAAATTTTATTACGGTTGTTGCTTCTGAACCAAATACAAAAGTTTTTATCAAAAATGGAACAACAGATTTGGTTGCTGGAGGAATTACCCTAAACAACATTGGAGATGTTTACGAATATTTATCAAATAGTGATTTAACAGGAGTTTCGGTTAGTGTTGACACCACCACATCTGGCTGTAAGCGTTTTGCTATGTTTTCTGGAAGCAGTGCGGCAACAATAGATGACCCATCTTGTAGGCCTTCATCTGCTGATCCGTTATACCAGCAAAATTACCCCATAGAAAGCTGGGGCAAAACTTACGGTTTTATCCCTTTTAGTATGAATCCGCCAGGTAGCAACGTAGCTTCTGAAAGGACATTAGGCCAGTATGTTCGCGTGGTTGCACAAACCGATAATACAACTGTTCAGATTAATGGTGCTACGGTTGCCACACTTAACACGGGTCAGTTTTATTCTTCACCAAACCCTTTTAATCAGCCAGCGAGTATTTCTGCTGATAAACCAATTAGTGTAGCCCAATTTGCTTTAACAGCCAACTGTTCTGACAGGTCTGGCGGGAGCAGCCTCGGCGACCCTGATATGGTAATCCTAAACCCTATAGAATACAGCATCAAAAATATAACGGTTTATTCTTCCACCCGCGAAGCAATTACGGAGCAGTACTTAAATGTGCTGATAAAAACAGCATCTGTATCCAGCTTCCTGATTAACGGGCGCGCGCCAACCACCGCTTTTGTACCTATGACACAATTGCCGGGTTACTCCTATCTGCAACTCAACCTCAATGGTTATAACACCAACAATTTTAACCTTACTGCTGCTGACGGATTTAATGCGATTGCTTATGGTTTTGGAGGCGTTGAATCTTATTCTTACTCGGCCGGAACCAATTTGGCCACAACACTTACGGCCAATGCGGTTGACCCTGTGGCTAATTTGCCTATCACAAGTGCTTGTGTGTACGACCAGTATTTTTTGCAGCTCACTTTAAATGTGCCTACTAAGCATATTGTATGGACGATCAATCCATCAAATACAGTAATTACACAAAATAACCCCGTTGCGCGGGATACGATCATCAATACCAAACCTTATTACGTTTACCAAATACCAAAGCCAGCTATTTTTAATAAAGCCGGGCTTTATGCAGTAGAAATAGTTGCCGATTTGCCGCCATCAACCGGCGGCTGCACGCTTGGCGATCAAAACTTTAATTTCCCGTTTACAGTTTATGCTGCACCGGTTACTGCTTTTACCATGCCAGCCAGCGTTTGTGCCGGTACCGCAGTTACTTTTACAGATAAGAGTTCTGATAGCGGCAAAGTAATTAAAAGCTGGATCTGGAAGTTTGGCGATGGCTCTACTTCTACCTTGCAAAATCCCGTTTACACTTACACCAAACCAGGTATTGATACGGTTAGTTTAACCTCGACATCTTCATCTGGCTGCCAAAGCACTACGCAACAGTATATCAAAGTTAATAATTTGCCTGTTGCTGTTTTTACCTATACAAATAATGTATTCAAAAATTTCGCGGTGATTTTGAAAGATGCCTCAACAATTGTTGCAGGTAAAATTGTAAAATGGAACTGGGATTTTGGGGATGGCACAACTTCAGTCCGTACCGATGGAAAACCTTTCGAACATGATTACACTGCCGCGGGAACTTACCAGGTTACTTTAACCGTCACTTCCGATCAAGGTTGCGTTAGCACGATCACGCAATCGGTACTGGCTAAACCTGGTTATAAACCTGATTTTAAACTGCCCGAAGTCTGCTCGAACGATTTAACAGCACAGTTTTTTGACCTTACTGCAGATTCTGTTGGCACTGCCGCAACTTTAACTTACTTGTGGAATTTTGGTGATGCTGATGCAACATTAACCAACCCAAATACTTCGACGGATAAAAACCCAACGCACCATTTTTCTAAAGCGCAAACTTATCAAATCACGCTTACCGTTACTGCCGATGATGGAAGTTCTGCCACGGTAACCAAACCTTTCCAGGTAAATGGTTCTATGCCGAAAGCTGCTTTTAACATTATTAATACCGGCAATTTGTGCAGCAACATTCCGATAACTTTTCAAAATGAATCAAGTGTGGATGTGGGCAACATCACCAAAATTGAATGGTATTTTGATTACCAAAACCAGCCGGGCGTTGTGGAAACAGATGAAAAACCAACTTTCGGACAGCTTTATACGCATCAATACCCTGTTTTTAATTCCCCGGCCACCCAAACTTATACAATCAGAATGCTTGCTTATTCGGGTATAACTTGCGTTGATATGGCCGAAAAAACCATCACTATAAACGCTACGCCAAAAGTAGTGTTCACGGCCTTGGGTAGTGTTTGCCAGGAAGTTTTACCGTTCCAATTTACCCAAGCTTCGGATGTAAGCGGCGTTGGCGGTTCGGGTATTTATTCTGGTGCTGGTGTTACTGCGGCAGGTATTTTTAGTCCTGCTATTGCAGGGATTGGTACGCATCCTATCAAATATGTTTATACTTCTTCTGCTGGTTGCGCCGATTCGCTCACCCAAAACATCACCGTAAATGCAACGCCCATGGTTGATGCAGGTAAGAATATCAGTTTACATATTGGCAGTCAGGTACGGTTATCGCCTACCGTTACTGGCAATATTTTAAGTTACACCTGGACGCCTGCAATCGGTTTGAGCAACAATCACCTTGCCAACCCGGTTGCAACGCCTACGGATGACATTACTTACCGGCTGACTGTAATTTCTACCGATAGTTGTACTGCTACAGATACCATTAGGATCCTGATTTTAAAACTCCCAATTATCCCAAATACCTTCACCCCAAATAATGATGGTGTTAACGATGTTTGGAACATTAAAAATTTAGACCGCTATCCGGATTGTATCATGGATATTTATAACCGTTATGGCATGCTGATGTACCATTCTATTGGATATGGAAACGCTTGGGATGGCCGGTACAATGGCCAGGATGTGCCCGTAGGTACTTATTATTATGTTTTGAATTTGAGAGACGGCTCAAAAAATTATGGCGGCTATGTTACCGTTATCCGATAATTGTAAATAACTTTATACAGAATTGTAAACTTTTATTCCCTCATTTGTTAAAAGGATAAGATCACTTTAATTCTATATTTTTTATTGGTAAAAGAAGCATCATGAAAAACAAAATTATCCTATTTGCGGCCGTTGCAGTATTTTTTGCTATGGCAGCTTGCAACGAAAAGCATAAAAATTACGGAATGGAAAGGCAAGACACCGTTAAGTCGGGCGACAGTTCTAACAACATACAAAATAATATACCTCCGAAAGACACACTTAAACATTAATTGCGACTTTAAAAAGCGGTAATTGATTAAAAAGTAAAAAGAGGCTACCGCAAAACGGCAGCCTCTTTAAGTTTAAAAATTAGCAAGTATTGGTTTTAGTCTGAATATTGCTAGACTATCTGTCATGCTTCTTTTATGCCCTAAAGTTCACATTGAATTAGCAATTTTACCTTTCACCTTTTCCCTCTCAACCTCCCACCACAAACCCTTTATTGGGAAGATCGAGAAAAGGATAAGTAACTTTAGCAAGATGCAAACCTTGCGGATAAGCCAAATCCAAAATTTGAGGTGTTTCTTTGCTGATCAAAAGATGTTCAAACTCATCCAGGCTCATTGTTCTGTTTCCAATCTTTAAAAGTTTTCCTACAATAATCCGTATCATTTTACTTAAAAATCGGTTGGCAGATATTTCCAATCTTACATGCTTTTCACTTGGATCGAAGTACAATTTAACAGCGCTAACGTTGCAAATAGTATGTTTATATTTTGCTGGCGATGTACAAAAAGCACGATAATTCTGGTACAAAAGCAGCAGTTGCATAGCTTTATCCATTTGATCCTGATCTAAGTTTTTCAAAGGATAAAAAGAGCTTGTACTGCTTAAAAATGGATTCTTATAAGTGTGGATAAAATAATGGTAAGTACGCAAACAAGCATCAAAACGGGCATGCTGTTTTCCTTGCATTTCTAAAATATCAAAAATTGCAATATCAGTTGGCAGGGCACGATTTAAACGGAAAAGGAGTTCTTTAATATTAAAAATAACCAGATCGGCATGAAAAAAAAACTGACTTGCATGTACGCCGGCATCAGTACGGCCGCAACCATTTACAGTAACAGGAATTTTTAAAACCTGGCTTAATTTTGTTTCCAGCACTTGCTGAACGGTGATTGTGTTTGGATGCCGTTGCCAGCCGCTGTATGCTGTTCCAAGATAAGCTATGTGGAAAAAGTACCGCTGCAATTTTTAAGAGTTCAACTTTTGTTGCAACTTAGATTTAACAAATGATATTTTTTTTCGGAACAACATCAAGTTTTGTTTCCAAGATACAGCATTATTAATAACTAAGCTGTGATCGGCATATTTAAAAACGGCCGCTTGCCGCATATATTCTGCATCATGGCATAATTTTTTATTTTTGGTGGATAAAAAATGACCGTCGTTGCAACGCAACATCAGTCCGTTTTCGTTCACCGGCACCAGATCAAACATTTCTGTTGTTCCAATTTCGGTGCTGTTTGCTATAACTTCTTTTGCATTATTTTGAGTACTGAAATATAAGTTGTTTGCTGCTTTTATCGCTACTTTTCCAAAACCTAAATCTTCTAATTGCATTAAATTGTTTGCGTTGTCTGGATTGCCATCCGCCCACAAATCAAACTCATTTTTTAAGCAAATATAATTTCCGTTTTTAGTTTGTAGTGTAAAAGTAGGTTTTGTTATCGATGCTGTTTTTATCGGTTCAATTTCATCCAAACGCACAAACTGATAACCCAATTCTAACAATTGCGGAATCAAACTTTGAATAAGTTCTAAAGTTTTGTTGCGTGGTTTTACCAAATCCATATCTGCAATATCATCATGCAGCACTACAATTCCCTTCCCGCAACGTTCAATATCAGTTATGTAACGTTTAACGGCATCTTCAACAGGCCAATTGTTTTGCCAATAGTAACAATCTACACCGGCAACGTCCCAATAAATCGGTCCGATATGGTTTGCAGTTAGTATATTTTGGTTCAATGTATTGGCAACTTCGACCGACCATTTGCCATAAGGCGCCCGAAAATAAATGCGGTTGCTGTTAATGTAAGGTTTGATAATCGCTTCCGTACGTAAAACCTGATCCAAAACGTCTCCATCTACCGAAACATAATAAGGCATATCCGGATGATCGTAAGTGTGATTACCAATCAAATGGTTCATTTCCTTTAACTGCAACAATATTTCGGGGTGGTGGAAAGCGTATTTACCAACCACGAAAAATGTGGCTTGGATATTATGCTTGAAAAGAAAACTTGCTATTGCAACAGTATTTTCCCCCGGCCCGTCGTCAAAAGTAAGACAAAGGGTTTTTGCAGGAAGTTCTGCCCCATCAAAAGAAACTGCCTGATACAAATTTTGGTGTAATTAATTTACTTTGGTTATAAGTCACTCAAAAATAGATAAATATTTTTGTGCAACTATAGATACTTTATAGTTACTTAAATATTCTTTAATATCGTCTTTGTTTTGTTCTGGTTGGTTGATGTTTTCCAATGCTTCTTTTAACAGGTAATTTAATTGCCCCACATCCCCAGACTGGAATAACTTTCCAAAATTGCCCACTGATTCTACCAAACCACCAGCACTTGCGGCAATGATACGGCAACCGCAGGCCAAACCTTCTAAAACAACTATTCCGAAACCTTCTTTTCCGTTGGATGGGATGATCAAAACTTTATGTTGGTTTAACAAAGCTGCAATCTCGATGCTACTTAAAGTTCCGGTAAAATGTATTTGATTGTTAAGGCCAAGCTTATTTGCCAAACTTTTAAGCATTTCCATTTCCGGCCCGTCGCCAACAATTGTTAAACTGAAAGGCTGCTGCAAATTCCCACAAGCTTTAATCAGCGTATCGCATCCTTTTTGAGAAACTAACCGGCCAACAAAAATAAAATCGAGTTTTCGTTCTCCTGTATTTTGTAAATTAAAAATAGCATCGTCGTAACAATTGTAAATAATTTCCGATTTGGTTTTGATCGAAGCAGCAACACTTTTACTTACAGAAATATTTTTTGTGGTAAACTTTATTAAAAAGAGTTTTATCGTAGCTAAAAGATTTTGTTTGGATAACGAAAAATCGTTTTGAGATATAACCCACTTTTTCCGCGGGTTAAATATCAACGGCCAAATACCTTTTAAAGAAATATTTGGCATATAATAAACATTACACCATAAAAATAACCGAACTATTTTGATAAAACCCGGTGCGTAATAAACATCAATGTCGGTTAAAGGCTTGTCTTGTTTTTGGTAAGTGATAACTTTAACCTTGTGCCCTTTCTTAACAAATTCTCTACTTAAATTTAGCGTTAAGTTTTCAATACCTCCTAAAACAGGATAAAATACAGTACTGAAAATTAGTATATGCATAGAAACGGTAACGGCTATTTAATTACTCTACAATATCTATTGTTGCTTAAGAACCAAATCTATTTTAAATATAAATATTTTTTTGACACTAATTTATATAAATAGATACTGCTTTCTACCTTCATTGTTTTAGAAAGTTGTAACAATTGTAATCTTATACATTTGTCTAAACTAAGTCGCAATCTAATTAGTTTAGTTTAATACTATTCTGAACATTGATTAATTCTTTCATAATCAGTGTAATTATTTTTATTATGGATTTTGATAATTACGTATTTTTTGAAGAAATGGTTGCTTCTTCGAACCGACTCCAAGTTAAAAGTTCAAATATTTGTTTTGCCGATTGCATCTTTAAGAAATGCTGCAAGAAATATAAAAAAGGCAAACGCTGCAAAAGTTGTCCAAAAGGTTAGCATACTTCTTTTATCACCCTAAATTTTAGCCGGTAAAAGAAGCATTTGCAAAATTTCCTCTATTTTAGATAGACATAAGTAATGCCATCGCCGCCACGGTCGGCGTGCTCATCTTCCATGTGGCTTACTTCAGCGTACTTTTTTAAATAATCACGAATGAGTTTTCGGAGGATGCCGTCCCCTTTTCCGTGTATCACTTTTAGAGAACCTACACCCATCATCATCGCGCGGTCGACGTACTTTTCGATTTCGTACAAAGCTTCTTCGCCGCGTTTTCCGCGCACGTCAATCTCCGGACTAAAACTTGCCGAATCGTTTAAATGTGCGTTATAAGAACGGCGGATTTCTTTCGGCACTTCTTTTCGGGCTACTTTTTGTACTTTTTTACGTTTGGCAACCGTCCGTAAATCGCCTATTGAAATAATTACATTGTCCCGCGCCAGTTCAATTATTTGCCCCATCGTTTCCGAATCGTTCAGTTTTACCCAATCTCCAACCTCCAGTTCTGGTGCTTCTTTTACCGGTGTAATTTCTGGTTTTACTGTATTTTTCTGGAGTTCCCGGTTCAGGTTTTCGCGTAGATTGCGTGTAGTTTCTTTATCTGCGTTGCTGCTTTTGATCTCCGAAATCGTGTTTTCTACTAATCGGTTAGCGTCCTGGATAATTGTTTTCGCTTCTTTTTTTGCTTCGCGAATCAGCTCTTTCTTATTTTCTTC
>CAZZVO010000148.1:0-7954 GCA_964657505.1 uncultured Mucilaginibacter sp.
ATCACAAAAGATACCGGCAGCAGCAAACGCGTAATGGTTTTTACAAAATAATTCCAGAAGTTGCCCAGGTCTGTAGTGGTTTTATCACGGAAACCTTTAAACAACGCAACCGCACAGGCAATACCGGTTGCTGCACTGGTAAAGTGCAAAAACATAAAGATGAAATGCTGTGTCAAATAAGTTGCGCCGGTTTCGCCCGAATAATCCTGTAAGTTACAGTTGGCCACAAAACTGATGATGGTATTAAAAGCCAAGTCTGGCGTCATGCCAGGGTTTCCGTCTGGATTTAGCGGAAGTTTATCCTGATGGATCAGTACAAAAAAACCATAAACCAACCAAAGGATATTGATGGTGAGCATGGATTTTAAAAACTGTTTCCAGTCCATCGGCTCATTGGGTTTTACGCCCGATAATTTAAAAATGCCGTTTTCCAGCGGTTTCATAAAATCAGTCCAAACCTTTTCGCCCGCAAACATTTTGGCTAAATATTTGGCCAGCGGGATTGCTATTAAAAGCGTGATTAAAAAGGAAGCAATGATCCCAAGTAATTCTGTGTTCATGGTGTTTCAGTTAAAATTTTTCGGGTTTGAGCAGTACATATACCATGTAAATGAATACCGCAATTGAGATAATGAATAGTGCCAGCATGATTTCAGATTTTTTCGAACCAGTCAATAGATTTAAAAATTACATAGCAGCCGATTAGTAGCGCCAGGAACAATAGGAGGGTTAACATGAGTTTTGATATTTACCTGCCGATGTTCAAAACGTATTCCAATAAACATAGTGGAGCAAATAATTAGCTGATAAACAAAGCATTAATTTGATTAAGGGAAGAAGCTTTAAAATTTGATAAACAAAAAAACCCTTCCAATTTGGAAGGGTTTTATCATTTAGGGGAAGTTATGAATGCTTCTTTTACCGTATCAAATTGCTCTTTCTACCCGCTTCAAGCTGATGTTAGCTAAAGGATTAATCACCATTGGTATTTTTTCGACCCGGGTTTCGCTGGTATCCAAGCCAAATGCTTTGGATTCGCTTAAAGCAAAACGTTTAATAGCAAAGTAACTGTTCAAAATGAAGCCTTCGCGGACGCTAAAGGTGTTATTGTACGACAGGAATTTCTCCAGGATCACGAATTGGAAATCGGCGGGAAGATTGTAACTGCTTAAAGATTCGTAACGGCTGGTAATATCCAGATCATCCCGGCTAATCATATCTTCTACCACTTTGCGGAACAATACGTTGATCCTGGGCTGTATCCGGAAACCGATCCTAAATTCGATACGGATCACTTTATCGTTTTCCAGCTCTTCTACAATGTACTCCATTGTGTAAGGTTCATCTGTTCGTTCTATGTGCAAAAACCAGTAAACATCGGCTCTTTTAGGTTTACGGCTGAGGATGGAATAGATAACTTTCTGTTCGATTTGTTTACTGTTGTTAGCCTTGGTCATGTAGATTAAATGTGTGGCAAATTTAGGGATGCCTTGGTCGTTACTGATGGCGTGGAGCATTGGGATATAATCCTTCAAATCCACAAAAAGTAGGAAACGGTTATTGATTTTGCGTGCCCTGTACCAAATGTACATGGTGAATATCAAACCAAATTCGAACACTAAGAAAAATAACCGTTTTAAAAGTTTTACGGCATTAGCCACGAAGAATGAAAATTCTACCGTTAAAAACACACACAAAATTATGGTGACCAGCCAAAGCGGCCAGTGCTTAACATAGCGCATAAAGTAATAAACCAGCACGGTAGTCATCAACATCGCAACCGTGATCGAAAACCCGTAAGCCGCCGTCATGGCTTCAGAAGTTTTAAAGTATAAAGCCACGGCAATACATCCAAAACAAAGCAGCCAGTTAATGCTGGGAATATAAATTTGTCCGCGGATGTTAGATGGATATTTAATGGTGATACGCGGCCAAAAATTCATACTCACTGCTTCGTTTATCAGGGTAAAAGAGCCGCTGATCAAAGCCTGGCTGGCAATAATGGTTGCCATTGTTGCTACACAAATTGCAGGCAGCAAGAATGCGTGGGGCACAATCTCGAAAAAAGGGTTTACGCCATCAAAGTTAAAGCTTTTGCCACGGGTAAGTACCCAGGCACCTTGGCCTAAGTAATTAAGCACCAGGGTGGTTTTTACAAATATCCAGCTTACCTGGATGTTTTTTCTTCCGCAGTGGCCTAAATCAGAATACAAAGCTTCAGCACCTGTTGTACATAGGAAAACGGCGCCCAACAACCAAAATCCGCGTGGATGTTGTGTAAGTAAGTCCCAACCGTAAGCAGGGTTAAGTGCTTTAAAAATTTCGGGGAAATGCGCAATCTGCATAGCACCTAAAGTGCCCAGCATTACAAACCACACCAGCATTACCGGACCAAAAGCCGCACCAACTACGCTGGTACCAAACTGCTGAAAGAAAAACAGCAGCAGGATGATGCCAATCACAATCGTCAAAATCAGTTCGTTCCCTGGAACAAAGTCTTTTGAAAATGAAGGGATCAGCCCTAACCCTTCTATAGCTGCCGTTACAGAAATAGGCGGCGTAATGATACCATCAGCCAACAAAGTGCCGGCACCAATAATGGCAGGAATCGCCAATGATTTTCCAAACCGCCGCACCAATGCATACAATGAAAATATGCCGCCTTCGCCTTTATTATCTGCTTGCAGCGTGATGATAATGTATTTAAAAGTTGTTTGCAGGGTTAAGGTCCAGAACACGCAGGAAATTGCGCCTAAAACCAGGAATTCGTCCACGCGGCCACCTTCTTTTCCTTCTTTGATCAAGGTTTGGAAAGTATACAAGGGCGAAGTGCCGATATCGCCGAAGATAATGCCGAGCGTGATTAACATACCGGCCGCTGATAGCTTTCTAATATGGTTGGTCATTATGAATAGTTGGGGTTATTAAAGTTCAAAAAGTTTAGGACAACTGTAAAACTGGATTTGTTTAGCACAAGCGTTTTTATTGATTGCATGACGCGCCAAAGATAGTACAAGCACTATTTTATTATTAAAAAAATAATATTAATTGTTAAAAGTTTTTGGCCGGTTCATGCTGATGAAATTGAATGCTTCTTTTACCAGCTTAAATTTGTTATTGAGGTAAAAAGCTTTACCAGTTTTAGGTCGATAAAAGAAGCATTGAAATTAATGTCCAGCTTTTTTCGGGTTGAGAGTGAAGTTATTTATTGCAACCGGTATTCTTCAATTTTCCGGTAAAGTGTTGTTAAACCGATGTTTAGTAGCCTTGCCGTTTCTGTTTTGTTGCCTTTGGTGTATTTGAGCATGTTGGCAATATGTTTTTTCTCTACAGATTCCAGGTCGAAATGACCAGAACCAATTTCCTGATTGGTTAAAAAATCAAATGGCAGTAAATCCGCAGTAAGTACGTTATCTTTTGCAATGATGACGGCGCGTTCAATCATGTTTCTCAATTCGCGGATGTTCCCTTTCCAATTGTGCGTAGATAATTGTTTAATAAAATCCGCATGGAATTCCATCTTTTGCCTGTTGGCCTTCCCCGAAAACTCCTTTAAATAATGTGTTGCCAATAAACCAATATCTTCAGTTCGCTCATTCAACGAAGGCAATAAAATCGTAAATATCGAAAGCCGGTAAAACAAATCTTTTCTAAAACTGCCTTTTTCAATTTCATCTTCCAGGTTTCGATTGGTGGCGGCAATAATGCGGGCGTTCACTTTTTGGGTTTTGGTATCGCCGACTTTGATAAATTCGCCAACTTCGAGTACGCGAAGTAATTTTGCCTGTAAATCGATATTCATTTCACCAACTTCGTCTAGGAAAAGCGTGCCGCCGTCTGCTTCTTCAAACAAGCCTTTTTTATCTTTAAACGCACCCGTAAACGCACCTGCTTTATGGCCGAACAGTTCGCTTTCGAGCAGGTTTGCACTAAAAGCGCTGCAATTTAAGGCCACAAAATTTTTATGTTTCCTACTGCCGTTGTAGTGGATAGCTTGTGCGAAAACTTCTTTACCTGTTCCGGTTTCGCCCAATAATAATACGGTTGTATCTGTTTCCGAAACCCTTTTTGCCAGGTCGATAGCTGCTTTGATTGGTTTTGAATGACCGATAATCGTATCAAAGCTATGTCTTTTAATCATTTTACTTTCCAACTGAAATAGTCGGAACTGTAGTTCTGCTTTATCTGTTGCTTTGCTAATCAGCGGTAAAATCCGGTCGTTGTCATCACCTTTGGTGATGTAGTCGAACGCGCCATTTTTGATGGCTGTTACGCCGTCCTGTATCGTTCCGTAAGCCGTTAAGCAGATGATTTCGATGTAAGGCTTACTTTCCTTGATCTTTTTAACCAGTTCGATGCCATTGATATCCGGCAATTTGACATCGCTCACCACGACCAGCACATCTTCGGAAGCCAATGTTTTTAAGCCATCTTTCCCGGTGTGCGCTTGTAAAACTTTGTAGCCCTCCAACTCAATAATCCTGGAAAGCAGTCCGGATAATTTCTTCTCGTCGTCAATAATCAGTACAGTAGCTTTCATTATTTATGCAGATGCTGGTATTAATTTTCACCCGGTAAAAGAAGCATTTGCATCTTTCGGAGATAAAATTAAACCGCTTCTAAAAGAAAGGAAATTTTTCAAGATGCGAAAATGGAGATGGAAGAAAAATCATCCATAAAAAAACAAGCAACTGGTCAAATGCTTGTTTAAAAATATATGAGGATGATTTTGGGGAGAACTGGTATTCCTGTTTTTGGAATATTTGTAGTAGATCAAAAAGCTTTATTTGGTTTGATGGTGAAAACTATTTTGCTTTTAAGCTAATACTATTTTTACCACCTTAAATCTAAGTCGATTTCATCACGCCGATCTTACTGCCTTTCCAATCCGGGAATAAAATGTGATCGTTGTTGATCTTTAAATGCTTATCGGCCACTTCGCTAAAAACACTTCTGAAATCGGTGGTAACAGCCAAATCGCGGCCATCTTCTAAATTCTCCACCGCCAAAGGTTTGATGTTGCCGTGTACCATTCCACCGTTTACATCGTTACCCAAAATAAAATTACAAGAACCACGGCCGTGGTCGGTGCCGCCGGTTCCGTTTTGGTGTACGGTACGGCCAAATTCCGTCATAGTCATTAAAGTTACATCGTCCTGGTAAGTGCCTAAATCCGTCCAAAAAGCAACGATGCTGCTGCTTAAATCCGTCACGTTTCGTGCGAAAATCCCGGTTTCTGCGCCTTGGTTAAAGTGCGTGTCCCAACCGCCTGATTCTGCAAAAGCCACTTCCATCCCAACGTCCATTTTAATTAATTGCGCAATTTGTTTAAGCGCATTACCTAAAGCCGAGTTTGGATAAACTGCGTTGTTGCTTGGCTGATAATATTTGACATCTGTTTTTTGTAGCATTTTTACGGCTTCAAAACTTTCTTTTCCGGTTTGTTTGAGGAGGGAGGAAGACGTTTGGTCGTACAAATCTTCGAAACTCCTCGCGGCCATATTTGCACCGTTTGGGTTGCCGCGCATTTGGATGGCAAAATCCTGTAAGTTACTGATGGCGACAGAAGGATTATCACCATAAAAAGAGCGCGGCATGGCAGAAGTTAAACTCACGCCCTGAAAAGGTGTGGCGGCATCGTGCCCCAGTAAACCAACCGCTCGGTTCAGCCAGCCGCTGGAAGTACCTTTGTTAAATGGCGTGCCCGATTCCATGTAATCTTGTGCATCAAAGTGCGAACGGGTATTATTTGGCGAACCAATTCCGTGCACAATTGCCAATCGTTTATCTCGGAAAAAAGGTTCAAAAGCATTCATGGCAGGATGAAGGCCGAACTTTCCGTCTAAATCAATCAGAGGATTTTTACTACTGCTTTTTGCTGCCGACATAAACAGCGTTGGCCTGGCAGCTTGCAAATACGTATCGGTAAAAGGCGTAACGGCCATCAAGCCATCCATCGCGCCACGCTGAAAAATGCAGACCATTACTTTTTTCTTTTTGTATGGAGATTGTATCTTCATACTTGCCGCTGCTTCTGCAACAAAAGCCGGAATTCCACCTAAACCTATGCCGAAAAGTGCTAATCCGCCAGCTTTTAAAAACCCTCTTCTTGATGTCATGATCAGAAAAATTAAAATATAAATTAACGCCTTTGAAACTCCGGCGAACCGATTATTACGCCCACCACTTGCGACAGCATAGAATTATTGCCGGGCCTGCTTTGCATTGCTACATAAGTTTTATCGTCCGGCATACTGTTTTTACCGCCCTTTTTCTTGGCCTCATCTGTAAAAACCATTTCCTGCTCGGTTTGGTTGACAGGTTTTAGTGGTGCCGTTTTAGCCGTTGCATCTTCCACTTTTTTGCTGAGGTTTGGGTCTTCCAGCATCGGGCTTAACCTTTTAACCGTTTCGTTCAGGTCGCGTTCCGGCATCATCAATTTGCTGTAGGTAAGCAACGCCGCTTGTGCACTTTCGGGTTCGTGGTGATTGTTTAACGCAGCCAAATCAACCTGAATTCCGGGAATGCGGCCGGCAGCAAGTGCCAAACCAAAATTCATGCGGTTTAACAAAGCACCGGTGTTGATCCAATATTGGCCTTTGTCTGGGAAACCGGTTGGTGCCTGGTAGTAATACATTTTCTGACCCATTTTGGTGATCCAAATGTTCAACTGATATGGCTGGTTAATGGTTGCGTTCAAGCTTCTAACCGAACTGATGGTCAATTCAAAAGGTGATTTTGTTTTCTCCCGAAGTGCATCTTTGCTCCAAAACTCCGGCGCAGCAACCATGGTGATCAAAACCTGTTTGATATCCCCGTCTTTCTGCAAAAAGGTTTTCACCATCTTGTCAACCAAAGTTTTAGGAGGATTATCGCTTACAAACCTAACCGCAATTTTATGGCAGATAAACTGCGCCGTAGAAGGATGATGCGCCAGCATTTCTAATAATTCCACGCCTTCCTGGTAACCGCCATTTGGTCCGAAATGCTTGCCCAATACGGTTTTTTCACCATTATCATGTCGGTTTGCAGCAAACAAAAAATCGCCTTCGTGTACAAAACCTTGTTTTTCCAATCGGTCTTCCCCAACCCGTTCCAATAATTTTTTCGCGCCGCCGCCATAATTATTGTCCATCGGATAAACCGTCCAACCGGTTAAAACCCTCGCCGCTTGTGTTACATCCTGTTGCGTATAACCGCCGTCAACACCTAAAGTATGCAGTTCCATTACTTCGCGGGCGTAGTTTTCGTTTAAGCCCTGTGCTTTTTTTGCCTGCTTTAATTTGTTGATAATTTGTGCCCGTTGCGAAGTAGAATCGCCCATATTCATCGCTGGCATTTGCTGGTTGGCGAAACGCATACGCATTCTGGCCGCAACCGCCTGGTTATTATTAGCGTTGGTATTTGTGCCCGAACTGCTAAAATTATCCAGAAAATAAAGCATCGCCGGAGATTTTGCAGTCGCCAAAAGCAAAGCATCAAACTTTCCCAAAGCGTTCGGCCGGATTACATCACGTTCGTAAGCCGGAATAAATTCGGCACAATCATTCTTGGTAATTGAAACATTAAAATGGTTAAACCAAAAATCGGTCAGTACTTCCTGCAACTGGTTTTGCGTGTACGTTGCCCTTAATATTTTTTGGTTGATAAACTGGCGGAAAAGTTCCTGCTGCGGTTTTAAGCCTTTTTGCTGCATGTAAGTGGCCAATTGTGCGCGGTAAGCTTTTTTATCGGCTTTGTTTACAGAATCTTTGTCGATCACACCATCTTTTACCGCCATCCGCACAATTTGTCCGCCTTTTGGAAACGTGCTTGCAATTTCTGTATTAGATAATTTTAGCGCATCGTATTTATCCAAAACCTGGTTTAACGAATCGTCTGGCAAACCAGCGTTCAGTTGCTGGTTAAACCATTTTTCGAGTCCGGTTTTTACCACGGCATCCACTTCGCCCGG
>CAZZVO010000148.1:8054-10079 GCA_964657505.1 uncultured Mucilaginibacter sp.
AAAAACTTTGAGGTTTAGTACGTTACAAAATTATTATAGTTTGAAACCGGGCATAAATTTAAGCAAATCAACCTCAAAATTAATGCGGTAAAAGAAGCATGGGTTAATCCATTGTTAAGCTTGTATATTTATAAAAAATGCTGGTACCGGTTATTAGTTTAGAAGCAACAAAGCGATATGAAGAAAAAGGAAGAGATAAAACAATTAGACAAGCTTTTGAAAAGTATGAAAAGACTTTTAAAAGCTTATTTAAAAGATGGGCAGCAGGAAAACTTGCACCAGTTTCGTATCCAAGTAAAAAAGTTAAAAGCCATGTTAACGCTTTACAGTTGCGAACCTGAAAATAAAAGTTTACTGAAAGATTTTAAGCCGATAAAAGAAGTATTTAAAAAAGCCGGCGTTATTCGTAACGCGCACATCAACTTAAAATTAGGTGAAAAGCATCAATTAAAAGATGAAAACTTTAACCAGCATCAGCAAAGAACATTAGATGAAAATACTTTACAATTTAATCAGGATCGATCCAGGTATTTAAAAAAGATTAAGAAAACACAAATCATTTTACAGAACACCATAACCCGTTTGCATAACAAAACTATCCGGACTTTTTACAAAAATAGATTAGCAAAGATTAAATCTTTTTTTGAAAACCCAACTTTTGATGATCAATTGCATAATGCAAGGAAAAACATTAAATTGTTATTATATAATAAACAATTAGCCGCCAAAGCAATTGAAAATAAAGTGCAAATTAACCAGGTTTATCTGGATCAATTGCAAGATTTGATTGGCGAATGGCACGACCACAATTTAACAATTGCTATGCTTGCCAATCATACAAAAACAAACAACCCAGCCACCAACCAGATTAAAAAAAGCAATGCAACTTTAGAAAAAAAGATATTAGCATTGAGCAACAATTTCGAAGAAAAAGTTAAAACTTTAGAAGTTGTACAAAACGCAACCGAACCAAATAAAAATTAAAAGATGGGCGTAGAAATAGAACGGAAGTTTTTGGTTGACCATGAAAAATGGAAAGCTTTAACCAAACTAAAAGGCATTGCCTACCAGCAAGGTTATTTGGTGAACGAAAAGGGTAAAACGGTGCGCATTCGCATTGCTGGCGACAAAGCTTTTATCACGATAAAAGGAGCAACAGAAGGTTTTACGCGGAAGGAATACGAATATGAAATCCCGCTAAAAGACGGACAGGAACTGCTGGAAAACTTTAATTTGAAAGGAACTGCCAAAACACGTTTCCGCATAACTGTTGCAGGCAAAGTTTGGGAAGTGGACGAGTTTTCTGCAGAAAATACAGGTTTGATTGTGGCAGAAATTGAGCTTAAAGATGAGAACGAAACATTTGAAAAACCCGGCTGGCTTGGGGAAGAAGTAACTTCCGATCCGCGTTATTACAATTCTAACCTCGCCCAAAACCCATTTTCATCTTGGGAAAACCCTTCAAAATAAAACCCTGCGCATACTATTTTTATACCGGTAAAAACAGCATCTTAGCTTACCAATTCAAATTATAAAACCAATTTTATGAAACTACAATCACGAAGGGATTTTATTAAATCTTCCGCTGCGCTGGCTGCCGGTGCTGCTGTATTAAATGCTTTTCCGGCGCAAGCTTTGCCCGTGCAAAATGCTGGTATTCAATTGTATTCTGTCCGAAAAGATATGTTGGCCGATGCAACCGGAACTTTGAAAAAACTGGCTGCCATCGGTTACAAAAACTTAGAATCGGCAGGCAGCGAAAAGGGCAGTTATTATGGTTTGAAGCCAAAAGAATTTAAAAATATTGCTGCGGATTTGGGGATGAAGTTGTTAAGCGGACACGTCCACATTGATCAAAACTGGCAAAAAACGGTGGACGAAGCAGCAGAATCCGGTCAGACTTATTTGATCTGCTCTGTCATGCCTGCCGAAGGCCAAACCGTAAGCAATTACAAACATGCTGCGGACGTTTTTAATCAATCCGGAGAAGTTGCCGCGAAATCCAACTTAATTTTCGGTTACCAC
>CAZZVO010000149.1:0-240 GCA_964657505.1 uncultured Mucilaginibacter sp.
ATCGTTGCCAGCCCTAAACCAATAACTACCAGCATCAGGAGGTGAACTAAAACCCCACAATTCACCAATTTTAAAACAGAAGGATAAGCTGCCACCAAGCCACCAACAATAAAAGTGCTAAGGCCTAAGAAGACCGCACTTTTATTGTTAACGCTATCATAGTAGTGGTCGAAACGTCCTATACAGAACTTTAATCTTTCTTTTTCCATCTGTTAACCTTTGGAATTAGTTGGGTCGTTT
>CAZZVO010000149.1:250-9820 GCA_964657505.1 uncultured Mucilaginibacter sp.
GTTTCCGTAGGAGTTTTTTTCTCTAAACTGACCGTGTTTATTTTGGATAGTCAGCTCTGAACTATTCCTGATAGCCTGTGCCCTTCCAGCATCAATAGCTTCTTTTTGGGTATCAAAAGTTTTAGTTACCCGTTGGTTACCGGCACTCCTTGTTGCCCAGTCTTCACCGTGCCTCACGACGAATACATTTTTGTTGTTTTTCATAGATTTTTTATTTACTGCTTATATTATGATATGCTCCACAGAATTTATTTTCGCCCTATGGAAAAAAAATAAATATTAAGAGCATATATTTATAAGGAAACAACCTATTATATGATCCTACCTCGAACGTTTGAAAGATTAGCAACAATAGATGAAAAATCCTGGGGGCTGATCTATAAAGAACTGGTTCGTTATGCAGACTTTAAATTAAACAAAGCTGGGTTTCAAATTAGAACCGAAAAGGACAGTGTGGATGCAGAGCATTTTGCAGCGTTAGCTATTGAGAAACTTTTTGATGGAGTAAGGAGTTGGGACATGGAACGTTACCCCGATGTAACAATACATTTAATAGGAATAGTTAAAAGCCTTATTTCTAGTCATTTTAAATCGTCTTCGCGTTCGGTGATCAAAGCCGGAGGTAAATCAGATGAAATTGTCGAAGAAGCTAGAGATGAAATTAACGATAGTGAGCTTTTAAGTGATGATAGCCTTATTACCCAAAGTCCGGAAGAAATATTAATCAATGCTGAAGATTGGGCTGCGATTGAGAATGCTTTTGGAGTAGACAAAGATGACCATGCGATTTATTGTGAATGGCTTGATGGATGTCCGCCAAGAGAAATAGCAGGAGGTTATGACATTCCTGTTAGAGAAGTTTATAATGCTATAAAAAAAGGTACAAGGATTGTGAAAAAAGTATTCAATAAGTAATTATGAAAAACACAAAAGTAGATATAGACAAACTTAATCGTGAGATTTTTCTGACGACGAGAGGTCAACCTGAACTTCTTGATGAGTTTTTAAAAGATGCCGGTTACGAGCCATCAATGCTAGAAAAAACTGGCGTATCTAAAGTAAAAGCGTTACTATTTAAAACTAGGGTTGCACTGAATAAACAAAAGCAAGAGAACCTTTATTTCAAAGCTCTTGCTGTATTTGAAAGTGCGAAAGAAGATACCAAAGAGGCTATTCTAAATTTGTTAAGACAACGTGCACCTAAATTACAATTTAATAATCTTGAAAAAATGGACGAAAGCGACCTAAAAGAAATTTTAGATGAATCGGACCTACTCGATCTTATGACTAAAATTGAAAATGATGAGGTTAAATGAAGATTATACCAAGTTTTGCTGCAAAAAAGTTGATTATCGATCTCAATCTAGATGACATTTCTACAGTAGATATAAAAGATTTGATAATTTATCACAATGGTATGGTCAAGGAAACGGATCTTAAACATTGCGATGGAAGGCTGGTTATGAAGCAAGGCCGCTCAATTGTATCGGTTGATTCTAAAATTGAATTTCCTCAAAGAAAAAGATATGTATTAGCTCATGAATTAGGTCATATTCTACTCCATGCTGATAAAGAAGCTTCTTTTACAGATGATGACGGTACTTTGGAAGGCTACAAGAATGGGCCACAAGAAATAGAAGCAAACGATTTTGCAGCCGAACTATTAATGCCTGCACATCTTTTTCAGGAAGGCTGTTATAAGAAAATGTTTTCACCTGATTTAATTAGAGAGCTTGCAGACAGGTTTAATACCAGCCTTACATCAATTGTGTATCGTTTTGTTGATTTAGGAAATTATCCCATTGCAGCTTTTTATAGCAAAAATGGTAAATCTTGCTATTGGAAGAAATCCAATGATATGAAATATAAAATTCCTGATAGGAACAAATTAAATGTACCGGGTGATTCAGTTGCTAATGAGTTTTTTCTTTACAATCGAATATATTCTAAGAAAGATGCTGTTCAAGAAATAACAAAAACAACCTGGTTCGAACTTGGAAAGTATGATCAAGATTCCCCAATGTTTGAATTTTGTATTGTGACACCTCGATACAATTCTGTTTTAAGTGTAGTTTGGGAGGAATAGTAACTAATCGATATAATAGATAAATTAATTTAAGTCACTTGATTTGGCTTTCAATTTGAATTATTTCTTCAGGTAATAAGTTATATAATTTGTAAAATAAGTAATCCAAAGCTTTCTCTACCTCGGCAGAATTTTGGTTTTGATTTTTTAACTCGATTATTTCATTAACATATTGCACAAAATTCATTTGATCATTTTTAGAAATGGCTTTAATATACATTTTTGAAACGTTTGGAGCACTATAAAGTAAATATCCTCCTTGCATTTTTAGCCCTTCAAAAAAACATTCAAAAGAATATTGAAACAGTTTACTATTTAGCCACCCTAAAACATATTTGGGAAAATAATCATCACTAAATTCATGAATACAATTTGTGTTTATTGACGAAAATGCTCCGGTATCATCTAAGAATGCTTCCGTTCTAAGAGCTATTTTAGCAAGGATAATCTTAGTTGAGAGGTATAAACTCCTCCTATTTTCGCTAATTAGAGATGAACTCAGATTTAAATATGGCGTTAAATAACGCGTTTTTTGATCTGTAAAATCTTGAACCCCCCAAAGCGATTTATATCTGTCGATTGTTCCTGTATTTATTAATTTTATACCTTGAACTTCATTTATCAATCCATGATATAAGTCTGCTTCCGATGCTGTTGAAGTAGCATTTATTTTACCACAAGCTGTTATTGGCACAGACTGATTGATAACTTTTTCTGTTATTAATATTTTATCATTCAATAAATAGCCCCATAAAAATCCTTCTAAAAGATTTAACTTCTGAGAGGTTATAAGTTTGTAATTAATAACATGTTTATTAGCATCATACAGACCAATGCTAATAGGATAAATATTAAGATTTTTAACTTTATTTAGAAATGTTACTACAGGATAAGTGCTTGCCTCTTTGAAAACTTTCATGTGAGAATAATCGATAATCTCCATAATTTCTGTTTTATGATACAAAAATTCTCTGACCGCCTCTCCATAACTTGCAGATAAGTATCGATTTGGTGTGATATAAGCTAAAAAGCTATTTTCTTTTAATAACTCTACTCCTCGTTCAAAAAAATAAATGAATAAATCTACTGTACCTTTTGCTACTTTGTAATCAAGTTTTAATTGTCTGTATTCAACTACAGAAAGGCCCTTTTTTAAATCTATTGCACTTATATACGGTGGATTTCCAATTATAATGTCAAATCCATCAAACTCCCCGTCTTCATCTAATACCTCCGGAAATTCAAACCTCCACTCAAAAGCATTAACATATGCCGGGTTATTTTTTAATTGTTCAATCTCTTTTGATAATGCTTCTACTTTTAAATTTAATTTTTCTTTTTCGCTTAAATCTATTTTGGTCGAAAAAAGCTTCTTCTCAACGTATCTTTCATAAAACTCATCAGTAAGCCTCCTCAATTGCGCCTCTTTATTAACTATTTTTGGATCTCTTTTTTTAAATTCTGCCGTAAAAAGGCTTATATTACTACTCAGTTGCTGTTTTCTATTACGATCTTTTGAATTTTTATAATCTTTAACCCATTTAGTATACTCAGAAATTCGTTTTTTAAAATTAGGAACGTTTTTAAATTCATCATCTTTTAATTTAAATCGACTTATTAAACTATTACCCTCCTTAATATTTATATCAATATTTGGTAAAGTTTCTAAATCAACATATCCTGATTCTTTATAATAAGCGTTTTTTAATAATTCTATCCAAAGTCGTAAACGACATATTTTTGCAGAATTTGAATTTATATCTACCCCAAATAAACAGTCTTCAATAATTTTTTCCTTCTCGTGAAATAACGCTTTTTGTAAATTCTGGCTTTTTTTACTGCTTGGTTTGCCATTTAAAATTTGATATACAAATGGATTTCCTTCTACATCTGTAATTACTAATTCATCATTAGCAACTGCAATTTCATACCCCCCTATCAATTCTCCATTTTCATCTGACAAAATTCCTAAATCATACTTAATTGCAATAATTTCATTTAACATAGAAACTAAAAAATGCCCACTGCCAACAGCTGGGTCGCAAATCCTAAGTCGATTTATTATTTCGTTAAATAATTTAATATCCTCCCTACTTCTTTTATTAACAAGATAATTTCTAATGTCTTCAAAACTTGTAATATTCCATTCTTTAAAAGTTTCCTTAAACTTTTTTGTAATTGCTAATTTAACTGCTGTATTACACATATTCATAGTTATAAAACCCGGTGTGAAAATGGCACCATCTTTATAACCATTAATTTTTTCAAATACCTTTCCTAGTACTGAAGCATTCACTAAAGTTGCACGATCCTCTTGTATCTTATCTGTTCCTTCCCCTGAAAAATCATAGGCATTAAGAAACTTAAAAAGATAATCCAATGTCGATGGATTAAACTTATTACGCTTCTCCGAATTTAAAATTGTAGTCTTGAAAAGGGGTAATGATTCAAAATCATCTAAAGAATCAATTTTAATTGTATCCTTTTCTAATTTAGTGTAATCAAATAGGGAACTATTTAAATATGGAACTTTGCTATATTTTTCTTGAAATTCCGGCTTCCTTTTATCCTTTTCAATAGCTAAAACACTATGAAATAATTTAAAAAGACCTTTAAAATCATCAACAAATTTAGAGTTCAAAAAACGATATTCTTGTGAACCGATGTGATAGTTAATTAACTGTCCTTCAAGAAGCTTTAAAAATAAAATTCTATTGATCCAAGTAATTACCAAATCCAATGAAATATTGAATAACCTATCAGTTACAGAATCACCATAAATAGAAACATCCGAAATTTTAGAGATACTATCATTAACTTCTAAAGATGATATAGTATTTTCTATTAGTGATCCAGAATTACGGTTTTCAATGCTCTTTCTATTGATTCGCCTTTTATCATCTTCTTCTAAACCAATTATATAAAGCAGTTCTTTGTAAAATCCTTCATTAAGAGCATTGCTATCATTAGTAAGTTTTTCCTTTAGTAGATGATATGGGGATAATACTTTAAATAAAGAAATCAATTCAATATTGTCTGCTTCGGTATTGGCTTTTAAATTTTTCTCGTATTTTTTTATATTAAAATAGGTACAAGGAATAGTTTCAGAATTATTATTTAAGAATTGTTTGGCTATATCTTCATAAAAGACACTAGTCTTAGTATTAACTTTTTGTCCATCTCTCCATTTTTCATATTCTTTAACGAACCACTGATTTTTGTAAAAAAACCTTTCAAAATAACTCGCATCAATAATATACCACTCATAAACATTAGTTGCAATTAGATATTTTATGTCTGAGTTTTTACATTCAATTCTTTCTCTGAGATAGTATAAAATTAATTCATGTAATACTTTACGATTAACGTTATCACTAGCAAACCACTCATTATTATTACTTGGCCTTTTAGCTTCAATAATAACACTAACAGTAGATTTATTACTTTTTCCTGTATGAATAACTAAGTCTTGGTTCCCTTTTGTATTAATTTCATTCTTGTTTTTATAGTAAGTATCTAATAAAAAATCTCTTACATGATTTTTTTGATTTTCCTCTCTTTCAATCTCGTCTATCTTACTAATAAGAATATTCAGATTTTTTTTAAATAATTCTATTTCACTTTTTACCGGCCTATATTTTACAAACCCTTTGTTAGATGAAATTGCCTTTTTAGGTGACTGTATCTCAAATTTCATTTCTTTATCAAATATTTAGGCATTTGTTCCAACTTTCATATTGTAAGCTCAATTTATGTTCATGGTAATTTTATTTAATAAAAATTTACCAGTTAAAAAAATGGCTGTATTAATCTTCCATTTCAAAGACTTCTTGAATATCTAAGCTAATCAAAAGTGGTAAACGTCTATCGTTTACTCTTATGCTTACTGGATCATTCCAAAAGATTGTAATATAATCTACAATTGATCTTTCATTTTCTTTAAAAAACTGATAATGCTTTCTTTCAATTTCTAATAAAAGACTTCTAACCTTTTTCTCATCCATGTAAATTAGCTTTATGAAACTTGTAGTTTTATTATTGAACCATTTGTTTAGCCAGGTTAAATTCCTGGTCAAACGGCATGGCCAGCGCGCCAAGCATTTCCGGCAGGGCTAAAGCAAAACTGGTGTAATAATAAGCCAGCACCTGGTAACCGCTCATTTTTTTTGCAGGTAACAAAGGCACACTGTAACCATCCTTTTTAGGATTGATGCCGTTTACCCCTAATGCGGCAATCTCATAAGCAATGGCTTTAACTTCATTTACAGATAATTTGCCAAAGTATTCCAGTGCGCTGACCATGTACATGCAGACAGCCATATTTACCTCGCCGGTAGAATGCGATTCGATGAACTTTTTCATCTGCCGCTCTTTAGCAGGATCTACGTCGTTTAAGCCGTACGGATCTTGCTCGATTTCTTCTAAAACAGTTTCTACCGTTTTAGGCCGGTACTTCAGCTCGGGCACCAGTTCAAAATATTTATCCAGTTTGAGGTCTTCCGCCCAATGCTGCACCAGTTCGTACTCCTCCCCTGGCTTTTTATCCTGGCGGTATTCTTCATATTCCTTGTATAAAGTTGTGGCCTGGTCAAGTTCTAAATTGGTTGGTTTGTGGCTCGTTGTCAGATCCACTTTAAACAGGTTTTTAAAGTGCAAAGCGTTAACGAGGTTAAATATTTTAGACTTGGAAAGAATACCTGCCGGTGAATTTTTAACAATTTCGGGCTTGGTTACAGCTTCAATCCCTTCCTGCAAAAGTGCCAGCAAGGAAAGAAACTGAAATGGCCTTAGCTCAGGATAGCGGTTGTACAATATATCTTCAATAAAAAGATCAATCGGCGCGTTAAAAATCTGCCGGTTAATCCCTTCAAATAAAGCGTTCAGGTAACCAGAAATATTCTTTTCTGGCACGCCTTGTTTTTGCATACGGGTGGCCTCTTTTTCTAAGGAATAAAAGAAACTGTTTTTATGCTGCTGTTTGGCCGTGTAAAGCTGGTTGACCTCTTTTTCCCTGGCCTGTTCTGCTAATTCCAAATGAACAAGCTCGTGCATGACCAGATGCTCTACGGACGGGTAACCGGGCTTGTATTTGACTAAATGATGATCGCGTTTATAGTTCTCGGCAAATTCAATTTTTGCAGCAGTCGGAATAGAATTGTCCTGGATGATCTGGATGCTTTTACCATACTTCCCGTACAGCTCTGCTGCATAGGTTTCCACCACCTTTTTAGCATCGAATGTTTTGCTGAGTTTACTGGCTGCATCAATAGCCAAATGGAAGCTGTTGGAATAAAGCTGGTCTTTTTTACTGTTTTTCTCCAAAGCCGTTAGCGCACCCTGAAAAGCTTCTTCGTAATTCCCTTGCTTTTCAGCCGTTAATGCCAGTGCATAATGCGTATTGGAGTAACTGCTGTTGATGGCAATAGCCCTTTTAAAATAGGCATTGGCTTCTTTATTCCTATCGTACTGCATCAGGTTTGCGCCGATATTGTTTAGGGCAAAATGATCGTTGGGTTTTACTTTTAAGACTTCTTCGTAATACTTCAAAGCGGTTTCCAGATCGTCCTTATGCCGGGCAAAAATATTGCCCATCATCAAAAGGGCAAATTCATTTTTAGGGTTCCATCTTAAAGCATCGATCAGCGCATCTATGGCGCCTTCCTGGTCGCCTTCTTCTGACAAGATTTGCCCGTAAATTCTGTGATATTCGGAAATTTGTGGTGCTTCATTAATGAGGATCTGGACATCTTTTTTGGCCTGGGCAAACTGTCCGCGCTCGCAAAGGGAAAGCACTTTATCATACCGGCTTTTTTGCTGATCGATCCTTGCCGTGTTGACTTCCACAATCAGCATACCGTCTTTAACGCTTACCTGAGGCTCAAAAGGCCCGAACGAATAAAAACGTTTGGCGGCTTCAATCAGCTTCCCTACGTCCCCTTTGGCCTCCGGAAAAAGATTATAAAGCAGGCTGTCCAGCGGATGTATAATGGTCATGTTATTAATATAGCTTCAAATTTCTTAAAAGTTCTGAATATACCAGAATATCTTTAACAGTTACCTACTGTTAGTGTATCGGTTGATGATTCAGCTTGGTATAGTAACCGTCCGTTGCGAATCTGCAAACCTAATGTTGCTTTACAAATATTGGCAACATAATATCTACTGTTTTTAATTTTACAGTATATGATGTCAAGCGGAAGTAGCTAAAAACATTGTCATGAAAGCAACAATATTATACTAATCTAATTGGAAATTTCCAGAAAGAATATAGATTAAAGAAGATTTTTGCAGTCGTGTATAATCTCAAAATATGCACTTATTGCACCGCATTTGGCACCGCTGCAAAATAAAAAACCCTTGTAAAATGCTGATAGTCAGCCAATTACAAGGGTTTAAGGTAGCGGGAGCAGGACTCGAACCTACGACCTTCGGGTTATGAGCCCGACGAGCTACCAACTGCTCCATCCCGCACTGTTTTTATTATCATCCCAGTCATAAATTCCAGAAGCCTTTTCAGTATTACAAAACGAATATTGTTTCCCTGAATTGGACTGCAAAGATATAATTCGTTTCTTTGCAACCAAAATTTATTTTAAATTATTTTTAATGAGTCATCAGGCAGGTTTTGTAAGCATCATCGGTAAACCAAACGCAGGGAAATCTACGTTGATGAATGCGCTGGTTGGCGAAAAAATGTCGATCATAACTTCAAAAGCGCAAACTACGCGCCATCGTATTTTGGGGATTGTGAATGATCCGAACTACCAAATTGTGTTTTCGGATACGCCCGGCATCATCAAACCGCATTATGCTTTGCAGGAAAGTATGATGCACCAGGTGGAAGGTTCTATCGTGGATGCGGATTTAATTTTGCTGATGACCGACATTAACGAGCAGCACGATGAGCAGGACGTTTTAGAAAAACTGGAAGGTTCGCAAGCACCGTTAGTGGTTTTGATCAACAAAATTGATAAAAGCGACGAAGAAACCGTGATGCAAAAAATAGCCTACTGGCAAGAAAAATTGCAGCCGAAAGCAGTTTACGCCATGTCGGCTTTGCACATGGAAGACGTTGCTTCTTTTATCAGCACAATTTTGGCATACATGCCGGAGCATCCGCCGTATTACGAAAAAGATTTTTTAACCGACCGTAACGATCGTTTTTTCGCTTCAGAAATTATCCGCGAAAAAATATTTAAAAATTATAAAAAAGAAATTCCTTACAGCACCGAAGTGATTATTACGGCTTTTAAGGAAGATGAAAAAATATACCGTATCAGTTCAGAAATTATTGTAGAACGCGATTCGCAAAAAAACATTTTGATTGGGCCGCAAGGTTCGATGTTGAAAAAAATTGGCACTCACGCCAGGCAGGACATGGAAGAATTTTTTAAACGCAAAGTTTTCCTGGAAATGTTTGTGAAAGTAATTCCAGATTGGCGCAGCAAAAAGAATTACCTGAAACAGTTCGGGTACGAAGATTA
>CAZZVO010000150.1:0-9792 GCA_964657505.1 uncultured Mucilaginibacter sp.
CAACAACTGATTTCCGCTTTTATAGCGTTCATTGGTTGGCTGATACTGCCATGCGGTTCCCATCGTAATACACGAAAGCCAAGGTTCGGTAATTTTGGCGCCGGGCAAAACCTGTTCGGGCGTTTTGATGGCGCCGCGCGTAATTAAAATATCGGGCTGAAGTTTCCAGGCTAACTTTTTGACAATCTCTTTTGGATCGCCATCAATAAAAAGCACATCAATCTTGCCATAATTTGTAAATAATTCTTTGCATTGTTTGGCCGTGTAATCGTTGTAAGCCTTGCGTGTTGCGGCATCCATTTTTACATCGGTTCGGCTGATGAGAATGTGATGGTCGTGCAAAAAGTTAAAATCCTCCGGCGAAAAATAAAAGCCAACCTGCAAGCCAACTTCCCGCGTAGCATCTACATATTCTTTCAGTAAATCTTTTTTGTAAGGTGTTTTGGTGATGTTGAAATTCGTTGTTTTTGTATCCCACATACAAAAACCGGAGTGATGTTTGGTGGTGAAGACAATGTATTTCATGCCGGCCAGTTTTGCTAAAACAGCAATTTCATGCGGGTTGAATTTGGACGGATCAAAAGTTTTAGGCAGTTCTTCAAAATAACGGTTCACAAAATCATTCGAAGCACCAACCAGCGCGTGACTAATTACAATTCCCAACTGCCCGTCAACCCCAAAATGGATAAACAAGCCGTCGTTGGTGTTGCGCAGCCATTCCGTTCGTTCAGGTTTATTTAGGTTGAAATTACTGGATTCATCATCTTTTACCACATCATTTTGTGCGGAAACAGACTGATAACCCATCATCAGCAGTAGGAGTAGATATAATTTGTTCATCTTTTAAAATTAAAAATTTGCAGAAAGTTTTATTCTTTCTGCAAATCGAACCCAGTAGCATTAAATAAAATTATTGCTTATCCCACCAAACTCTGGTCAATATATTATCTGCACCTTGCCTGGCAATGGCTGCTGAATAAGAAGTACTGTTCAAGTTTTGTTCTGTAACCGGATACAACAACCTTCTAAAAATTACGCCACCTGTGGCATTGCCCGGATAATTATTAGGTGTTAAAGCCGGATAGCCGGTGCGGCGATAACTCGCAAAAACCTCCTGCGCGTCTGGGAAAACACCAACCCAAAACTGGGTGTAGATTTGCGATAGTTGCTGCGCCATCGTGCCGGAAGTAACTAACTGGTGATAATTAATGTACGTGTTGATCTGGTTTGTAGTAATTGTACCCGCCGAACCAAATAGTGCCCACTGGCGCATGGCGGCACTAATTCCATTTTGATATAAACTAGTTACTGATGCACCGCTGTACCAGCCACGCAATGCTGCTTCTGCCAGTAAAAAGTTAGACTCGGCAGCAGTAAAAACCAACCTTGGCGAGTTTAAAAGCAATAACGTATTTTGGTTAGGTTCGCTTAAACTGCCAAAATTTGCAGGTTTGCTGCTTAGCAAAGCCGACATGCCTTGCTGTTTGGAAGCTGTTGTATCAGCAACACCGTTAGCATAAACTACAGAAATAACACCCAGGCGAGGGTCGCTGTTCTGTTTTAAGTAGTTGATAAACACATCCTGGTATTTGCCACCTTCCTGGTTACTAAATCCCGGTACTGCATTTTTAGGGTTATAATCATTGTTTTGCCAAAATAACGCTAAAGGGTTTTTGTTGATATCCTGACCAGAACCAACGTAAACCATTTTAGCAACGTCGGCATCGGCGGTAATTACACCGCCAGCTATCGCTTTTGTTGCCCAGGTTTGTGCTGATGCCAGGTCAACTTTCGTCATCCGCATGCCTAAACGAAGCATTAAAGAGTAAGCAAATTTTTTCCATTGTGTGGTATTTCCGCTGTAAATTAAATCTGCTGCGCCAAAAGTAGCTTTTGAGGCGTCTAAGCCGCTTGCAGCCTGATCGAGTTCGGTTAGCATATTAGCGTAGATGTCTTTTTGGGCATCATAAGCAGGCGTGTAAACACTGTTGGAATAACCTTGCCCGGCTTGAGAATAAGGGATATCGCCATATAAATCTGTTAAACGGCTAAAGCAATAAACCCTCCAAATCCTGGCTTCGGCCAGTAAGTTGATACGTGTAGGATCGCCTGTAACCGCACGGATAACTTCGCCGATTTCATTGATCTCGTTTGGATAAGCGTTGGAAAAGAATGACGAGGTTGTGTTTACCTGTGCCGCCACATACTTCGACCCAAAGCCCGAAACATCATTAAAGCTGGTTGTATATTGCATTGTTCCAAGTAACAGGTTGGCCATATTGGCTGTGCCGTCATACTCGGCTTTGGTAAAAATATATTGCGGCGTTGGACTTGATACTGCGTTAGGGTTGGTGTTGAGTTCGGTAAAATTCTTTTTACAGGATACGACAGTAGCCAGACCCAGTAGTGCAATTAGTTTATATTTTGAGAGATAACTGTTCATGGTAGTGTTTTTATCGTTAAAATTTTACGGATAGGTTTAAACCAAATGATCTTGTATGTGGTAAACCGATTGATTCCAATCCCTGGAAATTGCTGTTGCTATAACTTTGCTCCGGATCGAAGTCGGTGTGTTTTAGCAATATGGCCAGGTTACGTGCTACAAAAGAAATATTTGCCGACTGGATTTTAACTAATTTCAAAGTACTAACCGGTATGCTGTAAGAAAATGCAACCTGGCGTAGTTTAATAAAGCTTCCGTCGTGTAAAAACAGTTCAGAATAGTTTTTATAGTTATCGTAATAAGTCCGCAACCCGCTAACAGGAACGGTACGGCTGTAAGCAGCACCTGTTTGGTCAACACCACTTAAAGCCAGTCCGTTGTCCCGGCCGGGTAGTGTCGATTTTAATAAACCTAAACGGGTTTCATAAACTTCCGCAATGGAGAACACTTTGTTGCCAAACTTACCATCCAACAAAACATTCAAAGAGAAACGTTTATAATGGAATGTATTGGTTAAGCCCATAGTTACCGGTGCCACGCTTTTGCCCAAAGGCTGCAAAGCGGATTGAACAGGATAACCGCTTGTTGCGTTAAAAACAACATTGCCGCTTGCATCACGCAGCATACGGGTGCCCACGATTTCAAAAGAAGAATATCCAACAATATTATTGATATTGCCCCAGTTTCCAACCGTGGTGGCCACGTTCATAGAAGTTATGCCATTGTAAAGGTTAAGCACTTTGTTGTCGTTATAAGCAACATTATAGCTTAAGTTCCAGCCAAAGTTCCTACCTTTAACAGGTGCACCACCAACCAAAGCTTCCACACCGCGGTTGCGTACTTTACCTGTATTTACGAAAACGCTGTTATAGCCGGAAGTTGATGATATAGTGGCATTAACAATATCATTGTTGGTTAAACGGTTGTAATAAGTAAAATCAAAGTTTAAACGGTTGTTAAACATTTGGCCTTCAATACCACCTTCTGTTGTGGTAGAAGTATAAGGTTTAAGGTTTCGGTTTGTGATGCTGGTGCTGGTTACGTTTTGTAATGGTTGACCGCTACTGGCCACATTGCTGTAAGTTAAATTGATGGAATAAGGATCGGGTGCACCACCGCCAACTTGTGCGTAAGCTCCTTTTAATTTTAACAGGTTAAAAGCAGTAGGTAGTTTAACCGCATCAGACAATACAAAACTTCCGCTTACACTTGGGTAAAATATGCTGTTGTACTGAGGGCTTAAGCTTGAAAACCAATCGTTACGGCCAGTTGCAGAGATGTAGAAAATCGTTTTATAACTGAAATCGGCTGAGCCAAAAACCGAATTTACTTCCTGGTGCAAATTTTGTGGAATGGTTGTGGCCGAAGACAAGTTACTGTAACTATAAAAGTAAGGAATAGTAAAGTTTGTGCCTGATTGATCCAGCTCGTTAATTTCTGAATGCCTTTTGTTTACACCGCCTAAAATTGACAAGCCAAAATCACTGATCTGTTTTTTATAGTTGATCGTTGCCAGTGCATTGGTTTCTGTAACATCGGATTTGATTCCGTTATACTGGCCTTGCAATTGGTACAAAGTACCGGTAGGCGTAATGTTTGCATAATTGTAATCATAATGGTCCTGGCTGATCGTACCTTTCAAAGTAAGGTCTTTCAATATTTCGTAAGTAATCGTTCCCTGGCCAATAAAACGGTTTTTGTTGTCGTCTTCTTTAAACTTGTTGATCACGAAATAACCATTGGTAGCCACAGAAGCATCATTCCAAACGGTTTCATATCCATTGGCATCATAACCTGGTTTTAACCAGCGTACATCGGCTGTATTGGCAATCATGTAAGGCGACCAGTTTGGGTTGGCCGTAGCATCACCGGCACTGGTACGGTTATGCGCTTTTTCGATATTGTATTGCGCCAAGGCATCAAAACTCAGTTTGCTGCTCAACTTGCCGCTTATAGAAAGGTTTCCGGTTTTACGGTCGTAGGTCGTACCGGGTAAAATGCCTGTACTGTTTAAATCAGCTAGCGAAAAACGATATGCAACGGCTTCGGTACCGCCAGAAAATGCAACTGTATTGGTAAAAGTAGAACCGGTTTGATAATAGTTTTTAAGGTTATCTTTTTGTGCAACGTAAGGATGTGTTAAGCCGTCAACGCCAACATAATCGGTAGAACCATCAATTTTAGAACCCCAAGATCTTCTGCCGGTTGATTGTGCCGCCCCCAGTGTTGTTGGTTTTACGCCGCCATCGCCCTGCCCGTATTCGTATTGGAAATCAGGAAAAACAGAAACGTTTTCTACTGTAGCCGTGCTATTATATTCTACACCAACTCCTTTTTGCGCCTTGCCTTTTTTTGTGGTGATTAAAATAGCACCGTTTGCCGCCCTTGATCCATATAATGCTGCTGCAGTACCGCCTTTCAAAACTGTCATGGTTTCGATATCGTCCGGGTTGATATCTGCAATACCATCACCACGGTCCACATTAAAACCACCGCCATTTGCAGATGCAGAACCGCCCGGAACCGAATTATCAATCGGCATACCATTTATTACATAAAGTGGCTGGTTAGAACTATTTGGGTTAAGTGAACCATTACCACGGATAATTACACGGCTGGAACCGCCCGGACCGGTTGAAAGGCCGATCGCATTGACACCGGCAACTTTACCAGTTAAAGCATTGGCCACGTTATTTTCGCGCGCTTGGGTAAATTCTTCACCTTTCAATTCGGTAACGGCATAACCTAACGACTTTTTCTGCCGATTAATACCTAATGCAGTAACCACAACTTCGTTAAGGGTATTGAGGTTTTGCTGTAGTTTAAAGGTGATGAGGCTGTTTAAATCATTAACAGTAATTTCTTCTCTTTTATAGCCTACAAAAGCAGCAACGATTGTAATAGTTTGGCCTTTGTACTTATCTGGTATTGAGAGTTTAAAATTACCGTTAACATCGGTAGTTGTACCAATTTGAGGGTCGTCTTTTAAGGTTATCGATGCACCTGTAACCGGCGTTGCATCATCACTGAAAACAACTTTACCTTTTACTTCCCCTGCTGATTGAGAAAGAGCGGTGGCCAAATCATCTTTTTTTGCAAGGAATATGGAAAACTGGGTTTCGCTGATTTTTTTATAACTCAATTGAAAGCCAGCTATCAAAAGCTTCAAGTTGCTTTCGAAATCATTTTCTGTTAAACCGCTAACAAAAACATATTTATTATCAAGCAAACCCTCCTGATAAGCAATCTGCATGTTGTATTGCTTTTTTAAATTGGTCAATGCTTCTTTTAGCAGTACTTTATTGCTTTCCTGTGCAGATAGAGATGCTGTTTTGATTAAATGCTGTTTGTTGCTGGCAACAATTTGCTGTGCGTAACCGTAACTAACTATATCGGTTAAAAGCAGTAAGCAGCAGCAACATTTAAATAATTTTGATAGGTACAAATTTCGCATAATCAATTGTTTGGGTATTTAAATTCTGTAATGGTGATGTTTTTATCAGTTTGTAAAACTTTTAGGTGCAGTGTGGTTGCTATTATCTGCAGCAATTCTTTAGTGTTGTTTACATTTATTTCACCTTCAATTTTCAAGTCGGTTAAAGCTGGGTCATCTATATTGATTTGGTAACCGTACTCGTCCTGTAAAGCTTCGCTGATGTCGGAAAGATGCGGATTATTAAAAATCAAGCGGTGCTGCGTCCATGAAGTAACAGTTGTAGGTTTGGTCAGCGCTTTTTTGCTCACTAATAAATTATGTTCGAACTGAACATAATCGCCAGGTTTCATAACCCGGCTTTCTGGTTGCGGTAAGTTTGGGTTGGTGTTATCAACCTTAATTTTGCCATGCAATAAACTAATGTCCACCTTTTCGTGCCTGTTTTTAACGTTGAATGTAGTGCCCAGCACTTCTACATTTACGGTGTTGCAATGCACGCTAAACCTTTCGAACGGTTTAATATGCAAACTATCCTGGTTCAAATGTTTAACATTAAAAAGTGCTTCGCCATTGATCCAAACCTCCCTGGAATGTGCGCCCCAAACTTTGTAATAAGATAATTGAGAATTGCTGTTCAGCACCACAACAGATTGGTCTGGCAAAGTAATAGTCCGGATTTCTCCAAATTTTGTACTGATCACTTCTTTCCGGTTTAAAAACCAAAAGGCTGCACCAACGCTGATAAGTAAAAACAATACTGCAGCAACACGCCACAGCGGCGAAATGCTGAACACTTTTTTGCGAGACAAATTTTTTGTGGCGATGCTTGCTTCAATACGCTGCCAAACGGCCGATTGATTTTCAGCGTTAAAAAAAGTGTCTTGCTGTGCGTAAGTTTTAATGATTTGCGAAGCTTGTTCAACCAAAACCAGTTTTTCCGGGTGCAATTTTAAGAACGATTGCCAGAAGTAATCTTTTTCCGCATTTGGGGCAGTAAGCCAACTTACAAAACTATCGTCATCCAGAAAATCCTGAAGTGTATATATCGCATATTTTGAATAATCCATTTATATCCTGTGTATTTAAAACTGATACACACAGGTTATCCTAAATTATCCCTTCGTTAAGAAATTATGATTAAAAAATTTATCGGATGCGATAGAAGATAGCAGCAACACTACGGTTAACAGCTTTGAAATCTTAAATATTTCCTGGAGATTGTTTAACGCTTTGTAGAAAAGTTTGTAGGTGGAGTTGACCGTGATCCCCATTACATCGGCTATTTCATCGTAATTTAAGCCTTCGTAAAACCGCAGATAAATAATTTCCTGCTGCCGGAAAGGCAAGCCTTGCAAAATATTTTTCATCTTTTGCTGAAGTTCCCTTTCTTCTTCCTTTGCAATTAGGTGATGGTCAAAAGAAACTTCGAATTCAAAATGGTGGCTTTCCGGATCTGTTTCCTCCATCTCCACAAACTTGTTGCCTGATTGCAGTTTACGAAAAATAGCATGCCGTAATGCTTTAAACAGATAATTTTTGATGGAAACCGGCTTTCCGAGGTTGTGCTTATTTGTCCAGAGTTTAACAAATAAATCGTGTACACAATCCTCTATTAAATTTATGTTTTTGGTGAATTTATAACCGTAATTACATAGCAGTTTAAAATGATTGTTGTAAATTTCTGTGTACGCTTCCCAGCTTCCCCCGGTAAATGAAGACCAAATTAAAAGGTTGTTTTTTTCATTATCTTCCGAAAGATTATTATCCATTTGTTTTTAATAATCAACGTATTCCAAGATATATTAAAAGCTAAATATAAAAATTACTTGCGTTTTTGTAACTTTAATTTGAACTGAATGCTCTTTCTCATGCTTCTTTTACAAGATAAAAAATTATCCGGGATCAAATAAAATTACCGATGTTTCTTTTATCACCTAAAAACTAACAGCCAATCTTCAAACTTAAATCTTCGCTTTGGTGGATACGATCACCACACACATTCCCATAATGGCGATCAGTGTAAAAGAAGCGCGTAAACTAAGTGCACCTGCCACAAAACCAATTACCGGCGGCCCGATTAAAAACCCAACGAAACCAATAGTGGAAACGGCTGCAATGGCCACGCCGGGCGACATGGTTCCTGACCGCCCAGCAGCGCTGTAAACCAAAGGCACAACGGAAGAAACGCCCGCGCCAACCAGCATAAAACCGCCAATCGCCGGAATTAAATAAGGGAAGAACACGGCAACCAGCAAACCGGTTGCAGTTAAACTGCCGCTTAATTGCAAGGTTTTTTTCAACCCAAACCGGCCCGAAAACCAGTCGGCAATAAAACGGCCGCCAGCCATCGTGCTCATAAAAGCGGTATAACCGGCTGCCATCCAAGCATTTTCGGCATGGATTACTTTTTTAAAATAGATCACACTCCAATCAAACATCGCGCCTTCGCAAATCATGGAGCAAAAAGCAATTGCGCCTAATTTCATTAAGGAAGGGTCTGGCATTACAAAAACCGGCCCGCTTTGGATGGTTCCGGCATCGTCCTGCAAATAACGGGCGGCAACGGCAACGCCGATCAGCACTACGAGCAAAATCAATCCGAAATGTATGGATGGATCGATGCCTTGCCCAATCATCAGCGTACCAATAGCAGCACCGGCAAATCCGGCCAAACTCCACAAACCATGAAAAGAAGCCATTATGGGTTTACTGTACAGTTTTTCAGCGGAGACGGCTTGCGTGTTTACCGAAATATTGACGGCATTGCTGGTAAAACCAAAGCAAAAAAGCACCATGATCAGTTGCAAGGTGGTTTGCGCAAGCCCAAGTCCGGCCAATGCAACGGCATATAAAGGCAAAGCAAAAAGGAGTAATTTCCGACTACCAATTCGGGTGATAATCCAGCCGGAAAACGGCAGCGAAAGCATTAAACCAACTGGCAGCGTAAATAAAATGCCGCCCAAAGCAGTATCTGATAAACCTAACTTTTGCTGGATACCGGCAATGCGGGAAGCCCAACTGGCAAAAGTTATACCAGCCAAAAAAAACATTACGCCAACTGTGGCGCGTATTACTTTTTTAGAAATTTGGGGGGAAGTGTTAGCAATCGTCACGATAGCGGCAAAGGTATCCCAAATTTTTATAGGGTAAAAGAAGTATTGTGGGAAAAGCCTCACCTAAACCCTCTCCAAAGAAGAGAATTCAGGTGAAGCTAACTCCCTCTCTATTGGAGAGGGCCGGACTGAGGCTTTGAACTTTAAGCAAATATCGGCACAATTACTTGTACCATCTTTTTGAGGTTGTTTTCAAAAGTGATTTCGTATTCGCGTTTTGCTACGATTTTGCCATGCAGGCCAGAAACATCATACCCAATTTCATCGCTAATCAGTTTTGTGTTTTCTGCTTTGTATGAGGTAAGCTGGTTCAAAAATAGTTTCTCTGTATCTTGTAACTGCGGTTCTAACGAATGCCCGTTTTTGTTTGGGTCGATAGACATTTGTTTGGGTTTATCGCTGAGGCTAACCACTTTTTTAACCGAGTGATGGAAGTTAGTGATCGTGCCATCGTTATCAATCGTAACCCTCACCAGGCCGTTATCGTTATTCACAACAGGAATACCGTTGATTACTTGCCTAAATTCTACGGTGGTATCAGTTACAAATTCCTTGTCCAATTCGCCTTTTTCTTTGGTGCTGCCGCCGCAGGTTTTTGCCAGTCTGATTGCGTGGAACTTTAAATCTGCATCCGTACCAAAGTGTTCCTTCACGTATTGCTCTGCCACTTGCCGGGCTTTGCTTTCGTCAAGCTGTCTGCGGTTTTCAAAATTTACATCGGTCAGTTTGGCGTTAAAATGGCCTTGCTGATTTATGGTGATTTTCTTTTCGCCTTCATCTAAAGAATAAGTGCCTTCTTT
>CAZZVO010000151.1:0-9776 GCA_964657505.1 uncultured Mucilaginibacter sp.
CCTGATGTACATGACAACTTTTAACAACAAACAAGACCGCGACAAACATTGGGAAACGTTTACCAACGATGCCGAGTGGAAAGCACAAAGTGCAAAAAGTGAATATCAAAACAATGTTTCCCACAATGAAATTGTGTTTCTAAATCCAACTGCTTACTCGAATTTTTGAATTGGGTTGATGCTGCTTTTTTATATAATGGAGATTTTATCAAATCGTCATGCTTCTTTTACCTACCCAAAATTAGCATAAACACAAATAATAGGATTTGCAACGAATAATTTGATAATTAAATCAACTCAATACTTTTTTTATTGTCTAAAAACTGATATTTGTTTATAAAAGCAACCATTCCAATTCTTTTATAAATTTATTATACCTAAAAAGCTTTATTTTTAACTGAATAGTAAAAAAGCTATTATTTTTCTTAATTTTAGTAGTTAGTTAACGGATTTCTTTTACTAAAATTAAAAAACGATGAGCATAAAATTACATTCCTTTCTTTTTGGGGCGTCTTTTTTATTTTGTCTGCCTCTTTTTGCACAAAAAATAACAGGCACGGTAACAAGTGCAGGCATTTCAGTCCCGGGCAGCAGTGTTATAGCTACTCCAACCGGAACAGGCACTTCCACTGATTTGAACGGCAAGTATAGCCTGGCTTTAAAACCCGGCACTTACCAAATTACTTTTTCGGCTATCGGCTACGAAAAGAAAACCGAAAGTGTACAACTTGCTGCTGGCGAAACCAAAGTATTGAACATGGATTTGCCCACTTCTTCTTCATCATTAAAAGAAGTAGTTGTATTGGGCGGACGTGGTGCAGGTCGTACAAAAATTGAATCGCCAGTTCCAGTAGATGTAATCAACGTAAACCAGGCGAGTGAAACTACTGCAAAACCAGATTTGATGAGCCAGTTAAACCAGGCCGTGCCTTCATTCAACTACAACAAACAAAGCGGAGGGGACGGGTCTGATGCCATCGACTTTGCCAGTTTACGCGGCTTGGGTTTTGATCAAACTTTGGTACTGGTAAATGGTAAACGCCGACATTTATCTGCTTTTGTAAACGAAGTAGGAACACGTGGCCGAGGTAACAGCGGTACGGATTTAAATGCCATCCCTGAAGCTGCAATTGACCATATTGAGATTTTGCGTGACGGTGCTTCGGCACAATATGGGTCTGATGCTATTGCTGGCGTTATCAACCTTGTTTTGAAAAAAGACATTAACCATTTAAACATTAGTGCCGGTTTTAGCGGTTACAACGATGCCAAATACAATACCTTAAACAATGTTGACCCGGCCGCTTATTACACCGGTCAAAAATTTGATGGCCAAACTTTTTCCCTTGGTGCAGATTATGGTTTGCCAATTGGGAAGAACGGCGGCTTTATTAATATTGGCGGCAATTATCAAAATCAAGGCAAAACTTTTAGGGCAATACAAGATACCAACTGGAGGGCAAACCCTAACGCCTTAGCTGTTAGCCGGGAACGCAGGGCTTTTGGAGATGGTTCTGTTGAATCCGGAGGTGCCATGTACAACATGGAAATACCTTTAAGTGGTACAAAAACAACTTTTTATTCTTTTGGCGGATATAATTACAAACACTCCAACGTGTATGCTTATACCAGAAGCTGGAATTTCCCCGGACGCGCAAATCCTACCAAATTTCCGACAGATGCCAGCGGCAACCTTATTTTTGTGCCTGGTATTATGCGGGTGTTAGATTATCCAAATGGTTCTATCGGGCCGGCCAATGTTTACTACAACCCGCAAGAGGACGTTTACATCAAAGATGAATCTGCAGCTTTAGGTTTTAAGGGTACAACGCCGGGCGATTGGGATTGGGACATCAGCAACAACCTCGGCAGAAACGATTTCCATTATTTTGGCAACCAAACTTTTAACGCTTCCTTGCCTTACGTTCCAGGTCAGCAAATCCAGACCCGTTTTGATGATGGTGGCTTTAACTTTTTGCAAAATACCGCAAATGCGGATATTACGAAGCATTACAATACTGTTGCCCAGGGTTTGCAGCTTTCTTTCGGTGCCGAGTTTAGGTACGAACGTTATAAGCTTTATGCCGGCGAACCTAACTCCTACATTTATGGTGGTGCTACTTTGCCCGGCGGAATACAAAAGGCATCAGGTTCTGAAGGCTATCCGGGCTATCAGCCAAGCGATGAATCTACAGCGCACCGTACTAATGAAGCGGTTTACGCCGAAGCATCCTTAGATGTAACCAAGGCATGGTTGATAGATGGTGCTGCCCGAGTTGAGCATTATTCTGATTTTGGCGGCGTAAGCACTTTTAAATTTGCAACCCGTTATAAACTGACTGATAACTTTAATTTGCGTGGTTCTATAAGTACTGGTTTCCGTGCGCCTACTTTGCAGCAAATCAACTTTAGTAATACTAATACCACAGTTGTTGGCGGTAATTTAGAATATACTAAACTCGTTCCAAACTATTCGTCAATTGCGCAAACAGCAGGCATACCTAAACTTAAACAGGAAACTTCTACCAATTACAGTTTAGGTTTTACCTGGCAACCTGTAAATAACTTAACGGTAACGGTGGATGGTTACGATATCAAAATTAAAAACCGGATTGTTATTTCTGGCTTGTATAACGAAGGAGACCCAACGCTGGGCGCGCCGTTAAACAATTTGCTGCTTAGCCAGGGCATCAGTGCCGCACAGTTTTTTGCCAATGCCGTAAATACCACCAACCGGGGTATTGATATTGTTTTGGATTACAGAAAACGTTGGGGCAAAAATCATTTTACTGCATTGTTGGCCGGTAACATCCAAAGTTTATCAATCAATAAAATCAATATTCCATCTACTTTTAAAGGTTCTGCTGCGGATAGTGCCACTTTTTTTTCTGTGAGGGAACAATACTTTCTGAAAGCAAGTGCCCCAAAAGCAAAGTTTACGCTTAACCTGGAGTATGGCCTAAACAAATTTGCCCTTGGAACACACCTTACTTATTTTGGTGATGTAAAAGAGTTGGGTTTTGGAGAAGCTAATGCACCAGCCAACGCGCCTGATCCATTTTTCCCATATGTAGCTTTAGACAATGGCGGCGGCGTGGTGCCAGAAATATTCGACTTTAAACCAAAAGTAACTACCGATGTTTATGCTTCCTACAAAATCAACAAAACAGTAGCATGGACAATTGGCGTTGATAATTTGTTTAACGTACATCCGGATATCGCTATCGTTCCTGGTTCTGCCAACCCTTACGGCAGTAGTTCTTTTGGTGATAGCGAATCAGGCGGACCTTTTGAAGCCGTACAAATGGGCTTTAACGGCCGGAGGATATTTACCAAACTAGCGTTTCATTTTTAATGGGATTCGAATAATTTAGAGTCGGATAAACATCATCAACATTAATAAACTAATGAAAAGACAAGCTGGGCGAAAGTCCGGCTTTTTTTATGTTTTTATGGAGAGATGGATAATATAAATCAACATCTATAAACTGAATGTGCCCAAATAATAATTGACATGCTTCTTTTATCGTCCTAAAAATTGCAGGTTTATAATTTGTATCGATACAAACCCACCACAAAATTTACAGGCATAAAAGAAGCATCGCCAATTTCCTTCAATAAATCAGCAGAAAATCAAAGCTTAGATAATATTGCTGCCCAGCCGCCGCCGTTAGCCAAATGGATTTTCAGTTGATCTTTGCCGGTAACCGTAATTACTTCCTTTTTATAATCGGTGGCATCGCGTTCGGCATTTACACCATCTTTAAAAATTTCGGCCTGATAATTTCCCGGAGGTAAAAAAGAGCAATTGATTTGTAAATCGCGCGCGTTCCAATTGGTCATTGCGCCAACAAACCAGGTACTTCCGTTTCTTCTTGCTATCGCTACGTATTCGCCAACTTTGCCATCCAACGCAACCGTTTCATCAAACGTTGTAGGAATTTGGCTGATAAAAGAAGTACTCTCCTGCTCCTTTAAATAAGCTGTCGGGTTATCGGCGAGCATTTCCAGCGGTGCTTCATAAACTACGTACATTGCCAATTGATGGCAGCGCGTGCCCTGGCTCATCGGTTCAGAGTTGGAAGGATGAAAATTTGCTTTCGTTGCATTACGCATGGCACCGGGCGTATAATCCAAAGGACCAGCCAGCATACGGATAAATGGGATCGAAACTTCGTAGCCGGGCATATCGTCATGCGGTGTCCATTTTACATTTTCCATTCCTTTTACACCTTCAAAATTTAAAACATTTGGGTAAGTGCGCTGCAAACCATCGGGCTTATAAACACCGTGCAAATCCACCAACAATTTATAAGTGGCTGCGTGTTTAGCAATATCGTAAGTGGAAGAAGTCATTTTCTGATCATCCCGGTCTAAAAAATCAATCTTAAAACCCTTAACGCCCATGCCGGCGTATTTTGCAAAGATGCCATCCATATTTTTCTGGATGCCGCTCCACGAAGCCCAAAGGATCACGCCAACATTCTTTTGCTTGCCGTAATCTATCAGTTCCTGCAAATTAAGTTCCGGCTTGTTCTTCATCAAATCAAGCAGTTCGCTCCAGCCTTCATCTATAATAATGTAATCGATTTTATTGGCCGAAGCAAAATCAATATAATACTTATAAGTTGGCGTGTTGATGCCCGCCGGGAAATCAACATGAGAAATATTCCAATCGTTCCACCAATCCCACGCTACTTTTCCGGGCTTAATCCAAGAAACATCTTTGATTCTGGATGGCGAGGCCAATTTTTGCACCATATCGTTGTTGGCCAATTCCTTATCATTCCCGGCGATAATTACCGCGCGCCATGGCAAAGCGGTGTTGCCTTCAACCTTGGCGATATAATCTGCCCGTTTGGTTACCACGTAATTGATATTGCTGTAGCCACCATAAGCTTCGGTTAAAGGATATTTGGCAAAATCTGCTTTTAAAGAATTTTCGACGTCGCGGTTTTTGCGGATCAGCATTCCCGGATAATTTTCTAATCCGGCATCCACAATTGCCGCCTTAACACCGTTTCCTACATCTACCAGCAAGGGCAAAAATGCAAGCGAATCTGGCTTTACTTCGGATAAATTCATTTGCTGGTACAATGCCTCGAAAGAAGAAATATATTGATCGCCGGCAACACGGTAATCCCGGGTAAAAGGGATAAACGTTTTATAATCTTTATCAAAATTAAAAGCAGCTTCTTCGGATGCAATGGTTATGTTGCTTCTTTTACCGATCAAAAAATGGTAAGCAACGCCATCGTTATAAGCACGGAACACCACGCCGAAATTACCTTTGCAATCGAGCGTTAACTGGTTGTAGCGGTCTTCCACAACTTTTTTCTTATAATTTAGGGCGATAAAAGAAGTATTCACTTTTTCTGATTTCGCAGTTATTACTTGGATATTTTCGCCTAAAACCTCTCCACCCGTTAACTTTAAAGATGCCGGCGATGCAACAATAACAGGTTGTGCATTAAAAGCTGCCGACCAGCGCAGTTTTTGTTTTGTATCGATTTGCACAGTTATTTTTCCATCCGGAGAGCTTAATTGATAGTTGCCGTTTTTTTGGGCAAATGCACAAGCACTTAAAAAAACGAACGCAAAAATATGGAGCAATTTCCTTTTCATTGGGTGTAATAAGTTAAATGGTTTTGGTTGAAAGCAGATTTATAATTGAGCTTACCAGCAAAGTTATCAAACGTAATTACATAAGCAAGCTGAGAAAATAATACCGTTCTTAACCAATAATTTTTTAATAAATTAGTTCTTTATTTCTCATGAAAAAATTGTTTTGAATTTGGGATCATCCCCAAGCAAAACAGTTATTGTTGATGAGAAATCAATTTAAAAACCAATTAAATAAACCATTATGCCACACATTAATTTACCCCAGGAATTTCCTGGTATCAGAAGCCTGTTTATGTTCCGGCCAGAAACAGCCGCACCGCTAAACGCATTGGTGCAGGTACTTTTGCACAGCCCGCACCCAACATTAAGTGCTGGCGACCGCGAGTTGATTGCTACTTACGTTTCCAGTTTAAACACGTGTAAATATTGCACCAATATCCACGGTGCTATTGCCAAACACCAGTTGGGCAATAATGCAGAAATGGTTGAAAAAGTAGTGGCCGATCCTGTTACTGCGCCAATCAGCAGCAAGTTAAAAGCATTATTAAAAATTGCCGCAAAAGTACAAGCTGGCGGTAAAAATGTTACACCTGCTGATGTTTACCAGGCGCGCAACGAAGGTGCAACTGATATCGAAATACACGATGCCGTATTAATTGCTGCCGCTTTTTGCATGTTTAACCGTTATGTTGATGGCTTGGATACCTGGCAACCGGATAACGACGAGCTGTACGATCAAATGGGCGAACAACGTGCACGCGAAGGATATTTAACAGCTCCTTTTAAAGTAAACAGGACTGAAGAACAATTACAAAACTCTTAAATCATCAACAATGGCACATATTAAATTATTGAATGAAGAACTGCCGGGCATCGTCGGCCTTTTAAATTATCGGCCAGAAACTGCAAAACCACTACTTGAACTTGCCGAAACTTTACTTCGGGGCGAATCAACACTTAGCAGCGGCGAAAGGGAAATTATTGCAGCTTCTGTATCCTACTGGAACCAGTGTCACTTTTGCCACACTTCCCACGCAGCAGCAGCGGCAGCACATTTAAAAACAGGTTTAGGGTTGATTGATGATATTAAAGCCGGCCTCCCAACTACACCCGTTTCGGATAAATTGCGTGCTCTGTTAGAGATTGCCCATCAAGTACAACGCAACGGTAAAAACGTTACCACGGAAGATATAGCAACTGCACGCGAACTCGGTGCAACCGATTTGGAGATACATGATACTGTATTGATTGCTGCTGCTTTTTGCATGTACAACCGTTACGTAGATGGTTTAGGAACCTGGGCACCAAAACCAAACGAAGCTTATGCAGAAATGGGCGAACGCATGGCCAACGTTGGCTATGGCAAATATTAGTTGCAGGTTTTTTCTGTTTTAATGTTGAAGACAAACCTTAATGCTTCTTTTATCGGCATAAAAATTAACTCTTTTTCTTGTTGAAAAGATAAGTGCCGACATCAGTTTTATACCGATAAAAGAAGCATTGGGATTTTATCAGCCAAGAAGCTTAGGGTTTTTGTTTGAAGCTTTTTCCCCGTAACCGATAATCCTTCTGGCCATACCATTAAAAATAAAAATATGGAACGGAAACATGGTTGCCCAATAAACTCTTCCCCACAAACCACTCGGCCTAAAAGTGGCAACCTGACTTAGAAAGCTTTCGCCGTGTCGTTCTACTATTTTAAATTCTAACCAAGCTTCGCCGGGCAATTTCATCTCCGCATAAAGCAGTAAGCGTTTATTCACTTTGTCGGCCAATAAAACGCGCCAAAAATCAATCGTGTTGCCGGGGGAAATATCGATGTTACTGGTTCGCCCACGCCTGATGCCTACGCCGCCAACCATTTTATCTAACATCCCTCGTAAACTCCAAATCCAATCCCAATAATACCAGCCGCGTTCTCCGCCGATAGACCAAATATTGCTTAGCACTGCATCCGTTTCCCGCTTAAACGGCATTTTAACTTTATATTCTTTTGTACCATTCTGCGGAACTTTTATCTGGTCCATAAAAGCTGGATTGAGATAAGCCGTGTTCAAAGCATCTTTCCAACTGGAAACGATGGAATTTTGCTCGATCTTTTCGAACGCCAACCGAAGTGCTTCTTCATAACTTAAACATTGGTGTGGAATGATGGTATTGATGGCTTGATCGCGGCAGATTGTTTCGTTCTTCATACTGTTTACCAAACTTTGCGCAAGCGGATAATTGGTAGAAGTAACAAAATAAAGCCAGTAAGAAGAGATTTTGGGCGATAAAAAAGGCAACGTAATGATGTAACGTTTTAGATCGCGCACTTTGGCGTAGACCAGCATCATGTCTTTAAAAGACAAAATATCCGGTCCGCCAATATCAAAGGTTTTATTAAACGTTGCTTCGTTTAGCAGCACATTTTCAAGATAAAACAACACATCGCGGATAGCAATTGGCTGGCAACGCGTGTTTACCCAGCGCGGAACGGTCATCAAAGGCAATTTTTCCGTCAAATCACGAATAATTTCAAACGATGCACTGCCGGAACCGATAATAATTGCTGCCCTTAAAACTGTTAGTTCGGCTTTTCCTTCCCGCAAAACATCTTCCACATGGCGGCGGGAAGTTAAATGTTTAGAGAGGTTTTTATCGTTTGTGATCCCGCTTAAATAGATAATTTGTTTACAACTGGTTTTGTTGATGGCATCGACAAAGTTCCGTGCAGATTGTGCTTCCAGGTCAGAAAAATCATTGGCCTGCGCCATAGAATGCACGAGGTAAAAAGCGGCATCAATATCCGCGGGAAAAGTTTCAACACTGTTTTTAACCGTTAAATCTCCTGTTATTAAAGTAACGTGGTTGCTAAAATCGCTGTTTTCTTTAAAGCGCCTTTTGTCGCGCACTAAACACACTACTTCAAAACCTTTTTCAAGTAAAACCGGGATCAGCCTCGTCCCGATATATCCATTGGCGCCAGCAAGCAAAACTTTCATACCTGATTGAACAAGGCAAATGCAAAGGTGTTCTGCTGGATCATAAATGTTTGTTGCTTTGTTTTTTGGGCTTGATTAGGTTGAGTAGAGTGATTTATACTGAAGTTTTTACTGATACATTTTCTTCACGACAAATATTTCCCAACAATAGGCATCCTTCTGCCCATGCCAAAAGCTTTTGGCGAAACACGCAAAATCGGTGGTGTTTGGTAACGTTTATGTTCGGAGATATTGACTAAACGGATTACTTTTCGCACCACAGCTTCCTCAAAACCAGCAGCAATAATACTGGCGGAAGATTGACGCAGTTCAATATATTCCTTTAAAATCCGGTCTAAAATATCGTAATCGGGTAAAGAATCAGAATCTTTTTGTCCGGGCCGTAATTCTGCGGATGGCGGTTTTGTGATGGAATTTTGTGGGATAATCTCCTTTTCCAGATTGATGTGGTTCGCCAGTTCGTAAACCTGCGTTTTGTAAACATCGCCCAAAACAGAAATACCGCCGCACATATCGCCATAAAGTGTTCCGTAACCAACGGCAGCTTCACTTTTGTTAGAAGTGTTAAGCAAAATATAACCAAACTTATTGCACATCGCCATCAAAATTACAGCTCGGCTGCGCGACTGAATGTTTTCTTCTGCAATATTAAAAGGTAAACCTGCAAACTGCGGTTCTAAAGCATTTTCAAAAGCGGTGGTGATGTTTTTAATGGCAACCGTTTGGCTCATACAACCTAAATTTTTCACCAGATCTTCCGCATCTTTTATGGAGTGATCGGAAGAAAAAGCGGAAGGCAACAGCACCGCCATTACGTTTGCTGCGCCTAAAGCTTCGCAAGCCAGCACGCAAACTACAGCCGAATCTATCCCGCCGGAAAGACCTAAAGTTGCTTTATTAAAACCTGATTTTTTAAAATAATCACGAATCCCCAAAATCAAAGCCTGATGAATTTGCTCGATCTGGCTCATCCGAAATACATCCGGGCTTAAAGTTTGTTCCGCTTTTACCGATACTTCTTTTACCGATGTTTTTTCAACGTCGTAATAACGAACTTGCTCTTTAAAGTAATCCAATTCATCCACAATATTTCCCTGCGCATCGTAAACCATTGATCCGCCATCAAAAATTAGTTCCGTTTGCGCGCCTACGTGGTTTACGTAAAAC
>CAZZVO010000152.1:0-9754 GCA_964657505.1 uncultured Mucilaginibacter sp.
AAGAAGCTTTCCATTCACCAGCCCATAAATACCATTCCAATCCCGCAGATCAAAATTGTTAAACCGCCTAAAGCATGTACGTAGCGTTCTATTTTTCCCGCTTTGAAATAGGAAATGCCATAAAACCCCAATACAACCATCATCACCATGGTTAAAACGGTAAAAAACACGTAAACCACGATGAGCGAAGTGATGCCAAATAGCGAACTTTTTGCAGCAGGATAGGAGAGCAGCGGGATCATTGGTTCGCTTGGGCCCATCGCAAAAATAAAAAACATAACCCAAGGCGTTACCGGATACCTGTTTTTTGGGTTGACTGCTTGGCCGTGCTGATGTTCAAAAACGTACATCGAACCGTCGTCGTTTAGATCAAAATGTTTGTGCGGCCGGTTGATTTTGGCTTGATAAATTCCCCATAAAGTATAAATCAACCCAAATAAAAGCAATGCCCAAGCCGCAAAACCGCCGCGGATATTTTCTAACCAAGTTAATTTTGACAACGAAAAACCAACTGCTATACCAATTAAACCCAGCAATACCGAACTTCCAACATGGCCAATGCCGCAAATGATCGTCCAAAATATAGTCCTGCTAACAGACCAGTTTTTGGATTTAGAAAGAGCCACAAATGGCAAATAATGGTCTGGGCCGCTAAAAGTATGCAAGCAACTGATGGTTATTGCACTCAATATCAACAAAGTTAACTCGTTGTGCATAAGTTAATTGAGTTTTGTTGATCCAATTAAGTTTGAAATTTGGATCAAGCAGTTGTGCAATTGTTCTGCTTTAAAACCTAACATCCTGACCATTAACCCGTTTTTTTGCGTTTCTGTTACGCCAAAAATAACTTGTAATTGTCTACTTAAAAATGTGTTTATACTTTGAATTAAGCTTTTAACTTCTGCTTTTTCATCCAAATAAATTAAACTTGCCTGGTGTGTATAATTCTCTAATTGTCCAATTGCGTTTAGGTTGATTTTTGAAGGTTGGAGCAACAGGTTTTCTTTGATGATCAGTTTTCTGTTGAGAAATATTTCTGTTAAATTGTGATATTTGGAGAATTGGAATATTTCTCCATTTAACTTCCGGCCACAAGTTAAAACTTCGCCCCAAACCAAAGTACAATTGCTGGAAAGGAATACTTTGTTTATCGACCTAAAATTAGAACTTTCATGCGGAACAGTAGGATGCGGCAGATAACAAAAAGACGAATTGCAATCCAAGTTAACTTCGAAAGTTTGCGAAGCTTCATTTTTCATGGTGAACAACTTTTGGTAAGATTGTGTATGCAAATTTAAAGAGCAACCTTGTTCCAAGTCTATTTTGATTTGGTATTCGTCACCATTCAATATCCCCGGTGAAGAAGTCATCAGCATCAATTGTAAAGTTCTGTCTTTTTTATCTTCGCTGATATTTGCAATTTTAAAAGGCGGCGTACAATATGCTTCTTTTAGCACGGTAAAATTGTTACGCAGTTTTGTTTGGATGTGCAATTTTGCAATCATCTCAAGAGTTGTGGTTCGACAATTTCGGAGAGCAATCCATATTTTAAAATCCAATTGATTACGGCATCCAAACCTTGCAAACTCATCAAATTGGTAAAAACAAATGGTGCGCCTTTTCGCATTAGTCTTGCATCGCGTTCCATCACATTTAGGTCGGCATGAACATAAGGAGCTAAATCGATTTTGTTGATTACCAGCAAATCGCTTCTGGTAATTCCTGGTCCGCCTTTTCTGGGGATTTTATCGCCTTCGGCAACATCAATCACAAAGATGGTAAGATCGGCCAGATCAGGACTAAAAGTTGCCGACAAGTTATCGCCGCCGCTTTCAATAAAAATAATTTCAATATCGGGGAAACGTGTGGCCATTTCGTCCACTGCTTCCAAATTCATGCTGGCATCTTCGCGAATGGCGGTGTGCGGACAACCGCCGGTTTCTACACCAATAATTCGATCCGGTGCAAGCAAACTGTTTTGGGTGAGAAATTCCGCATCTTCTTTGGTATAAATATCGTTGGTGATTACGCCGATACTGTAATCTGCTGCCATTTGGCGCGATAACCGTTCAATTAAAGCGGTTTTTCCGGAGCCAACCGGCCCGGCAATGCCAATTTTGATGTAAGTTCTTTCAGACATTTTTTTAACATTTAATCTTTTAACCTTTTAAATTTCTCACGACATATACAACCTCGAATACAAACTTTCATGTTGCATACATCTGATATCAAAACCAGCACAGCATAAGCCCAATAATTCTTTGTTTGGAACCAAAGATTTTTCTACCAATTCTACAATTAAAGGTTTTATGCTGAACAAAAGAAGCTGCCCATCTTGTTGACCTAAAGGAATCAGCTTTACACAATTAGTAATCATACCCATTGCTGCGTTGTAATAAAATCCAGTCAAAGTTTCTACTTTTGAAATGTTTTGAACAGCCGCAATCACTCCAAATGCAATGCAATAATTGCCATTGATATTTCCCGAATCAATTTGATTTTTGTAGAGATCGATAATTTCATTCTTACAAAAACCTTGAAAGATTTTTAACAACCTTGTTCCTAATTTTTGGCTTGCTTGTCGCATTTCTTTGGGCAGTTTTACAGCAGAACATTCTTCATCCAAAGCAATTAAACCTTCAATATTATTATTTAAAGTTGCATCGTAAGCAAGCGAAACAAAAGCTGCATCTGTAAATTGTAAGTTCTGGCTGAGCATTTCTGTAATGAAAGCTTTTGCAGTTTCAACATTGTGAACGATGTTTAATTGGACATAAGTTTCTAATCCCGAAGAATGTGAAAAACCGCCAATTGGTAAAGTTGGATCGGCCAGTTGCAACAAGTTCAATAGTTCGAAACTCATTCTTGTGGATTGGTTAAGCGCATAATTTTGGAGAACAAGGTTTCGCTATTTACACCATTTCCATGCGCTGCCACGGTTGTTTTTAATGGGTTGATCAATTTACGTTCACCCTTTTCAACTTTATAACCTGAAGATGCAAGCAGCCGAAACAACGAAGCATCAAATGCAACCAATACTTCGTTTACCAGGTAAAATAATGGCAAATGTTTGTTGCCAATTTCATAACAAATGCAAGCCATTTCGTACATTGTTTTTGGCCGGATAATTAATGCTTCGCAAGGTTGGATGTTTATGGCAATCAAAGTATTATCATCTTGAAATAGAATATCGCCTTGTGTTAAATTGGGATTTTCATTTAGAAATTTCATCACAACTTCCGTTCCCGCTGTGCTTCTTTTATGCATGATTCTTTTCTGCGTTTCGTACCATTCCAAGTTAAGCCAATCAACAGTTCTGTTGTTGATATTGACAGCATTTAAGTTGCCGGTTTTTTCTTTGATCAGCATAAATATTTCAACTAAAATAAAAAGTAGCGTTGTGCCAGCGGAAGTATAGAAACAGGTTCGCAAGTTATGTGCACACCATCAACTTTAACTTCGTAATTTTCCGGGTTCACATCAATTTGCGGCGTTTTATCATTGTGGATCAAATCTTTCTTGGAAATATTCCGGCAGTTTTTCACCGGTAAAAGAAGCTTTTGCAAACCGTATTGCTGCACCACGTTTTTATCCAGCGAAAGTTGCGAAACAAATGTGGCGCAGGTTTTAAACAAAGCTTTGCCGTAAGCACCAAACATGTGGCGGTAAATTACAGGTTGCGGCGTTGGAATCGAAGCATTTGGATCGCCCATTTTACTGGCGATGATCATGCCGCCTTTGATGATCATTTCGGGCTTGGCACCAAACATTGCAGGTTTCCATAAAACTAAATCGGCCATTTTTCCTGCTTCCAAAGAACCTACATATTCTGAAATTCCATGCGTTATGGCGGGGTTGCTAGTGTATTTGGAAATGTACCTTTTCACCCTAAAATTATCATTGCCGTTGTTCTCATCTTCAGATAAAAACCCGCGCTGTTTCTTCATTTTATCGGCCGTTTGCCAGGTGCGGATGATCACTTCCCCAACGCGACCCATCGCCTGGGAATCAGAACTCATCATGCTGAAAACGCCCATATCCTGCAAAATATCTTCGGCAGCAATGGTTTCCGGGCGGATGCGGGAATCTGCAAAAGCCACATCTTCCGGAACGGATTTATCCAAATGATGGCAAACCATCAGCATATCCAAATGCTCATCAATGGTATTGACCGTAAACGGCCGGGTTGGATTGGTGGACGACGGCAAAATATTTGGGTACATGGCCGCCTTGATAATATCCGGCGCGTGGCCGCCGCCCGCACCTTCGGTATGGAAAGTGTGGATCGTTCTGCCGTTAATGGCGTTAATCGTATCTTCCAAAAAGCCGGCTTCGTTCAACGTATCGGTGTGAATGGCGACTTGCACATCGTACTGATCTGCAATTTGCAAAGCCGCATCGATCACGGCAGGCGTAGAACCCCAGTCTTCATGGATTTTCAAACCTAAAGCACCGGCTTCAATCTGTTCTTCCAGCGGAGCCAGTTCTGCACAATTTCCTTTTCCAAAGAAACCAAGATTCATGGGGAATGCTTCCGCAGATTGCAGCATCCGCTCGATATTCCAGGCACCAGGCGTTACGGTCGTGGCGTTTGTGCCGTCGGCAGGACCAGTTCCGCCGCCAATCATCGTGGTAATGCCGCTGAATAAAGCGTGGTCGATTTGCTGCGGACAAATAAAATGGATATGCGTATCGATGCCACCAGCAGTTGCAATTAAACCCGCGCCGCCGTGTACTTCGGTTGATGCACCAATAATCATATTTGGAGTTACACCATCCATTGTATCCGGGTTTCCAGCTTTACCGATGGCCAGAATTTTTCCATCTTTTATACCGATGTCTGCCTTTACAATTCCCCACTGATCGATGATCATCACGCTGGTAATCACAAAATCCAACACGTTTTCTGCTCTGGTTTTGGTGGCCGATTGCGCCATGCCGTCGCGAATAGTTTTGCCGCCGCCAAACTTACCTTCGTCGCCATAAACAGTATAATCTTTTTCTATTTCGATGATTAAATCTGTATCGCCCAAACGGACTTTATCGCCGGTCGTTGGTCCAAACATGTTGGCGTATTTGATCCGGTTAATGCTCAGGCTCATGACTTTTTGTTTTTAAATTGAAGCGATGCTGCTTTTACCAGTGCTTTTTCTTTGATTTCTGCGGATTTGGTATCGCCGTTCACCAGGTTATTAAAACCGTAAACATGCCGGTTTCCGCCAAAAGTTACCAACACAATTTCTTTTTCTTCGCCCGGCTCAAATCGAACGGCTGTACCGGCGGCAATATTTAAACGCATGCCAAAAGCTTTTTCCCGGTCGAACTCCAACTGCTTGTTCACCTCAAAAAAATGATAATGCGAACCAACTTGCACTGGTCGGTCGCCAGTATTAACTACAAATACGGTGCAAGTTTCCCGGCCAACATTGCACTCGATAGGTTCATTTTTTAAAATGTATTCTCCTGGTATCATCGGTTCGAATTGAATGTGTAAGATATTCAATAAACCCGAAAAAACGGTTTCAATTTTCGTAATTGTTGTTGCGGATGCTGTTTTTATGCCGATAAAAGAAGCACCGACTTTAATTCAATAACGGATGATGTAATATCGGTCTAAAGCCTTTTCGCGGGTTTTGTACCAGATAAAATTCTTGTAAATAATTTCGTTTGGATAGTTTTTAACCACCTTCAAAATTTCGACAGGATGTTTTTGCTGCAAACCTTTAAGCGTGGTTTCATCAACATAAATAATTTTTGGTGTTGAATTTTGGACCGCTGCATCTTTTTTTAATAAAAGCTGCACCGGCTGTTTGCAGTAAAATTGAAAAGGGTTAGACAAGCTTTGGACAACATAAACCGGCTGGTTGGGAAAATTCTGATTGATGTAAACAGGTGCCTGGGCATCAGCCTTGTAACTGGCCAGCAAAGGATAAAAAATAGTGTTGAGGTAGCCGTTTACAAACAAAGTTGCACAGCAAGACAGCAGGAAAAAGAAGCTGAAACCCTGCGTTTTTCTGCGGAGGAAAACCACCAGCGCGGCAAATCCAATCACTTCTGCAAAAAACAAAATGGATAGTTGCGGTTGCAGAAAATAATTAAACACCAGTACCGCGATAAACAAAATACAAACTTGCACCGATTGTATTACCCTGAAAAATCCAAACTTTCTGCCTGAAATGGCTTTTCGAAAAGCAGCAGCCGTGAGGATGGCGAAAAACGGGAAAATAATATTGGTGTAAAACGGCAACTGAAAACCCGAAAGCGAAAAAATCAGCCACATGCTGAAACCGCCGCAAAGTGTATAATATTCGGTTAAAGACTGCCTTTTTATGATCTTTTTTAGGTTGATAAAAACAGCATACGCCAGCATAAAAAACCAGGGCGCAAAAGCCCAAATTAAAGTATGGACGTAAAAAAATACGCTTCCGGATTTTCGAGTAATCGGCCCGGAATTGATAAAACGGCCAAACTGGCTATCCCACAAAAACCATTTGATGCCAGAAATATGGGTGTTTTGGAAAGTCGTTTTCCCAGGCTGACTATCAAACTGTAAGTACAAACTGTAAATTTCTGGCAAAATGAAAACGCCGGTTAGCAAAATTACCAGCAACCATTTTGGCCTCAATAGCTCACGGTAACGTTTTTTGAAGAGGAGTTCGCCAAGGATGCTTGCTCCAATCGGGATCAAAGCAAAAATCCCTTTCGTCATTACAGCACAGCCGGCGAGCAAACTTCCCAGGATCAAATCCGTCCAGCTAAACTTCTTTTCCAGCCTAAAAAAATGGTAAACGCTGCCGATAATTAGTGCCATTAAATAAGGTTCGGCACGGACATCGGTGTTAGACATTAAAATATGCTGCGCCGAAAAAAGGATGAGTACGGCCATGAAACCAGTTTTCCGGTCGTAATTTTTCGCCGTAAAAAGATAGGTGTAAAAACCGGACAGCAGGAAAAAAAGCAAGGCTGGCAATTTGTAACTCCAGGTAGAGATACCAAAGATTTTAAAGCTGAGGGCAGCCATCCAAAATGGAAAATGCGGCTTGTCTAACCAGTCTTTCCCGTACGAAAACAGTTCCCAATAGTTGTCGTGAAGTACCATGTTTTTTGCAAGTGCAGCATACAAACCCGGATCATCCGTAAAAAACGGAACGTTGATGCCCAAAAAATTCACAGTCACCGCCAAAAGCAGCACAAGCAACCAGGGGAAATCCTTTTTTAAATTTATCGGCATAAGCTAAACAAGCGGTAATAATCCGTAATATTAATGAGATAAAAAATTGTAATTGTTTAATATTGTCTTTCCTAAATGTTTCTATTTCAACCGTTCCACCATTTTTAACATGCCCAACAATTACGATGCTGCCGCTTGGTTTTATGATGGATTGGCGCAATTAGTTTTTGGTAAAACTTTGGTTAATGCCCAACGCTTTTTGGTAAAAAACATCAAAGCGCAGTCGAATATATTAATTGTTGGCGGCGGAACGGGGTGGATTTTAGAAGAAATTGCGAAAGTACATCCCACAAGTTTAAACATTACTTATGTGGAGATTTCGGGTAGGATGATCAATTTATCAAAAGCAAAAAGATACTTGCAAAATGAAGTGTGTTTTGTACATGCCGCAATTGAAGATTGTGAAATTAAAGATGCATACGACGTGATCTTAACACCTTTTTTATTCGACAATTTTGCGGAAGAAAGAATCCAGAAAGTTTACAATCAATTACATCAACATTTAAAACCTGGCGGATTATGGTTGCTTGCAGATTTCCAAATCCAGCATAATTATAAAAGTATCTGGCAGAAATGCTTATTACAAACTATGTATTGGTTTTTTGGCTGGCTTTGTAATGTCGAAACAAAAACTTTGGTTAAAATGGATTCGTATTTTTTATCAGAAGAATATGGTTTGTTGGAAGAAAAGACTTTTTATCAGGGTTTTATCATCTCACAAGTTTACCAGAAAATTGAAATTTAAGTTGATAAAAATAGTATAACGATGCTTCTTTTATCAACCTAAATCTTTTAATTATTTATACTGAGTGTTACAACTATCAATCTAAATAAGCATAAAATTTAAGCAATTAAACCAACTTAGTTTGTGATAGTCTGTAAGGTATAAATAACCTAAAAATGAAAAAGCTAATCTTTTTATCTGCCTTAATAATTGGAAGTTTAAGCATACAAGTTGCACATGCTCAAATTGGTATCCATTTAAATTTTAACTTGGGTGCACGCCCGGTTTATGTTCCTGCACCTGAGCCAGTTGCTGCCCCTGATGAATATTATTATCTGCCTGATGCTGAAGCTTATTACTCTGTGCCAGAGCATGTTTACTATTATCAAAACCAAGGCCGCTGGGTTTCTGGTGCGTATATGCCAGGCCGGTTTCACGATTTTGATTACAACCATATGCGCCATTATGTTGTAAACGAACCAAGGCCATATTTGCGGAATGATTATTACCGTAACCAGTATCGCAACATACAATTTTACGGACAGAATGACCGCAATTTCCACAATCAAAATTACAATGTTAATCGTGGAAGAGGTGACGATCGTGCTTACAATTTTCATGACGACCATCATGAAAGAGACCAACGTTACAACGCAAATTATCAAAGAAACGGACGTGATGACCGCAACTATAGAAACTAAATTAAAATTTATATTATAAAAAAAGCTGCCTTATTTGGGCAGCTTTTTTTATGGATTAAAATTTTATTCCCACGAACTTGCTTCGTTCAACTTGTGGATTGTATCTGCATCCAATTCCAATTCAACGGCTTTAATTGTTTCCTGCAATTGTGCTACGCTGGTTACACTTGCAATCGGAGCGGTAATTCCCGGCCGGTTAATCAACCAAGCTAAAGAAACAGCGGCTGGCGTGGTGTTTAAATCTTCGGAAACTTCGTCCAAAGCTTTTAGAATTTTAAAACCACGGTCGTTTAGGTATTTGCTAATCCCTTGTCCGCGTTTACTTTTAGAAAAATCTGCTTCTGAGCGATATTTGCCTGTTAAAAATCCGCTGGCTAAAGAAGAATAGCTAATCACGCCTAAATTAAATTCCTGGCAAAGCGACTCCAGTTCCTTTTCATAGCTTTCGCGGTCGTACAAATTATACAAAGGCTGCACGGTTTGATAAGTTGGAAAACCATGTTCCTTACTTGTTTTTAAGGCAACCGAAATCCGTTCTGCGCTCATGTTGGAAGTGCCAATCGCCCGTACTTTTCCTTCGTTAACCAATTCCTGGTAAGTTGCCAGCGTTTCTTCCATCGGCGTATCTGCGTCATCAGTGTGCGATTGGTACAAATCAATATAATCCGTTTGCAAACGCTTTAAAGAATCTTCCACAGCCTGTTTAATCCAGGTTTTTGATAAACCTTTTTTGTCGTGCGCCATTTCCATGCCCACTTTTGTTGCGATAACAACCTGGTCGCGTTTGCCAGATTTCTTCAGCCAATTGCCAATAATTGTTTCCGATTCGCCGCCTTTATTTCCGGGAACCCATTTGGAATATACATCAGCAGTATCAATAAAATTTAGATTGGCGGCAACTAATGCATCCAAAATTTGGAAGGAAGTATTTTCATCAATCGTCCAGCCGAAAACATTCCCGCCAAAAGCAAAAGGAGGAACTTCGATGCCGGATGATCCTAAAGTGTTTTTTTTCATGTTCTTGTTTTGGTGAACAACAGATGAAGCTGGTTTATGTGTTTAGGAATATTTGATAGAATTTAGGTTGATAAATTTAAG
>CAZZVO010000153.1:0-9735 GCA_964657505.1 uncultured Mucilaginibacter sp.
GTTAATGCTGTTGCCATAACCTCGTTTCCTTATATTTTATTAAAAGCTAATTTATCTTTGATAACAGAATTAGCTGGTTGTACTGCCATTTTCAATTCCTTTTTTAACTGGTCATTCAAATAAGGTTTTTGCTTTGATGTCCAATCCTGATACTCTGCTTCTTTTACTACCCGAAAAACTTTTTGCATATTAAAGTGGTTACCACCACAAATCTTATTGCAATACAGTTTGTATTCGAAAGTAGGGTTGTCAAGTTTAATACGCATTTCATCCGTCGTAATAGTGGGTGTAAACTGAAAAAATGTTGGCAATCCTGGAACTGCGTTAATCTGAACCCTAAACCACGGTAAATAAAAACTGTGTATTACATCTTGCGCAATTAAATTAATCCGAACAGGTTTGTTTACAGGTACTACAATTTCATCTGCACCCATATCGTCATAACTGTTTCTATCTTTGTAATCTACACCAAGCTTATTGTTAGATGAAACCAGCTTGTAATTTTTGTTGCCCAATTTACCGTCTTTTCCAGGATACCTAACTTCCCAAGCAAATTGGTGTGCTGTTACATCCACGTTTAATGCTGACTTTTGTTCTGCTACTGGTACATCCTGAATTTCCTTCCAAGTTAAAGATCCAAAAACTACTAAGATAGTTAATACGATAGCTGGTATAATAGTCCAAAGTTTTTCTATAGTGTTATTATGTGGAAGGAAATAAGCTTTTCTCGTCTGCGACCCTCTGTATATATATGCAAACGAAAAAAGTAGAATTTGTGTTCCAACAAAAACAATCGTTGTGATGATCAAGGTAACATTAAACATTTCATCTATTTTAACTCCATGTTTTGACGCAGCTTCCGGCAAGATCATGCTGCCTTGAACTGTGTATTCCCAGTAAGCACCGTACAATCCAAATAGTAGAAATACTCCAAAGGAAACAGCTATGATACTATTCCAATTCATACCTTTTTTACTTTGGATTTGTAATGTAAGGTCATATATTTTTAAGATTCTTCCAATAACTGCTACAACAACACATATTAGTAAAAAAACCAATACGTAATAAGAAATGCCCATCCACATTGTGCTGCTTGCAGTAGAACTATCTATAGTAAGCGCATTTACACTGGTAGGTGTAGTATCCTGAGCAAATGTATAAGTTGATATTAGCAGCAGTATCAGACAAGTACTGTTCCCTAATATTTTTGAAAAAAATGATGTTTTAAATTTCATTTTAAAGATTTTATAATATTTATATCCCTAAGGAGAAATGGCTTTTAAATATGATGATTTAAACTTTCTTCTAAGAAAGGGTGCTTTTTAGGAATAAGCGATGTTTTACTTAAAGCATTTAACATCATAAAAGTAAATAAGCCAACAAAACCTAAAGCTATACCGATTTCTTCAACACCAAACCCTCTTCCTTCTGCACCAACAGTTCCAGGCATAACCATCATGTAATAATCAAGCCAATGACCGCACAGCACAACGATACACACGTATTTTAACACAGTTGCTGCTCGTTTTGCGTCGCGAGACATAAGCAATAGTACCGGAGTGCAAAAGTTTAATACGATGTTTAACCAGAACCACGGTTTGAATTCAGGCTCCCAGCGTTTGTAATAATAAATACTCTCTTCAGGCAAATTCGCGTAATAGGTCAGCAAAAACTGTGAGAACCAAAGATAAGTCCAGAATATGGAAAAGGCGAATACTAGTTTACCTAAGTCGTGCAAATGGTTATCAGTAACCCATGTCATGTACCCATTTTGCCGTAATAGAATAACTGTTAATGTTAATACCGAAAGACCACTTACCCAAAGAGCCGCAAAATTATACCAGCCAAACAAAGTAGAATAGTAATGTGCTTCTAAAGACATGATCGCGTCAAAAGCAAAAATTGGAGTAGTAAAACCAAATATAATCAGGAATATAGCAGACATTTTGAAGCTTTTGTTATAATTAAGCATTCCACCTAAACCGTCTTCGCTTTTGGAATATTTAATAAGTAAAGCACCAAAAATGCTATATAAGCCTAGAAATATAACTAAACGAGCTATAAAAAATGGCTTATTCAAAAACACAGATTTTCCAGCGATAATGGCATCATAATTATCGCTTCCTTTTACACTTAAACCTTTTGTTGCCCAGTGTCCATACAAATACGGTTCGACTACTTTTTTCCCTCCTTCAACAACTTCATGACTGGTTAATAATCCTAACGTTATAATTGCAATTAAAATGAATGCCGCAAAAGGCAAAACTTTAGCATACGCTTGAGGGATACGTATAATGGAAGCGGACCAGCCCGCCTGTGCAACATATTGAATAGCGCAAAACAAAATTCCTTGCATACAAACACAGGCAAAATAATAACCCATTAGCAGTAAATTTGCAAACGTACGTTCGGCGTGACCGGATAAAAATCCGAATACAATAGCTAACAAACCAATTACAATAGCAATAAGGCTATAGGTTTTAGCTTTTCCGGTAAATTCGAATTGTTGATCGTAACTAACAGCTTTCATCAATTTGATAGATATTATAATTTTTGTAATTGGTGGATATACAATACTACTTTCCAACGCTCATCAGGGTTTAATTGAGAAGCATAAGAACCCATAGCATTTAATCCATAAGTAATCGTGTGATAAATTTTGCCATCGGTAAGGTCTTTCATTGCTCCACCTCTCGAAGATTGCCCTTTGGAATATGAAGGTGGTGCAGGATAACCATGTTGTACAACTAAACCATCACCTTGTCCTTGTAAACCATGGCATGGCGAACAAAAGTGTTCAAACAAGATTTTGCCATCAGCCAGATTTTTTGAATCAGAAATATACTTATTTACTACTTCTAAACTTGCTTTTTCATATCCATCTTTATTGTTGGGGTAGTCAAATCTTACAAAACCAACTGGTATGGTACCTGCCGGAGGGACTTGTGCTGTTTTTCCATCCTTAAAATTGGTATTAGGCTGATCAGGGTCATAAGCAATATGCTCATACATGTTTGGTGCATATTCCCAACCTGTACTCCGTTTATCTCTACCGCAAGATGTAAGCAAAATAGATACTACAGTAATTATAACTATTAGAGCTTGTATCTTATATTTATTCATAGCTAACATATTTTCTATCATTGTGCTTAATTTCAACAGCACCGGCGTCTTTCAACAAAGAATCAATCTGATCATGTGCAGTATTAGTATTTGCGTTAATAGCGATCACAAAACGATCATCAGTAGCTCTTAAATCCATAACACGCGGAGCGCGGCCGGGGAAAAGATGATTTGCATAAAAATAAGTGAACACCATTCCAAAAGAGCTAAACAAAACAGTCCATTCGAAACAAATGGGCACAAAATCAGGAACAGCAAAATGCGGTTTTCCTCCAATATTAATTGGCCAATCGTGTACTAACATATAATATAACATACAAAAAGCCACTGTACAACCTGTACATCCAAAAATAAAGGCAGCAACTGGCAAGCGTGATTCTTTTATGCCTAATTTATTTTCAATACCATGAATGGGCATCGGCGTAAATACATCATAAATAGAGATACCTTTTTCTTTAAGATTATCTATACCTTTCAACATCTCATCCGGATCATCAAAGATACCAAGTATATATTTTGTACTATTCATATTTAAATATTTGCGTATTCAGCCTTTTCAATACTATCATACTTCGTCAGATTGTCCTTATAGAATTCTGCTTGATCGGCATCCAACTCCCCTTGTTTCAATAGTTTCTTCTTTGCCTGTTCACTCGAACTCTTAACTAACAATTTCACTTCAGCCATCGCTACTGAAGGAAGTACCCGTAAAAACAGTAAAAACAAAGTAAAAAACACGCCTATTGAACCTATGAATATACTTACCTCAACCCAAGTTGGATAAAACATTACCCAGCTTGATGGTAAATAATCACGGTGTAAAGAAGTAACGATAATTACAAAACGTTCAAACCACATCCCAATGTTAACAATTATGGATAACACCCATGATGCAGGAATACTTGTTCTTACTTTTTTAAACCAGAAGAGCTGAGGTGTAATAACATTACAAGTCATCATACTCCAGTAAGCCCACCAATACGGACCTGTTGAACGGTTAATGAAAGCGTATTGCTCATACTCACTTCCGGAATACCATGCAATAAAGAATTCGGTTATATATGCTACCCCAACGATCGAACCTGTTAAGATTATAATCTTGTTCATTGATTCAATATGAAACATCGTTATATAGTTCTCTAAACTCATCACTTTTCTTACCACTAAAAGAAGTGTTTGAACCATAGCGAATCCAGAGAAAATAGCACCTGCAACAAAGTAAGGCGGGAAAATAGTAGTGTGCCATCCTGGTTCTAAGGAAGTTGCAAAATCCATGGATACAATAGTATGTACCGACAGTACCAAAGGAGTAGAAACACCAGCCAACACTAAAGAAACTGCTTCAAAACGTTGCCAGGTTTTAACTGAACCATTCCATCCGAAAGACATTACAGAATAAATTCTGCGGCGTAATCCAGTTGCACGGTCACGGATGGTAGCAATATCTGGCAGTAATCCCGTGTACCAAAACACTAAGGATACCGAGAAATAAGTAGAAATGGCGAATACGTCCCAAATAAGCGGTGAGTTAAAATTCACCCATAAAGAACCATATTGATTTGGTAAAGGAAGCGAATACAGAGCCATCCAGGGGCGACCCATGTGGGCAACAATATAAGTTGCGGCACAAATAACAGCGAAAATAGTCATGGCTTCCGCGGATCTATTAATAGAGTTACGCCAGTTTTGCCTGAATAAAAGAAGTACTGCGGAGATTAATGTACCGGCATGGCCAATACCTACCCACCAAACAAACCCTGTAATATCCCAAGCCCAGCCTACTGTTTTATTTAAACCCCATGCACCAATACCATACCAAAAGGTATAGCTAACTGCTACTAACCACAAAGTAGCACCTGCTGAAGCAAGCGTAAAGCCTATCCACCAGGCTTTATTAGGCATATTTTCTACGGGAACCAGAATATCATCCGTGATTTTAGAATAAGTGATATTATCACCTGTTATTAAAGGTTCCCTGATTATAGATTCGTGTGATGACATACTTATCTTTCGTTATTTATAATTAAGCCACAGTTTCATTAACATTTCTTACTTTAACCTGGTAACCGATTCCTGGTTGTACATTCAATTCCTCCAATACGTAATAAGTACGTTCACTTTTAAGTAACTTGGATACTTCTGATTCCGGGTCGTTAACATTACCAAAAACGATGGCGTTTGTAGGACAAGTTTGTTGACATGCTGTTTTTATCTCCCCATCTTTTAACACCCGCTGATCAATTTTGGCTTTCAGTTTTCCACCTTGAATACGTTGAATACACATAGAACATTTTTCCATTACACCACGGAAACGTGGGGTAACATCCGGGTTTAGCACCAATTGTACGTGCTCGTTGTTCAAGTAATTATCGAAACGTGAATCGTTCCAATAATTAAACCAGTTAAATCTTCTAACCTTGTAAGGACAGTTATTGGCACAATAACGGGTTCCGATACAACGGTTATAAGCCATATGGTTTAAACCTTCTGAAGAGTGAACCGTTGCGAGTACCGGACAAACCGTTTCGCAAGGCGCATGGTCACAATGCTGACAAAGCATTGGTTGATAAACTACAGAAACATTATCCAAGTTCTCTAATTTATCAATTTCTTTTTCCTCAGTTACAGATTCACCACCTTCGTTAAAGCTATAATAACGGTCAATGCGGATCCAATGCATTTCGCGTCTACGTCGAACTTCATCCCTTCCAACTACAGGTATGTTGTTTTCAGCACTACATGCAACTACACAAGCACCACAACCAGTACAGGAATTTAAGTCAATTGCCATCACCCAATTATATTCAGGGCGATTGTACTCAGGCCAGAGCGTGTATGTTTTATGTTCCGCTTCATGCCTTCCGTTAGCAGAAGAAGGATCTTTCAAATACTTGTTAAAAGATGTTTCCCTAATAATATTACGACCTTCAACCGAGTGATGAGTCTGTGTTTGCGCTAAAACATATACATCACCAGTGGTAGAAATAGTGGCTTGTGCTGCTCCCTGGAAAGTACCGTTTTTAAATGTTTGAAAAGGGAAAGCATTTTTACCAACACCAGTTCCAACTTTTCCGCTTAAAGTCCGTCCATAGCCTAAAGCAACAGAAATAGTTTGTTGCGCTTGGCCCGGTTGCAATAAAACAGGTAACTCTACAGTGTGGTTACCTGAAGTAACTTTTAAAACATCACCTTCTTTTATACCTAATTTTTCAGCATATTTTGGAGAGATGGCAGCAAAATTATCCCATGTTACTTTAGAAACAGAATCGGGCAGTTCCTGCAACCAAGGATTATTGGCGCGTTTGCCTTCACCCATATTAACAGTTGGGTAAACTTGTAACTCAACACTATTTGTTCCACTTGCAACCAATTGATTGCTATGGTTAATAATACTTTGGGCAACTCCGTTTAAATCTTTATTAAATGTATAATTAGTCGTTGGAAGGTCTGCTGTTTTTATCAGTCCTTTTTGCAGTAGCGTTTCCCAACCTGCTTGTCCTGCTAAACCTACTTTCGGTAATAAATTTGTTTCCCAATTATTTCTTACAAATGTGTAATAATCTTTAACCGGATTATCAGACCATACTAATAAGCTTTGTTCTGCTTGGCGTGTATTATAGACCGGGTTTATAGCAGGCTGAATAATTGTATAGTAACCGGAAAGAATATTATCATCACCCCAAGCTTCCAGATAATAATGGTTAGGTGCTATAACTTGGCACAAAGAAGCGGTTTCATCGTTACGGTCTGAAAAAGAAACCTTTAACCTTACCTTAGCTAAAGCTTGTGTAAAATCTTTGCTATTAAAATAATCATAAGCAGGGTTTGAATCTAAAAATAACACAGCATCAACTTCGCCGCGTTTCATTTCATTTATAAATTCTACAAACTCCGCATCATTGCCAGCATATTTAAATGACGGGTTGTCTAAATCAATAGTTGTACCGTAACTTCCAAGTAGTGAATTAATCGCGTTAACCAAAACCTGCATCGCAACATCGTTAGAACCACAAACAACCAATGCCTTGCCTTTTGCAGCTAAAAGCTCTTTTGCAACTAAATTAATAGCACTGTTTGTTGTTTTATTGATTAATGATTTTGATCCAGGAAGAACAGTTCCAGATAATGCGTTATAAAGATTAACCAAAGCTAAACCTTCTTCAGAAGGTTTAATAGGAACTCTTGTATCAGCGTTAGTACCAGTCAGGCTCATACCAGATTCAAACTGGATGTGGCGAGACATTTTTTTATTTTTTAACGATGCGTTATTCCTGTTCGAAACCCATTGGCGCATAAACTCAACAGGCGAAATCCAGGTACCTAAAAAATCTGCACCGAAACTTACGATCACATCGGCTTTTTCAAAATGGTAATGGGGAAGAACTGCCTTACCAAAACTATTCTGATTTGCCTGAATAATACCCGTGTAAGATATCGGGTCGTAATTGATTAATTTTGTTGTAGGATATTTAGCAGTAAACTCAGCAATAACAGCTTTCGTTGAAGGACTATGTACCGTTGAGGAAACTATCCTGATTTTCTTGCCTCCTGCCCCTATTGCGGTTAATTCTCTTTTTACAAAACCATCTATTGCTTCCCAAGAAGATTCATCACCTTTCAATAATGGGTTTTGTAAACGGGTTACATCATATAAATCAAGCACAGAAGCTTGACCGGAGGCATCTAAACTACCTGCACCAATTAAATCATCCGGATTGCCTTCGACTTTGATTGGACGGCCTTCCCTCGTTTTTACCAGAATAGCTTGTCCATTGTAGGTTGAAGTGTAAAAATTAGCAATACCAGGAGTTACTTCTTCCGGTTTAATTAAGTAAGGGATTGATTTGTGTACAGGAACTTTTTGGCAGGCAGCTAATGTTACTGCACCTACTCCAAAGCCCAATGCCTTTAAGAAATCACGTCGCGGAGTTTTGGCCATAAGCCCTGCTCCGCTTAAAATTTCTTCTATTGGAAGTGGTTCAGCAAATTCACTTTTGTTCATTTCGACGAACTCGGGCGAATTATTTAATTCCTCTAAACCTTTCCAGTACTTTTTATTGCTTTCCATTTAAGCTTTGTAAACTGTAATTGTAAATGCTATTTGTTAAAAATCAATAATGACATTTGCCACACTCAATACCACCAATTGAGGCAATTGTAACCTTCTCACCTCGTTTAATCCGGTCATGCACATCAACCATACGGTCATAGTAAGCATTGCCTTTATAATTTACTTCGGTACGTTTATGGCATTGGATACACCATTTCATAGTTAAAGGGGAATACTGGTAAACTTCCTGCATTTCCTGGATCGGGCCATGGCAAGCCTGGCATTTAATACCACCAACCTTAACGTGTTGTGAGTGGTTAAAGTAAGCGAAGTCTGGCAAATTGTGGATACGCACCCACTGAATAGGTTTTGCTTTCGTACTATCATATTTTTGAGTTTGCGGATCATAACCCAAAGCGTTATAAATTTTTTGTATTTCAGGAGATTCCGTCTTCACAACCTTGTGGCAATTCATACAAACATTTAGAGAAGGGATAGAAGCATTTTTAGATTTATACGCACCTGAATGGCAATACTGACAATCAATCTTCATTACTCCAGCATGTAGTTGGTGCGAGTATTTAATTGGTTGTACGGGCTGGTATCCTTGGTGAACGTTAGTGTTCCAAAGTGTTACCCAAGTCCAACTTCCTAATCCAATTACTCCGCATAACACCACAAAAAACACGAACTTTTTATTTTTAGCTAAAAGTTTAACAGTAGCCAAACGGTCAACCGCTGGTTTTTCTGTTTCTTCTTCTACATCTTCAGGAAGGATGCCTTGTTTTTGTAAAAGTAATCTTTCTAAAGTTCCGATCACTCTATTTAAAACCAGGATAATTAAGAATGCGATAACAATCACCCCAATTAATCCAAACAACATTACATTACTTGGGCCAGAATCAGTAGCTGTACCAGAACCAGCAGGGGCAGCAACTTTAGCAGCCTGCATGGTTTTCCATTGCGCTTTCACATATCCCAAAATGTCTTTTACATCCTGATCACTCAGGTTTGTAAATACACTCATTTGGGATTGATTGTATTCGTTATAAATAGTTAAAGCCTTAGGATTTTTTGCAGCAATTAACGCCTGATTGTTCTGAATCCATTTAATCAAATAAGCTTCATCAGGTTCTGAAGTAATAGTTGGCCCCAAAGCAGGACCCGTCATCCTAACATCAATCTTATGACAAGAACCACAGTTACTACTTTTGAACAATGCCTCTCCTTTTGCCGGGTCTTGCGCATAGGCTGAACTGCCTAATACAATAAACCCTGCAACAATGCATAGTAGCGTTGAAATTTTCTTTAAAAACAATGAGACATTCCTCATGGGGTATATTTATGCTTTAATTTTTATTGAAGGACTGAAATAGCTAAAACAAGATATAATTATAGCATTTCGAGTTCACAAAAGTATAATTTATAAAAATATGACTGACAAATTGGTGACTGATAAAACCAATTTATATCCATTCTAAATAAAGCAGGAAAATACCTTTTTCATTACTGTTAAAGCACTTTTTATGCTGAGATGTTTTGAAGCATACTTCTTTTACCAC
>CAZZVO010000154.1:0-9685 GCA_964657505.1 uncultured Mucilaginibacter sp.
ATGATAAAAGAAGCATTTAACTTTCTGCGGATAAAGCTGCAAAATATTTATAAAATAACGGAATCGTTTCGATGCCTTTGTAATAGTTAAAAATATCGTACTTCTCGTTGGGTGAGTGCAAGGCGTCGCTATCCAAGCCAAAACCCATTAATACTGTTTTTATACCTAATTCTTTCTCAAACAAAGCCACAATTGGAATGCTGCCGCCGCCGCGTGTTGGGATTGGCTTTTTACCGAAAGATTCTTCAATTGCTTTTTCTGCTGCGCGAAAAGCCGCGCTTGATGTTGGCGTAACAACCGGTTCTCCGCCGTGGTGCGGCGTAACTTTTACCTTTACAAAAGGCGGCGCCAAGCTTTCGAAATGTTTGGTAAATAATTCTGTGATTTTTGCTGAAGTTTGATTAGGCACCAATCGCATCGATATTTTTGCCGAAGCTTTAGATGGTAAAACTGTTTTTGCACCTTCGCCAATGTAACCGCCCCAAATTCCATTCAATTCTAAAGTTGGGCGCGTTCCAGTGCGTTCTAAAGTGCTGTAGCCTTTTTCGCCCCAAAGTTCGTTGATTTCCAAATCTTGTTTGTATTCTTCTGGATTGAACGGTGCTTCGTTTAAGGCATGTTTTTCAGCATCAGTTAACTGAATAACATCATCATAAAAACCGGGAATGGTGATATGATTATTTTCATCGTGAAACGAAGCAATCATTTTTGAAAGTATGGTGATTGGGTTAGCAACCGCACCTCCATAAACGCCGGAATGCAAATCGCGCGACGGGCCGGTTACTTCAACTTCTAAGTAAGAAAGTCCGCGCAAACCAGTTTCCAATGATGGGTTTTCCATGCTTAACATCGAAGTATCCGAAATCAGAATAACATCAGCTTTTAACTTTTCTTTGTTTTGCTGAACGAAAATACCGAGGTTATCGGAGCCAACTTCTTCTTCACCTTCAATCATAAATTTGATGTTGCAAGGCAAAGTTTCGGTTTGCATCATCAGTTCAAACGCTTTTACATGCATGTAAAACTGACCTTTATCATCGCAAGCACCGCGTGCATAAATTTTTCCATCGCGGATGGTTGGTTCAAAAGGCGGCGTTTTCCAAAGTTCTAAAGGATCTGGCGGCTGCACATCGTAATGCCCATAAACTAAGACAGTTGGTTTTGTTGTATCGATAATTTTCTCGCCATAAACCACCGGATAGCCGACCGTTGCACAAACTTCTACGCTTTCGGCACCAGCTTCGCGGAGTTTTTCGGCAACGTAATTTGCTGTTTTTAGCACATCATTTTTATATTTCGGATCGGCACTTACCGAAGGAAAACGAAGCAAAGCAAACAGCTCGTCTAAAAACCGGTCTTTATTGGCTGCTATATAATTTTTGATTTCTTGCATTTTAACGTTTTTAAACAAATATATAATTTTTGAGGATGCTGTAGTTAAAGCTACATTTGAAGCCAAAGCAATTTCGCAAAAGTTAATCGCGCGATTTTCGACTTACATTCTAACTTTACTTTCCTAAAACATGCGCCTTAATTTCATCAAAAGAATAGCACAAATAAGAGATTTATTAAACGTAATCATTAAAAAAGGTGATGATGATAAAGGCATTAAGGTTACACAGTTTCTGTCGGAGCATTTATACAATAACCCCAAATACGCTAACTCCAAACGGTTAAATAAACATGAATACCAGGTGTTTTCGCAGAATGGGGAAGACGGCATCATCCAGGAAATTTTTGACCGCATCGGTACTACAAACAAATATTTTATAGAGTTTGGTGTGGAAAACGGACTGGAATGTAATTCGACAAATTTATTGTATAAGGACTGGAAAGGTTTATGGATAGAAGGAAGCGATTTTCATTGCAAGCAGATTAAAGAGCGTTTTAAAGACTTGATAGACAAAAACCAGTTATCAATCCAAAACGAGTTTATCAATGCTGAAAATATTGAATCTTTTTTTGACCGCGCCAATGCGCCTTTAGAACTCGATTTGCTGTCTATCGATATTGATTACAACGATTATTACGTTTGGAAAGCCATCACAAAATACAAACCACGTGTTGTTATTATAGAATACAATTCGATCTTTCGGCCAGATACGCATTTTGTGGTAAAGTACAACCCAAACAGAATGTGGGACAAAACAAGCCATTTCGGTGCGTCGTTGCTGGCTTTGGAACAGTTAGGAAAGCAAAAAGGTTATTGCCTGGTAAGCTGCGTTTTTTCCGGAAGCAATGCGTTTTTCGTGCGCGAGGATTTAGTGGGAGATTTATTTGAAGCTCCTTTTTCTGCGGAAAACCATTACGAACCCAACCGGGATTATCTGTATTATAAAGCTGGCCATCCAAAAAACCATCTTCCTGATTGAGTTGCAATTTTGGCAATGCTTCTTTTATCGCCTAAAATCTCGCAAAAATGTACAACCATATTAGTTTTTAGGCGATAAAAGAAGCATTAAAAAACTGGTTAACTAAATACAAACTAGCCTTGTATCTTTAAACAAAGTTCAATTTTAATGTCGCAAAAAAGTTTCAATTTTTGTTATAATTTTTATCTGATTTAAAGATTTTCTATCGTACATTCGTTAACAATTTTTTATCAAGATTAACGACAAAAGTAAAAGTTAAATGGCTCATAGGTCGGTAAGTTTTTTGCTGATGCTTTCGGTGTGTTTAGCATCTGCAATTGTTTTTGCTCAAAAACCAAGTTGTTCTTTATCGTCAAAACTGTACAGTAAAGACACTATTGATATTACAACTTTTGGTGCCAGTACAGTAGCGGGAATCAACGGACTTCAGTTCCAAGGTTATCTAAAATCTGATTTTGAGGCTTGCTACGTTGGCAAAACCATCATTGTAGATAACTATGGCATTCCCAGTCAAACTACCACACAAGGTTTAGCCCGGTTTGAAGCTTGCATTAAAGGCAAAAATGGTTTTGTGTTGATCTTGATGGGCTTAAATGATGCTTTGGCAATTGTGGATGGCAAGATGAAAATTGCCGAAACACAAAGTAACATGAACAAGATGATTGAGCTTTCTTTGGCTTACCATTTAATACCAATTATTGGTACTATCCAATACTTAAATGCCACTAATAATAAACGCTTTCAAAATGCAAACTATGTAATAAGGCAGATTAATGCTATCTACAAAAGAATTGCGGCCAACAAAAATGTAGCTTATACCGACATTAATGCTGTTATGGGTATGAATTACGCATTGTACCAAGATACAACGCATCCAAATGCGTTAGGTAATATGCGCATTGCTTATGCTTGGTTTGATACGATTAACATGATTATCGAAAGTAAATTGTTGCTTTCCGGGTTGAGCCAAAACTATCCAAACCCTTCTGTTACAAACACTACCATTGGTTTCAGTTTAGCCAAAGCCAATAATGTTACGATAACGCTTTACAACACAGCCGGAGCCATCGTTCGAACTTTGACAAACACCTACTACAATTCCGGCTATCACGAAATTGTGCTTCCTACTACCGATTTCACTCCTGGGATTTACCTTTATTCTATGCAAACCCCAACAGAGCAGTACGTAAAAAAAATGATTGTTCGAGGAAGGTAAATTGATCTTCGAACAATCGTTTTAACCACTTCAAAAATTAGTCATAGGTTCCGCTTGGCTTTTTGTCTCCTCCGCCACTCATATAAACCTTTTTAATCGTTTGTCCTTCCGGGCTAACACTTTCTTTTTTACAGGAAACAGTACAGATTGTTGCAAAAGCAAACAGTACAAGGGTCAGTTTTCTCATCGCTTTATATTTAGTAGTTTTTTCATCCACACTACGTAAATTTATGATGAAGGTTACTTTGGTAAGGCTTTTGTACAACCTTTATTATTCCAGTTTATAAACCCGAACACAACCTTTATTAAAACCAAAAAGACACTATGCTTAAAGTTTTAATCGCCACAACTTTACTATTGTCTTTTTTTAACAATGCAATAACTGCTGCACAGCCATCTGCTGCAATAAAATCGCAAATAGCCTTTATTGATTCTGTAAATAATGCAGCATATAATGCCCGGTTAAGCAATCCGGCAAAAACAATCCAAGATGCTACAACAGCATTTGAGCTGGCTAAAAAAATAAATTACATCAACGGTGAAGCAGAAGCTTGCCGTGTTACGGGTATCGGACAGTATTATTTAAGTAAATATGAAAAAGCACTGGATAAATATTTACAGGCCATTTCTTTTTACGAACAGAACAACAATGAGCAAGGCATTGGAAAAGTTTATAACAACATCGGCAATTTGTATTTGCGAAATGATTACGACAAAGCCCTGCAGTATTACCAAAAATCGTTGGTAATTGCAAGAAATTTTAATGTTAAAGCCGATATTGCTGGTTTGGAATTTAACATCGGCACGATACAGATGAAGAAAAAAAACTTTCTGTCGGCCCTTAAAACATTTCAAAACAGCATGCATTTGTTTGAGCAACTGGATGCGTCTATACCGGCTATCCAATGCTTGGAAAATATCGGCGAAGCTTATAACAATTTAAAGCAGTACGACAAGGCAAAATCTACCTTAAAAGAAGCATTTGCAAAAGCAAGCTCCAGAAACTTGTATTACACTATGGCCGATATAAACTTGACGTTGGCCGATGTTTCGCTTGCCCAGAATAATTTTAAAGAAGCAGAAGAAAAGCTAAAAACCGGAGCTGGTTATACAAAAAAAATCCAAAACAAAGACCTGGAAAACGATTATACCTACGCTTTCTACCAGTTAGAATTTAAACGAAAAAATTACCAAGCAGCTTTAAGTTACCTTAAAAAAACCTACACGCAAGACAGTGCTTATTACCGGCAGTCCTTTTCAAAAAGGATCACCCTTGCTTCGGATTTGTTTAACCAGCTTGAAAACCGGAGAAAAAACGAACGTACCATTGCGCACCAAAAGTATATAACAACACTTTTTACAGCCAGCGCAGTTGTGGCTGGTTTACTGGCTGCCGTAGTTTTTTTACTGGTGATCAACGTAAAAAGAACCCAAAAAAGCAACCAGGAGCTTAGGCGTTTGCATGTAGAAGTATCCAAACAAAAAGAAGGTTTAAACAATATCAACCTGCATTTGGAAGATATTATTGAAACCCGCACCAAAGATTTAAAAATTAAAAACAAACAGCTTTCTGATTATTCTTTGCACTTATCGCATCATATCCGCGGCCCTATTGCAACGTTAAAGGGCATCGTATACATTCAGGAAAACGAATTGATCGACCAGGAAGAGTGCATCCGTTTAATCAAAAAATGTGTTTTTGAGATCGATGAAGAAATTATCAGCATGAGTAAAATGCTGAACGAGAATGTTGATGACGATTTAAAGAAATAATTTAGGCAGATAAAAGAAGCATTGCTGCGTTAACCAGTTTAGTATTTTTAATTTTGCATTTCAACTAAGAGGAGAACGTTTTGGAATATTTACAAGGGTTAAACCCTTCGCAGCGTGCAGCGGTAGAATGTGTTAAAGGGCCGGTGATAATTATTGCTGGTGCCGGCTCGGGCAAAACACGCGTAATTACTTATCGGGTTGCGCATTTAATCCGCAAAGGTGTTGATGCTTTTAACATCCTGGTTTTAACTTTTACCAACAAAGCTGCGCGTGAAATGCGTGACCGGATTACGGCAGTTGTTGGCACAGAAGCAAAAAATATCTGGATGGGCACTTTCCACTCCGTGTTTGCCAAATTGCTTCGGGTGGAGGCTGATAAGATCGGTTATCCTTCCAACTTCACGATTTATGATACCGACGATAGCAAAAGTTTACTGCGCGCCATTTTAAAAGAAATGAATTTGGATGACAAGCTTTACAGTGCCAACTTCGTTTACAACCGTATTTCTGCCGCAAAAAACAATCTGATTTCCTGGCAGGAATATCAGCAAAACGACCAGATCCAAGCTGATGATTTTTCGGGCGGGCGCGGACATTTAGGCAAAATCTACGAAACGTACGCCGTTCGTTGCTTCCGCGCTGGTGCAATGGATTTTGATGATTTGCTTTTCAAAACAAATGAACTGCTCAGAAAAAATCCTGAAGTACTGTACAAATACCAGAATAAGTTTAAATATCTGATGGTAGATGAGTACCAGGATACGAATTATTCTCAATATTTAATCGTGAAAAAACTGGCGGCAATCAACGAAAATATTTGTGTTGTTGGCGATGATGCGCAAAGTATTTATGCTTTCCGCGGCGCAAACATCCAGAACATTTTAAACTTCGAGAAAGATTATCCTGACTTGAATGTTTTTAAGCTGGAGCAGAACTATCGTTCAACCCAAAATATTGTTAATGTTGCCAACAGCATTATCGCCAATAATAAAGATCAGCTTAAAAAAAATGTTTATTCTGAGAAAGAACACGGGGATAAAATAAAAGTGATGCGTGCCTTCAGCGATAACGAGGAAGGTAAAATGGTTGCCGAAGGGATTTTGCAGGAACACGCCAACAAAGGTTTGCGCTGGGTAGATTTCGCGATTTTGTACCGCACCAACGCACAATCCAGGGCGATGGAAGAAGCCTTACGCAAACTAAATATTCCGTATAAAATTTATGGCGGACTTTCTTTTTATCAGCGTAAAGAGATCAAAGATTTGATTGCTTATTTCCGCCTTACTTATAATCCACACGACGAAGCAGCTTTAAAACGCGTAATTAATTACCCTAAAAGAGGCATCGGCGATACCACAATCGACCGTTTAATTGTAAGTGCCAACCAGCACCAGGTTAGTTTATGGGAAGCGGTTACCGATCCGGCTAAATATTTGGATGGCAAAACGGCTTCCACCGTAAACAGCTTCGTAACTATGATCCAAAGTTTCCAGGTGATTACCCAAACCATGTCTGCTTATGATGCCGCTTTGTACATTGCCCAGCATTCGGGTTTGTTGAAAGATTTGTATGAAGATAAATCGGTGGAAGGTTTAAACCGCCACGAAAACATCCAGGAATTACTAAACGGTATCAAAGAGTTTTCGGAAAGGGAAGATCTGGAAGAAAAAGGGCTGGATGTTTTTTTGCAGGACATTGCGTTGCTGACTAACGACGACAACGACAAAAAAACGAATGCTGATACCGTTTCGCTGATGACGATCCACTCCTCAAAAGGCTTAGAATTTCCGCATGTTTTTGTGGTTGGATTGGAAGAAAACCTGTTCCCATCACAATTATCTTTAAATTCAAGAAGTGATTTGGAGGAAGAACGCCGCTTGTTTTATGTTGCCGTAACACGGACGGAACACAAACTGACTTTAAGTTACGCTACTTCTCGGTTTAAATTTGGCACTTTAATCAATTGCGAACCAAGTCGTTTTTTAGACGAAATTGACGCAAAATTCCTGGAATTAGATTACAGTGCTAAACCTGCCAGCAGCGGCAATCCGTTTTTTGATGACGAACAATCTTCCAGTCGAAATAAAGACGCTTTCTCCAAACCAAAATCAGCAACTGCACCAAAAACAACTGCTGTTTTGGCCAAAGCACATGTGCCTACGCCTGGCTTCGCCCCTTCTGAAATGAGCCAATTACAAGTTGGTATGGAAGTAGAACATGAAAGGTTCGGCTTCGGCAAAGTCATCAACCTGGAAGGCAATAAACCTGATATAAAAGCAACAATATTTTTTAAAGAACTTGGACAGAAGCAATTGTTGCTTAAATTTGCCAAACTTCGTATTGTAGCATAGATTTTTATACTATTTAAAGTATATTAACGCTTTAATTGCAACTTCTTTTAATAGCAGCAAGTATTAACTGCTTAAATTACAAACATGGATTTTGATTATAACACTTCCCGAAACAAATTAATCCTTTCTGAGTACGGCCGCAACGTGCAAAATATGGTTAAATACATTGTTGCATTGCCCACCAAAGAGGAACGCAACCGTTATGCACAAGTGGTAATTGATTTAATGGGATTTTTAAACCCGCATTTGCGCGATGTAGCAGATTTTAAACACAAACTTTGGGACCACCTCCAAATTATTTCCAATTTTAAAATTGATGTAGATTCTCCTTATCCAAAACCAACGGAGGAAGCAATACATTTTAAACCAGACCCTTTAAAGTATCCGCAGCAAAGGATCAGCTTTAAACATTATGGCAAAACGATCGAACTGATGATCGAAAAAGCCAAAAGCATTGAAGATGAACCGCGCAAAAAACACATGGTGCAAGCGATTGCCAACTTTATGAAGATGGCGTACGTTACCTGGAACAAGGATTCTGTTGCTGATGAAACGATTTTGAACGACCTGAAAATTTTATCGAAAGGTGAACTTCAACTGGAAGAAAACATCAACCTGAACCGTGTAGAATACCGCACGCCTGTTGCGCAAAATACCAACCGTCCGCGCGGCGGAACCAATAATAACCAGAACAACAAAGGCCGCCAAAATAACAATAACAACCCGCGGCACATGCAAAACAACAACAACCGCAACCGAACCAATAATAATAATCCCGGCAGGAAATTCTGATGCTTCTTTTATCGGGTAAAAACTAATATATGAGTGCATTTGAAATATGGGGCGGCAAACCCTTAAAGGGAGAAATTACACCCCAAGGTGCCAAAAATGAAGCTTTACAGGTTATTTCGGCGGTGTTGCTTACGGAAGAAAAAGTTACGATCAGCAATATCCCGGATATTGTAGATGTAAATAAACTGATCGAGCTTTTAGGTGATATGGGCGTTAAAGTTGAAAAAACTGCACCGGATACTTACGTTTTTCAAGCCGATAATATTAATCAGGATTTCTTTAAATCGGATGCTTTTAAAACAAAAGGCGGAAGTTTGAGAGGCTCGATTATGATTGTTGGTCCGCTTTTGGCGCGATTTGGAAAAGCATCGATTCCAAAACCAGGCGGCGATAAAATTGGTCGGCGAAGATTAGACACACATTTCTTAGGCTTCGAAAAATTAGGTGCACGGTTTGAATATAGCGCCAGCGAGGAGTTTTTTGATGTAGATGCCACGAACTTACAGGGAACGGATATTTTGCTGGAAGAAGCATCCGTAACCGGAACGGCAAACGTGGTAATGGCTGCAGTTTTGGCAAAGGGAATTACGACCATTTACAACGCCGCTTGCGAACCTTACTTGCAGCAACTATGCAAGATGTTGAACCGGATGGGCGCTAAAATCTCCGGCATTAAATCCAACTTGTTAACGATTGAAGGTGTAGAAACTTTAGGCGGAACAGAACATCGTTTGCTGCCCGATATGATTGAGATTGGTTCTTTTATTGGCTTGGCTGCCATGACGGAATCGGAAATTACGATTAAAAACGTTCAGTTTCAGGAACTCGGCATCATTCCAAATACTTTTTCACGTTTAGGCATTCAGTTTGAATTGCGTGGAGACGATATTTATATTCCAGCACAAAAACACTACGAAATCGATACTTTTATTGACGGTTCTATCTTAACCATCGCTGATGCGCCCTGGCCTGGTTTTACGCCTGATTTATTGAGCATTGTTTTGGTGATTGCTACACAAGCAAAAGGTTCGGTATTGATCCACCAAAAAATGTTCGAAAGCCGTTTGTTTTTTGTGGATAAACTGATTGATATGGGCGCGCAAATTATTTTGTGCGATCCGCACCGCGCAACGGTAATTGGTTTGGATAAAAAAGTACAGTTACGCGGCATCGAAATGACT
>CAZZVO010000155.1:0-9612 GCA_964657505.1 uncultured Mucilaginibacter sp.
TGCTGAAAAAACTTGGCGGCAAAAGCAGAAACCACCATCAGGCTTTCGCGGCGGTTATCTTCTTCCTTGTTTTCGGGCGTTTGCCGGTCTTCTTCTACCTCGATGTTGTACTTTTTGGCGAGCCATTTTAACGCTTCCGGATACGTAAATTTCTCGTGCTCCATCAAGAAAGTAATGGCAGAACCACCAAGTCCGGTCGAGAAATCCTTAAAAATCCCTTTCACTGGCGAAACCGTGAACGAAGGCGTTTTCTCATTCGCAAACGGCGACAAACCAACATAATTGGCACCACGTTTTTTCAACTGCACAAACTCGCCGATTACTTCAACAACGTCGGTAGCTTCAAAAATGCGGTCGATAGTGGTTTTGTTGATCATTAATTGCAAAAATATATAAACTTTAATTAGCATCACAAAATCTGGCTGTTGATAATTAAAGTTTATCATTGTAAAACTATCAGGTTTAAAAAGAGTATATTTACCAATTATTTTAGCAATGGGTACAAGTTTACTACCTCAATACATATTAGATAAATACGAGGTACATGAATGGAAGCACGCTTGTGCAATTATGCAAGCCGATTTTCCTAATGAATGGAAAGATTTGATTGAATTACTTCAGGAATTTGAATTATGTAAAAGTTGGATAACTCAAGGTGGAGGCAGAAAGTCAAAAGTTTCAGAATCTATTGACGGATTTTTATATCAAAGAGGTTGGGTTGAGAAAAAATTTGATACTTCTGTAAAGGTTGATGAAACGATTATGGATTCGCCAACTCACAAAGTTGATTGTTATAAAAACAATATTGCTATTGAAATTGAATGGAACAATAAAGACCCTTTTTTTGACCGCGACTTGAACAATTTTCGTTTACTTTTTGATTTAAGGGCAATTAGTGTTGGAGTGATTATAACAAGATGCGATCATTTACAAAAGATTTTTGACCAGTTAAACAGAGGTTCTTCTTACGGGGCTTCCACTACTCACATGTCAAAATTATTACCGAGGATTAAAGGAGGCAGTGGCTCAGGTTGTCCGATTTTAGTATTCGGTATTTCCGAAAAATTATACAATGAAAATTGTTAACACTTATGGCAGAAAAAGTAGTAGAGGATTTTATTTCAAGTGTTCAAAATAAATCTTACAAAACAGTTTTAGCGGATCCGCCATGGCGTTTTAATAACCGCACTGGAAAAGTTGCGCCAGAACATAAACGGTTAAACAGGTATGATACGCTATCTTTGGAAGAGATTAAGGACATTCCCGTTCAATCGGTTTCTGATAACAATAGCCATCTTTATTTATGGGTTCCAAATGCTTTACTTTTAGAAGGGCTTGAGGTAATGAAAGCATGGGGTTTTACTTATAAAACAAATTTAATTTGGCATAAAGTTCGAAAAGATGGCGGCCCGGACGGACGTGGAGTTGGTTTCTATTTTAGAAATACTACTGAAATAATTTTATTTGGTATTAGAGGAAGTCAAAGGACATTACAACCAGGAAGATCACAAGTTAATATTATCAGAACCCAAAAGCAGGAACATTCCAGAAAGCCTGATGGTGTTTATGATATTATTGAAAATTGTAGTCCCGGACCTTATTTAGAATTATTTGCACGTGGCAAAAGAGAAGGATGGGATGTATTCGGCAATCAAAGTGAAGAATATATGCCTTCCTGGCCAACTTATAGTAATCATAGCCAAATAGATAAGCCTGATGATGCTAATATTTTATCTTTATTTGAAGATTCAGAACTTATTTGTAAACAGCCTATAAGCAAAATAATTTGATTCTACTTTGCGATTTGTAAAATTACTTATAAATAAAAAGACATGTTCTTAGTAAAAAGAATTGCTCAAAAATCAACACTCCGGCATACTGATTGGGATTTGAACAGCCAGCCCGCCATCCGAAGTTTCTTTGTATTTCGAGTTCATATCTTGCGCGGTTTCCCACATAGTTTTTACCACGTCGTCTAAACTTACTCGGGCATTGTCGGGGTTACTTTGCAATGCCAATTGTGATGCGGTAATGGCTTTGATCGCGCCCATTGTGTTGCGTTCGATGCAGGGAACTTGCACCAATCCGCCGATTGGATCGCAAGTCATGCCCAAATGATGCTCCATTGCAATTTCGGCAGCCATCAAAACCTGTCGCTGCGATCCGCCCAAACACTCTGTTAAAGCCGCGGCTGCCATGGCCGAAGAAACGCCAATTTCTGCCTGACAACCCCCCATCGCTGCAGAAATAGTAGAACCTTTTTTAAAAATGCTGCCGATCTCCGAAGCGGTTAGTAAAAAACGGATGGTTTGATCGATGCTGTTCTGATCACAAAAAATTAATAAATATTGCAAAACCGCTGGAATTACACCCGCCGCGCCGTTAGTCGGCGCCGTAACCACCCGACCGAAAGAAGCGTTTTCTTCGTTCACGGCCAAAGCAAAACAACTTACCCAATCTAAAATATATTGAAAATTGTTGCCCTTTTTTTTGATCGCGGCAATCCAGCTATCGTAATCATTATAAGCGGTTTCGCCCAAAAGCCGCAGGTTTAACCTTGCCGCGCGCCTTGCTACATTTAAACCGCCGGGCAAATAACCGGAAGTGTGGCAGCCGCGGTACAAACAGGCTTTCATCACTTCAAAAATTTGCAAAACGCCAGCTTTGGTTTGTTCTTCATTGCGCCAGGCCAACTCGTTTTCCATTACAATATCGGAAATTTTTAAACCGGTTTTTAAGCACCAATGCAGCAAATTATTCGCGGTATCGATGGGAAAAGGTAAATCAACTTCCTGTTTTGAAGATGTTTGCGCGCCGCCATCCTTCACCACAAAACCGCCGCCGATAGAATAATAAGTTTGGGAAACCGCTTTTCCATCCTCCAAAAAAGCCTGAAAAGTAACTGCGTTTGGATGATACGGCAAACTGTTGTTCATTAAAAAAAGCAAATCATCTTCGTAAGAAAAACTTATGCTTCTTTTACCACCTAAAAAAAGTTGTTGTGTTTGCCGGATGATTTCGATTTTTGGTTCGATCTGATCTACATTAAAAGTAACCGGGTCATCTCCGCTTAAACCCAGCAAAACGGCAATATCCGTCCCATGACCTTTTCCGGTTTTAGCCAGCGAACCGTAAAGCAGGATTTTAATCTGGATAACATTTTCAAAAAGTCCCTGGTCCTCCAGCAATTGTACAAACTGTTGTGCCGCACGCCAGGGACCTAAAGTATGCGAACTGGACGGCCCGATACCAATTTTAAACATATCAAAAACCGAGATCTGCTCTTTTTGCATCATCAAAAATAGTATTTTTAAAAGCGATGTTTCTTTATACTGAAATCGATGGATAATGGGCCTGAAAAATATTTACTGCATTGCCCGTTTAAATCTATATTTGGTTTTGATTGTCCGGGTTGTGGTTTCCAGCGTTCAGTTTTAGCTTTGTTAAAAGGCAATTTTCAAGAAAGTTTTCATTTTTATCCGGCTACAATCCCGATACTTCTTTTAGCACTGTTTTTATTGTTGAAGATTAGATTTAAGTTTCCTCAAACTGAGAAAATTTTAAAAGTTTTATTTTCGATTGCAACTGTTACCGTAATTGTTTCTTACGCTTTTAAAATTATTGAAGGAAAGTTTTCGTAGCTCAATTCTTCCTAAAAATCCACCTTCGCCATTAAAAAGTTGTAATCCTTAACCACGGTTTCCAGGAAATATAAATCGTCAAATTTAGTCGTGATCTTTAAATGTGTTTTAATTTGATTGGCCATGTTGTGAACCAAAACTTGGTTGTGACTTTGGATCACTTCGTGGATCAGCACAATGTCGCGGTCGGCCAACTGGTTTACTTCGTTAAAAACCGGAATATAATCGGAGCTAACCGGCGTAAAAGCAACCTGACTAACATCTGTCCGCGCATTGGTAGAAACTAAAGTAGTTCCGGCTGCCATATCACCAATGCGCTGTTTGTTTTTGCTGAAGATGACGGCAACCAAGGCAGCCATGTTGAATGTGATTAGGAAATCAACAATTCTAAACAGCCAGCGGATGACGTATTGGCCTAAACTTGGCCGTGCGCCATCCAAACTAATCACCTTAATTTTCATGATTCTTTTACCAACGCTTTGTCCGTTTAGAAAAACCTCACAGATTAAATCATAAAAAACAAGGCAAGCTAACACAGCAATATATAAACCATACAAGATTCCGCTTGCAAGATGCCACGTTCCAGGAACACTTCCATTAAAAAAAATCGCAGCGATAGTGCCTAATGCAATCAGGATGAAAATAAAAATCGCAAAATCAATAATCCGGGCAACAATTCGCTCGCCCAAACCTGCAACTTCATAGTCAATTTCAATATTTTGGGCGGTTGTTATTTTTATCGTTTGCATGGCTAACAAATATATTTTTATTGATTGAAATAATTATCTTACGGAAAATTAAAAAACCAATTATTGTAAAAACTTATACCCTAAAAGAAGCATGAGAGAAGCTTTATTTGTGAAGCAGAATTCGGCAAAGTGGCAAAAGTATGAAGCTTTGCAAACGCCAGACCCGGACGAACTGGCGCAGCGTTTCATCACTTTAACCGATGATCTGGCTTATGCAAAAACTTTTTATCCGCAATCTAAAACCACCGCTTATTTAAATGGTTTAACGGCACGTCTGCATCAATCCATCTACAAAAACAAAAAGGAAAAATCTAACCGTTTTCTTTTATTCTGGAAGTTTGAGTTGCCTTTGCTTTTTAAAAAATACGAATGGCAACTGCTTTATGCTTTTTTGTTCACTGTGGTTTTTGCGTTGATGGGCGCTTTATCTGCCAAGTACGACAGCAATTTTATCCGTTTAATTTTGGGCGATCAATACGTAAACATGACGAATGCCAACATTGCCAAAGGCGATCCGTTTGGCGTTTACAAACGGAGCAATGAGTTTAGTATGTTCTTCCAAATTGCCCTAAATAATATTTTTGTGGCTTTTCAATGTTTTGTTGGAGGCGTTTTTTTTTCCTTGGGAAGCATTTACGCGTTGGTTCGAAACGGGATTATGCTCGGCTCTTTCGAGTATTATTTTTTCAGCAAAGGCTTGGGTCTGCAATCGGTTTTGGTGATCTGGATCCATGGCACGTTAGAAATATCTTCCATTATTATTGCTGGCGCAGCCGGATTAGTTTTAGGAAAAAGCATCCTTTTCCCAAAAACTTATACGCGTTCCGAATCTTTTAAACAAGGTGCCAAAGACGGAACAAAAATGGTGATTGGCTTAGTCCCTATTTTTATTACCGCTGCTTTTTTCGAAAGTTTTGTAACCCGTCACACCGAAATGCCGGTTTGGTTAAGCGTATCGATACTGTTTTTATCAATGCTTTTTATCATTGGCTACGTTATAATTTATCCCAGTTATCTTCATAAAAAAACCTCAACCTAAAACCTATGCAACCAAAAATTGAATTAGCCAAAACCCGAGATTTCGGCGAAATTATTAATGACACATTTACTTTTATCGCCCAAAACTGGAAACCTCTATTAAAATCCTACGCTATTATTTGCGGCTTTTTTATTGTTGCCAACTTGGCGGTGGCTTTATTGCAGCAACAAAAAATGATTGGTGTAATGCAAGATTTTCCTAACAACACCGCACGTTTTTCTATGTTGTCCCGTATGTTCAGTGTAACTTACTTTTTAAGTATCGTTTTCGGTTTGCTCAACGTAACGGCCATTTCATTAGTTCCGCTTTCTTTCATAGCACTTTACAAAGAAAAAGGAAACGTAGCACCAGAAACCGAAGAAGTTTGGAGTTACTTTAAACACTACTTTTTTCGAGCATTGGGCAGTTATTTTGTAGTTGGCATCTGTTTAGTTGTAGGTTTTATCCTCTGTATCGTTCCGGGATTGTACTTGTGGCCAATTTTATCGCTGGTGCTGCCCATCATTGTTTTAGAAAACGCCGGCCTTGGTTTTGCCTGGTCAAAAAGTTTCCAACTGATTAAAGAAAACTGGTGGCAAATTTTTGGTGCAATTGTCGTAATCTGGATCATCACTTACGCTGCCACTTTGTTATTTGTGGTTCCGGTAACGCTGTTTACGGTTGGTACCATGTTTTTGTCGAGGGTACATCCAACTTCCTCTGCTTTGATGCTTACCACCATTATCTCCGCACTTTGCCAGGTATTTTTGATACTTCCATCCATCACAGCCGCTTTGTGTTATTTTAGTTTGAATGAACAAAAAGAAGGAACCGGTTTGATGGGCAGGATCAATAATTTCGGCAATAATGATCCGGATGCTGGTTTGCCAAAAGAAGATTATTGACCGATGTTTAGAATAGTGTTCCTGTTTTTTTGCTTGTTGCTGAATGCTTCTTTTATCGCCTCAAAACCTGTGGTAAAAAAAGCTGCTGCAGTTTTGCGGACGGATAGCAGTAAAATTCAACTACGGCAATTTAATGTTGTTTCCTTGAATGAATACCGGCAGCAGCGCGAGTTTAAATATGATACCACTCCTGGCGAAGAACTTTCTTTATGGGATCGGCTCCAGATTTGGTTTTGGAATTATGTAGATGAACTAATGTCTGGCCGCGTTACCGGAAGTATTATTAATTTACTGTTCATCATTCTGGGTGCCGGTGCGTTGGTTTTTATGATTTTCAAACTGACTGGCATGGACATAATGCAAATTTTCAGCGGTAAAACAAGTACTGCAGAAATTCCATGCAGCGAATCTTTAGAAAATATTCATGAAATTAGTTTTGATGATGAAATTGAAAAAGCCATTGCCAACCGAAACTTCAGGCTGGCTGTTCGTTTACTCTATTTAAACTGTTTGAAAAAGTTGAGCGATGCGGGCGCAATTCAATGGAAAACCGATAAAACCAATCTGGCTTATCTCCAAGAAATACAAAACCCGGAGCAGCAGCAAAAATTTGGTTTGTTAACGCGGCAGTTTGAATACGTTTGGTACGGAGATTTTAAGGTTGATCAAACTGATTTTCAGCAGATTAGAAATTCATTTCAGCAATTCAACCCAAAACTGAAGTGAGAGACCTTAAAATTTATTTGATTATTGGTTTTTTGCTGCTGATCGCTTATTGCGTACTGCAATACAACCGCCCAAAACCGGTAGATTGGAAACCGACTTACCTCAACACAGATAAGATTCCTTATGGCACTTTTGTGCTTTATCATCAGTTAAAAGATATTTTTCCGGGCGCAACTATCCGCAGCAGCAGGCAGGCAGTTTATAATACTTTGGTTGATAACGATTACCAAAAAGGCAGTTATATTTTAATCGCTTACCGCGCCAACATCTACGAGGATGATTACAACGAGCTGATCAAGTACATTAAAAAAGGCAATGCTGTTTTTATCGCCTCTTTTTACATGAACAATTTTTTGCGCGATACCTTAAAGCTGAAAATCAACAGTGAGCAAACGCTTTCTTTAACTAAAAAAACAAAGATCAATTTTACTAATCCGGCTTTAAATCCTGCTCAAACTTATACTTTCGACCGGCAAATTGGCGGCCAGTATTTTAGTAAGTTTGATACTTTGCGCGCGGTCGTCCTCGGCAAAAATCAGTATAACCACAGCAACTTTATCCGTTACAGTTTCGGAAAAGGCTTTTTGTATTTGATGCCAAGTCCTGATTATTTTATCAACTACAACTTGCTGAAACCGCGGGGAAATGATTACGCTTCCAAAGCACTTTCGTACCTCAACCCAAAAGGGGAAATTATTTGGGACGAATATTTAACAGCCGGTGCAGAAGGTGCTGAAGATTCGCCGATGCGTGTTTTTTTAAGTCATCCTGAACTAAAATGGGCTTATTTTATTGCGCTTTTTAGCCTGCTTTTTTTCGTGTTGTACGAGATGAAACGTCGGCAGCGCATCATTCCAATTGCCGATCCGCTGCAAAATACCACGGTGGATTTTGTAAAAGTTGTAGGCCAATTGTATTATCAGCAACGCAACAATTTAAACATCGCTTCTAAAAAAGTTACTTTCTTTTTAGAGCATGTGCGAATTCGTTATCAATTGAAAACGAATGTTTTAAACCATGAATTGATGCAAACGCTAATTAGTAAATCTGGGGTTAATGCTGATATGATCGGACAAATTTTTAAGTACATTAATTACGTTCAAACGGGTAAAAAAATCAGCGACCAGGAATTAATCCAACTCAATTATCTAACAGAACAATTTTACAAGCAATCACGCTTATAATGGAAGAAGAAATATTTAACCCGAGGACAGATCTCACGCAATTAAACCAATCTGTAACCGAAATAAAAAATGCACTGGCAAAAATAGTAGTGGGTCAGCAGGAAATGATTACGTTGCTGATTGCCGGAATTTTAGCCAACGGACATGTGTTGATTGAAGGCGTGCCTGGCGTGGCCAAAACATTAACCGCAAAATTAATTGCCAAATGTATTGATGCCGGTTTTTCACGAATACAATTTACGCCCGATTTGATGCCTTCTGATGTGTTGGGCACTTCGGTTTTCAACCCAAAACAAAGCGAATTTGAGTTTAAACAAGGCCCAATTTTCGGCAATGTAATTTTGGTGGATGAGATTAACCGTGCGCCAGCAAAAACACAATCAGCTTTGTTTGAAGTGATGGAAGAACGGCAAATTACGATCGATGGCCAGACTTATCCGATGCAGGAACCGTTTGTGATCCTGGCAACGCAAAACCCAATTGACCAGGAAGGAACGTACCGTTTGCCGGAAGCACAGCTCGACCGGTTTTTGTTCAAGATTGAAGTGAAATATCCTTCGCTGGAAGAAGAAACGGCGATTTTGCAGCAACATCATCAGCAAAAAACATCCGAAAAACTGGATGAAATTAAACCGATATTAACAGCATTGCAGATAGAAAACTATCGAAACCAAGTCAGGAATTTGCATGTTGAACCCAAACTGTTAGAGTTTGTGGCCAAGATTATCTACGAAACACGCAACAGCAAATCACTTTATTTGGGTGGTTCGCCGCGTGCTTCGTTGGCTATTGTAAACGCGGCCAAAGCAATTGCAGCTATTAACGGAAGGGATTTTGTTACACCTGATGATTTGATTTTTGTAACGCCTGCTGTTTTGCGCCATCGGATTATGTTATCGCCGGATAAAGAAATGGAAGGTGTAACGCCGGATGAAGTGGTAAATCAGATTATTCAAAAGTTAGAAATACCACGGTAAAAGAAGCATGAAAAAATTATTGACCATTTGTTTTGCGGCAACTGTTTTAAACGGGTTTTACACTGATGCACAAGTAAACTTTGCGAAACCTCATACATCTCCACAAAATCCGAAAGTAGCAAGTTCAGAATATATCAGTTTAAAATCTGCCAAAATTAATGGTAAATTATCTTTCCTAACTAAAACCAAGTTACTTTTTAAGCTGATTGGAAAGCCTCCTAAACTAAAAAAAACCGATTTAAACGACTACTGCGGATCATTTTACGACAAAGGTTTTAAGCTAGCTACAGTAAGTGGAGTGGAAGCTGAGATTTATGGTGATACTGTCGTTGTACGATCTATCAACTTTAAAAAATCGCTGTATTTGAATTTAAAAACACCAGAAATTACTTTAAATCACAACACCACTTTA